>RDXP01000103.1 GCA_004292865.1 Sphingobacteriales bacterium
CCGCATTTAAGAGATATACCCACAACTGATTGGCTAACCCAACATACTTTTTATAAGCACATTGGCATTTACGGCTTTTTAACTTCTACCTTATTAAGCGTTAGCAAATTACCTGCTAGTCCGCTCGAAAAAATGGAAATGTTAGAGCAGTTGCGCTGGATAGAAAACGGACATAAAATTAAGGTAGCTATTACCGATTTGGAGAGTATATCGGTAGATTCGCAGGAGGATGTGGAGAAGGTATTAAAAATGCTTGGTTAACAACCTAAGTAAAACAAAAATTATAAATACAATTACAACAATGTTTTTCTCTGTAATTATCCCATTATACAACCGCCCTTTAGAAATAAAGGAGCTTTTACAAACCTTAACGCAACAAACCTATACTAATTTCGAGGTTTTGGTAATTGAAGATGGTTCACAAAATGCAGCTAAAGAAATTGTAGAAAGTTTTGCCAATCAACTAAATATCCATTATTTTTTTAAACCCAATACAGGCCAAGGCTTTACCCGTAATTATGGTTTCGAGCGGGCCAAAGGCGATTATTTTATCATTTTTGATTCCGATTGTTTAATACCTGCTACCTATTTGGAAACCGTAAACCAACAAATTGCCCAACATAATTTAGATGCTTATGGCGGCCCCGATGCCGCACACCATAGTTTTACACCTATACAAAAAGCCATTAGTTACGCCATGACCTCCGTTTTCACCACTGGTGGCATACGTGGCAAAAACAAAAATGCAGGAGGAGCTTTTCATCCCCGTAGTTTTAATATGGGTTTATCACGCAAAGTGTGGGAAGCAGTGGGCGGTTTTACCATTACCCGTATGGGCGAAGATATTTTGTACAGCATTGCCATACAGCAAGCGGGTTTTAAAACTGCGTTAATTGCCAATGCCGTAGTTTACCATAAACGCCGTACCAGTTTTATACAGTTTTGGAAGCAATTACATTTTTTTGGCCGTGGCCGAATAAACATTTATACCTACCACCCAGCACAATTAAAAGCGGTACATTTTTTTCCGGCAATGTTTACTTTTTTTATAGGTTTTACACTTATAGCAAACCTGTTTAACCTAAAAATTGCCCACGATTTTAATTTTGTACTATCAATTTATATATTGTTAATATTTTTTGATGCGTTAAGCAAAAATAAATCATTTAAGGTTGCTTTTTTAAGCATATTTGCATCGTTTATACAATTGCTTGCTTATGGCTTTGGGTTTACACAAAATTTTATCAATACTATTATATTTAAAAATAAAAATCATTAATGGAAAACAGTTTCTCGGTAAAAGAAGTTTTACAAACCGCTTGGCATATTACCCGTAATAATTTATTGGTGTTGTTGGGCTATTCGGCGGTGGCGTCTTTAATTACTTTTTTACTAGTTCCCATTGCCTATTTCTATATAGTATCATCTAATAATACTTTATTGATTTTTATTGGACTACCAATTTTATTAATTATAACTAGTTTCTTAACTTTAGGATTTTACAAGTTAGTTTTTAAAATTATTGATAGCGAGGTTGACGATTTTGATTTTAAAAGTATTGTACCAAGCTGGAAGAACGTATCAAGTTTTATTAGTCTTTGGTTAATGTATGCCACATTTATTTTTATTCTTAAGTTAATTTATACCAAATTATTAAACATAAATGCGTTTCAACTATTTGTTGAAACTGTAAAAAATAACCCCTATTTAATTGGTGTATTAAGCTTTGTGGCCTTTATAATTTTTATTTTGACGATTATGCGTTTTATGTTTTTCCCTTGTTTTATTATCGACGACGATTCCACTTCTTTCCATTCGTTAAGCCAAAGCCGCGAACTTACTTACGGCAACATTACCCGCATTGTTACCGTTTTACTGTTGGTTATAGGTTTTATAGTATTAGGTTTTAGGGCATTGGGTGTAGGCATTATTGTAACTTATCCGTTTGCAAACGTAATTTTGGTAGTTACTTACCGCAAGCTGGTGTACAGTTACGGGGTACAGCATCCTGGCGAACAATTAATTAAATAATTTTTCTTTATGAGCTTATTATCTGTTTTAAGATATTGAGCGAGTATAAAGGAAACAAACATCCAAATATTGTATAACTAAATATGGAAAATTTAATTGATAGGTTACTAAGCAATCTTAATAACTTTGCCGATTTAGGTAGGCAGCGAGCCTTTGAGTTAGGTAATCCTTTTTATTATAAAGAGGATGATAATGGATATTGGAGAAAAGAGTATTCTAACGGCGATATTTTTATGGTTTTATTTGACATTGAATTCGACGATAAAGGGCATCCAATAAAAATTATTGATACTTTTAAAAAGAAAATTAATTGATAAATGAAACAGCCTGAATTTTATGTATCAAAAAAATCATTCGAAATCATAACACAAAACAAAAATTTCCCTAAACATTAAACAAATTACACAACGTGGGATTAAAAGCGGCATTAAGCAAACCTTATGCAAAGTTTGCAGTTTGGCAAATTAATAAATGGAAAAACAACGCCTTAAAAGCACAACAAACTGTTTTTAAGTCGCTTATAAATACTGCAAAACATACCGCTTTTGGTAAAAATCATCAGTTTGCAACCATAAAATCATACCAAGATTATAAACGCCAAGTACCCATACGCGATTACGAAGATTTAAAACCCTATATTGATAAAACCGTAGCTGGTGAGGCCAATGTTTTGTGGCCTGGCCTGCCGCTGTATTTTGCAAAAACATCGGGCACAACATCGGGTGTAAAATATATTCCTATTAGCAAACAATCAATGCCTTACCACATTAAGGCGGCAAAAAATGCTTTGTTGTGTTACATCAATCAAACTGGCAAAGCCGATTTTGTGGATGGTAAAATGATATTTTTGCAAGGAAGCCCCGTTTTAGAACAAAAAAATGGCGTAGCTTTTGGTCGCCTTTCGGGGATTGTGGCGCACCACGTACCGCAATATTTACAAAAAAACCGCTTGCCCAGTTATGCTACCAATTGTATAGATGATTGGGAGCAAAAGGTTGATGCCATTGTTACCGAAACCATTAACGAGGATATGACCTTGATTTCGGGCATTCCGCCTTGGTGCCAAATGTATTTCGATAAGTTATCGGCGCAAGCCAACAAAAAAATAAAAGATATTTTCCCCAATTTTAAACTGTTTGTACACGGCGGCGTAAACTACCAACCTTACAAAGCAAAAATGGTAGAAAGTATTGGTTTTGATGTAGATACCATTGAAACTTACCCAGCCAGCGAGGGTTTTATTGCTTTTCAGGATAATCAAAACGATACCAGTTTATTACTTTTAGTTAATGGTGGCATATTTTACGAGTTTATACCTGTTGATGAGTTTTTTACCGAAAACCCTACCCGTTTATGCCTCGCCGAAGTGGAGTTAAACAAAAACTACGCCCTAATTTTAAGTACCAATGCTGGTTTGTGGGCGTATAGCATTGGCGATACGGTAAAATTTGTATCCAAAAATCCCTACAAAATTTTGGTAACTGGCCGTATAAAACATTTTATAAGTGCCTTTGGCGAACACGTAATTGCCGAAGAGGTGGAACACGCCCTACTTTCGGTGGCCAATAAAGAAGGCGTAGAAATTACCGAATTTACCCTTGCCCCACAAATAAACCCGCCCCAAGGTGGCTTGCCTTACCACGAATGGTTTGTTGAATTTGCAAAACCACCCGCCGATATTGCCACTTTTGCCCTTAAAGTTGACACCGCATTGCAACAAAAAAATATTTATTACGCCGACCTTATTAATGGTAATATATTGCAACCTTTGCAACTGCATAGTTTAAAACCAAATGCGTTTATAAATTATATGCGCACACAAGGTAAATTAGGCGGACAAAATAAAGTGCCAAGGTTGGCAAACAACCGCCTAATTGCCGATGAATTAACACCATACATAGCATAATTTTTTGTTGGCTTTACGCCGATGAATGTAAAACGTTAAAAAATTGATTAAAAAACAAATAGCCATTTTAGGCAGTACTGGCAGCATTGGCACACAAGCTTTAGAAGTAATTGGCGCAAACCCCGATAGGTTTGCCGTTGCAGTTTTAACCGCACAATCCAATGTAGATTTATTAATTACCCAAGCCCTAAAATTTAACCCAGCCTGTGTGGTTATAGCTGATGATAGCAAGTATGCCCAGCTAAAATCCGCCTTAGCGCATACCCAAATAGAGGTTAAAGCAGGTTTAAATGCCTTGTGCGAATGTGTGCTTTTACCACAAATAACCGTTGTGCTAACGGCTTTGGTAGGTTTTGCGGGTTTAAAACCCACCATTGCCGCCATAAAAGCAGGCAAGCACATTGCCTTGGCCAATAAAGAAACTTTGGTAGTTGCAGGCCAATTAATTACCCAATTGGCAACGGAATATGGCGTAAAAATATTACCTGTTGACTCCGAACATTCGGCTATTTACCAATGCCTGCAAGGCGAAGAACATAACCCGATAGAAAAAATATATTTAACCGCATCGGGTGGCCCTTTTAGGGGCAGAAACATCGAATTTTTATCGGAGGTTAGTCCACAACAGGCTTTAAAACACCCAAACTGGACTATGGGTGCAAAAATAACCATCGATTCGGCTACCTTAATGAACAAAGGTTTAGAAGTAATAGAAGCCAAATGGTTGTTTAATTTGGAGGCAACGCAAATTGATGTAATTGTGCATCCGCAATCCATTATCCACTCTATTGTGCAGTTTACCGATGGCTCAATGAAAGCCCAAATGGGCCTGCCCGATATGAAACTGCCCATACAATATGCTTTGGCTTATCCCGAAAGGATAATAAATGATTTTAAAAGGTTTAGTTTTTTAGATTACCCCGCCTTAACTTTCGAGCAAGCCGACACCCAAACGTTTAAAAACCTAGACTTGGCCTTTACCGCCCTAAAACAAGGTGGTAATATGCCCTGCATTGTAAACGCTGCAAACGAGGTAGTTGTAGCTAATTTTTTAGAAGAAAAAATAGGTTTTTTACAAATGAGCGAAGTGATAGAAACTTGTATGGCAAAAATAACATTTATTAACAACCCTGTTTTAGAAGATTATTATAAAACCGATGCAGAAACTCGCATATTTGCCCAGCAATTGGTAACAAATGTTTAAATAAATTATCAAACCAAAAATAAACACATAAAAAACATAAATGGAAGTATTAGTAATGATTGGGCAGCTATTGTTAGGCCTATCAATTTTAATTGTTTTACACGAAGGCGGGCACTTTTTAGCCGCTAGGGCTTTTGGTATTAAAGTAGAAAAATTTTATTTATTTTTTGATGCTTACGGTTTTAAACTATTCAGTTTTACCTATAAAGAGGTAGAATATGGCATTGGATGGTTACCATTAGGCGGTTATGTAAAAATTGCAGGTATGATAGATGAAAGTATGGATACCGAAGCAATGGCCTTACCACCACAACCTTGGGAGTTTAGAAGCAAACCGGCTTGGCAACGTTTAATTGTAATGCTAGGCGGTGTTACGGTAAATATTATAGTAGGTATTTTTATTTTTTGGATGCTAACCTACAAATACGGCGAAACCTATATACCTAATAGCGAGTTAAAATACGGCATTGCACCAGGCATAGTAGGCGAGCAAATGGGCTTGCAAGGTGGCGACAAAATTATAGCTATTAACGGCAAAAAACTAGAACGTTTTGATGATTTACGCAGCTCTAAAGTATTGATTGATAAAGCCAATATTACCATTGATAGAAACGGCGAAACCAAAATATTAGAAGTGCCCAATACTATTTTAAATAGTATTGCTGATGCTTCGCCTGCCGATTTTATTAGCCCACGTATGAAAGTCCAAATAGATTCGGTAATGGTGGGTGGTTATGCCGCCAAAGCGGGATTGCTAAAAGGCGATTTAATATTAAGTGTAAATGGAGAGTCGGCCATGTTTTATGATCAATTAAAAACTGTTTTAGCAAGCCAAAAAAACCAAACAGTACAAGTAACCGCCCTACGTAACGGTGGTGTGTTTACTTTGCCTGTAATGGTAAGTGGCGAGGGAACTATTGGTTTTGTAATTAAGCCAAGTGATATAAAATTAAAAACACAATCGTATGGCTTTTTAGCCGCTTTGCCAGCAGGCACAGCAAAAGCTTGGGGCTCGTTTATTGATGGTGCAAAAGGCTTTGGTAAAATATTTAGAGGCGAAGTGCGGGCCGATAAAGCCTTATCAGGCCCTATAACAATTGCCCGAAAACTGTATGGTGGTGTGTTTGATTGGGCAAGGTTTTGGAGCATAACTGGCCTATTATCAATGGCTTTGGCATTAATGAATATATTGCCCATACCAGCTTTAGATGGTGGTCACTCGGTATTTTTATTAGTAGAAATGATAAAAGGGAAACCCCTTAGCGATAAATTTATGGAACGAGCCCAAATGGTAGGCTTTGTAATATTGGCTGCGCTGATGGTTTTTGCATTAGGTAACGATATTTTTAAGGCAGTATTTTAGGGTATTTTTGATTG
>RDXP01000024.1 GCA_004292865.1 Sphingobacteriales bacterium
TGCCGCTTTTGTATTGTTAATAGTGGGTTTGCCCCGATTTATATTTAAAAAAGCCGAATGATAGATTTACAAAATTTATATAAAACTTTTACTATTGGTGAAGCCAAGCCCATAAACGCTGTTCAAAATATAAGTTTAAGTATTGATAAAAATGATTTTGTGGTTATTGTAGGTGCCAATGGTTCGGGAAAATCGACCTTGTTAAACCTAATATCGGGCAATGTGCTACCCAGTAGCGGTAAAATTTTTATTGCAAGTAAAGATGTTAGTCGCCTGCCCGAGTATAAGCGTAGCCCGGCCATTGCCCGGGTTTTCCAAAACCCATTTAGCGGTACCGCCGCCGATTTAAGCATAATAGATAATTTTAGATTGGCCGCCTTGCGCACACAAAATAAAACATTAAAAATCGGTGTAAACCAAAACTTTAAAAATAAAATTGCCCAGCAAATTGCCCAGTTGGGTATGGGTTTAGAAGATAAATTGGAGCAAGCAATGGGTAGCCTTTCGGGAGGGCAACGCCAAGCCTTAACCTTATTAATGGCCGTAATGGACGATTTAAAAATACTGCTGCTAGACGAACCTACCGCCGCCCTGGACCCACGGTCGGCCGATAAAGTAATGCAACTGGCCCAGCAATTAACCCAACAATACCAGCTTTGTACCATACTAATTACCCATAATTTAAAAGATGCTTTTACTTACGGAAACCGAATTATACAAATGGCCGAAGGTAAAATTAGCAAAGATTTAGATGCAACATCAAAAACAAAACTCACACAAAATGAAATATTTAGCTGGTTTAGTTAGCCTATTACTACTACAAAATTTTTTATGTTTTGGCCAGGCCGATAAAAATTTTGGCATTATACCTGCGCCAAAATCCATCACCCAAAACCAAGGAAAATTTATAATAAACGCCCAAACCCTAATTTTGTGCCAAGAAGCTAGCGAGAAAATTGCTTTTTTGTTTAAAGATTTTGTACAACAAAAAACAGGTTTTAATTTAACCATCATTAAAAACGATAGCACCCAGTTGCAAAATTCTATTAAGTTTGATTCGGATAGTATACAAAATATTTCATCAGAGGCATATACACTAAATACGGATGCCCAAACCATCCGTGTAAACGGAAAAGAAAAAGGACTTTTTTATGCTGTACAAACGCTATTTCAATTAATAAACCAATACCAAACCCAACTGCCCGCCTTAAATATTTGCGACGAGCCACGCTACACCTACCGAGGTTTACATTTAGATGTAAGCCGCCATTTTTACCCTGTAAGTTTTATTAAACAATATTTGGATTTAATGGCCATGTACAAACTCAACAATTTTCATTGGCACCTAACCGACGACCAAGGCTGGCGTATGGAGATAAAAAAATATCCTCGCTTAACGCAAATTGGAGGCTACCGCAGCCAAACTATTATAGGCAATTACCACGATAGAATGCCGCAATGGTTTGATAATAAGCCTTATGGCGGATATTACACGCAACAAGAAATCAAAGAAATTGTGGCTTACGCCGATACTAAATTTATAAACATTGTACCCGAAATAGATATGCCCGGCCATTCGCTTGCCGCTTTGGCAGCGTACCCACATTTGGCTTGCAACAAAAACCCTGGCCCATTTAAAACCGCCGAACGCTGGGGCGGATTTGATGATATTTTTTGCGCCGG
>RDXP01000133.1 GCA_004292865.1 Sphingobacteriales bacterium
GGGAAAGTAGAAATGGCAAGGCTAATGAAAGATGCAAGAGAGCCAATTGAAAAAATAATATTATATACAGGTTTAACCAAAGAAGAGATTGAGAAAATCTAGTTTATTGAAGCCTTCGCTTAAAGCGAAGGCTTCAATTTAGTTTTGAAGTTTAAAAAACGTAACAATGCGAGAACTTTAAAAGATTAAAAAAAAATTACCACCCAATTTATTTACAAACCGGTAACAAGTTCGGCTATATTTACGCCTAAACCTTTGGCAACTTCTACCAAATAATAAAACGATGGGTTAATGTTTCCGGCTTCTAATCGCTGTACAGATTGTTGGTCTTTGTTGATAGTATGGGCTAATTGGGCTTGGGTTAAGCCTTTGGCTATCCGTGTATCACGAATTTTTGCCCCCAAGTTTTTTAGCCATACTTCTTTTTTCATTACCTTATAAAAGAATAATAAAGTAGCTGGATAGCTTACAACGTATGTGTTGTAATATTGAATTTGATTTTATACCTTAGCCATTCAATAAATTCTCTATAAATTCATTAAAAAAAAATTAAATCCAATGAAAAAAATTTTATTAAGCAGCATTATTTTATTTTTGTTTAGCGTATCAATTGTATTGTTTCAAATTAGTTGTAAAAAAGAAGCCGTTGCGGAGGTTGTTGTAAGTGGTACAGGTGGGAGTAATTTGGGATTGATTTTGTTTAAAAAAATTATCAAAATATCCGTAGATGTTTCAGAAACAGAGTTATGGACTTCTAGTTATGATGGAACAAATCGAAAGAAAATACCTGTTGTTACACCAAATGATATACCAGCAGGCACATATCTTGACTTAGCACAATTGTCACCAGATGGTAAAACTGTATTTATTACATATTCCAAATATCAAGTTGGTTCATTTATTTATAGCTGCGCTTTAGATGGAAGCAATTTAAAGAAAATTATAGGTTCAGATAAATTAGGAGAATTTTCTTTGTTACAAGGTGTATATTAAGAAGAACTGTTTTTAACAATCACTAAAAAACTACCAAGCCGATAAATTAAATTATCGGCTTTTTTGTTTACTATTAGAAAACTTTATTGTCTTTGTTTACTATTAGAAAACTTAGCTACATCAATGTTTAATATCATTAACCGAAAAACACTTTTAGTATATGGCAAAAAATATCCTGCTGCCAAAAATGCGTTTTCCGAATGGTATTATGAATTTTTGGTTAGCGATTTTAAAAGTTTTCAGGAGTTAAAAGTGGTTTATGCCAATGCGAGTATAGTGAGTGATAATCGTGTGGTAATAAACATAATGGGCAATCATTATCGCCTAGTAATAAGGGTGTTATTTTTGTACAAGACTATACAGATTAAATGGTTTGGTACACACGCAGAGTACGATAAAATAAATGTTAAAAATATAAAATTCAAAAACTAAGCCATGCATTAAAAAAATATAAAAACCGAAAACGAATATCAAAATTTATTAGACTGGGTAGATGCCCAGTTTGATATAGGCTACGCACCCAATACCACCGAAGGCGAAAAACTACAAATTGCCTTACTACTTATTAAACAATACGAGGATGCAAATTACGCTATACCTGTGCCTAATGCCTTAGCAGTTGTAAAACTAAAAATGGAAGAAAAGGGTTTGCAAAACAAAGATTTAGTAAGCTGGTTAGGTAGCAAAGGTTATGTATCGGCAATTTTAAGCGGCAAAAAACCGCTTACCTTAAATATTGCAAAGCAATTACATCAAAAATTAGGCATACCCGCAGCGGTGCTGTTGGCTTAGTGGGGTAAAATTTATAGTTTCCCTTGATGCAAATCCCAAATAGGAAAACATAGCTCATAATCGTTCCAAACAATATCGCCATATTGGATATTAAAGTTTTTAAAAAGTGATTTATCCAAGTATTTTCTAGTCATATTGTTCGCTGCCGATGACAAGAAATGCTCAAAATCAATAACCTGAACTATACCATCCGAAAATTCAAGACCGATGGTGTAATCTCTCAAATAATTTGCTTTTACTATTTCGATAGTCATAATTAATACCAAATTTTTAATATGTTTATTGATGCCTTCGCTTGAAGCGAAGGCATCAATTTAGAAGGTTTTTTTAATGCTTAATTTAAAATTTAAGTTGTTCACGCATTGTTGGTGCAGGAGGTACCATTAAATTTAAACTCTTTATCTTGTTTTTATAACTGTCAATTTGAAAAGGTTGTATTTTTGTTTTGTTTGTTGAATAAATTAATGTGTCAAAAAGGGCAGATAAAATTTTAATTTGTGTTGGGCTCTGACTCGGTACAAATTGAATAGTTTTTTTAATACCAGTCTTTGTCTCATAATCAAGGCAATAATTAAATCCGCAATAAAGAACTGAATTTGGATGTTTGAAATAATAAGTGTTTTTAAATGTTGTTTCAATAAGAGTTGAATTAATTCGACTAAAAATTGTATCGTTAATTGATCCCCTAAAATATTGGGCTTTATCGTTAAAAGAATTATGTCTCATACAAATGTATCTACCACTTTTATTAATTTCAAGATAATGAGCAATATAAAGTTCTGCACTGTCTAAACTCATACGAAAAGAATATGCTGTGTATTTTAAATTCTTTATTTGAAAACTATCAATCTGTTTAGCTTGTTTACAAGAGGTAAATGTTAAGAAAAAAACTAAAATATAAATAGGTCTCATTTTAAGCCACACAACTATCTTAATTTCAAAATCTTAAAAACTAAGCCGAAGCCCCCACCCTCTTCAACACCGCAAACCTAGCCTGCGCCAACTCAAACCCACCATACAAAATAGCACCATATACTAAATTGCCTAACAGTAAATTACGTTCGAAAGGTATGGCGGCAGTTAAAGATTCAAAATAACCTACAATACCTTTGCTGTATAGTGTACCCGCTAGCCAAGGTTGTATATCTGTAAATAACCAATGCACCAATACCGATGCCAATGCGCCTAATAAAACCGAACCTGCATTTACTTTTTTAATTTGGCTACCTATAAATACCATAAAAGCAAAGCTGGCATACACCCAAAAAAAGCCGCTATAAAAAAGCGTCCATTGCCCTGTATAAGTATAGGTTACAAAAATATCGGATATAAATAAGGTTAACAAAGGCACTAAATAGGCTTTGTATTTATCGGTAAAATAAGTACCACCAAATAGCGCAATAGCACCTATTGGGGTAAAATTGCTCAATACCGTTTGCTGGCCTAAAAATATAAAACGAGTTGCCGCAGCGGCAATTATAATTAATACTAAAACCCAGTTGCGTAGGTTAATTTTGTTTAAAGACATATTGAATATTTAAAAATGTAAATGTATGATTTCTTTAATTAAAATTTAAGGTTTAACCCAGCATTAAAATTTGTTCCCATTGTGGTGTATCCTGCAAAATCGTTGTATTGGGTGTCAAATATATTTTTAACATCGGCAAAAAGCGTTAGTTTATCCATGGGTTTGTATTGCAGATATGTATCAAATTTATGAAACTGATTTAAATTTATATCAACAGTATTAGCTACATTTACATCATAATATTTATCGGCTCTTGAGCCAGTGTATTTATAAAGCAAGCTAAAATATATTTTTGTATTAACCTTATACCCAACACTCGCACCAAAAGTATTTTTAGGTCTTCTTGATAATGCCGACACTTCTTTTGTGTCTGATATTTTAAGCGTACCATCGGTATAGGCATAAAAAGTACTTAAGTTTAAGTCTTTAATAAGCGTTGTGCCTAATTCTAATTCTAAACCTTTGGTATCTTCTTTATTTTGATTTACATAACCAAAACCTCCACTTTTTTGCGCTCCAAAATCTATAACATCTTTAATTTTTCGGCTATAAAGAGCGGCATTAAAAGTTATTTTATTGTCCATAAAGTTAGCATCAAAACCTGTTTCTAAAGTTGTAGAAGATTCGGGCTTAAGCCCATCAGGGTTTTTATATTCGGATGTTAATTGATATAGTGTAGGCACTTTATAGGCCGATGATGTGTTAAAAAATACTTTCGCTCGTTCCGAAATTATAAATGAAGGATTAAAAGTGTAATTTACATTATTGCCAAATTGGTTATGCTTGTTAAAACGCCCACCAAGCTCTAACCTAAAATATCTCCCAACTTTAAAAAACAACGAAGTAAACACACTAGCAATATTATTTTTAGCCGAATCAGAAGATAAAGTACCATAATCGCTTGTTTGGTCGGTTTTAGAAAACTTATAATTTAAGCCTGATGTTATACCCACAAAACGGTTTATTTCGGCTGTATAAACGCCTTCGGCATTGATAATTTTACCTTTATTATCGGTAATTGCATTTTGATTATCAAACTCATTTCTAACATTATTTTGGCTAAAATTAAGCCTAAGCATTCCCTTACTCAGGTTTATTTTTGAACCTATATTTATCAAAACAGCATTTTTTCGGTAAGTATAATCTATAACATCTATAAAAGCACCACCATCCAAACCGGCTGAATTATTATTGTAATTTAATGACCCTAATAAAGTCCACTTGGTAGTAACTTGCTGGCTAATAGTTAAACTAATTGATTTTTGATTAAAGCCATCTTTCTCAAATTTCGAACTATCGCTGGCTTGTGCTTGTGCAGCCGAAAAAGATTTAGAATCTAGGTTAGAGACATTTAAAGCAATATCGGTTTTACCAATACTGCCATTTAAACCAGCACCTTGCTTAAAAGTTTGGTAGCTTCCCGCCGTTTGTAATAAATTGCCGTATAATGTGCCGTTACCTTTTTTGGTAATAATATTGATAACGCCTGCCACAGCATCCGAGCCGTAAAGAGTAGAATTACCCCCTTTTAAAATCTCTATCCGCTCAACCTGATCAATGGCAATAGCTGCAATATTATACTCGCCTGATGGGCTTGAAGCATCATTAACTGCAATACCATCTATTAAAATTAAAGTGTTGCCTGCCGATGCTCCTCTCAAAAATACCGACATAATATTGCCAGGATTTGTACCTGTACCAGTTACATTTAAACCCGCAACGGTGTTTAACAATTCGGGCAATGTGCGCCCCTGCGAGTGGCTAATTTCTTCGACACTAATTACTCTTACTACTTTGCCAATATCCGCTTGTTTTTTGGGCGAACGAGTTGCCGTTACCACAACCTCGTTTAATGATGATGGTTTTTGCGTTTGCGCAAAAACGGAGGCATAAAAAAATGCCAGTTGTGCAAGCCCTAGGCCTACCGCAACACTAATGTTTTTTCTTTTCAATTTGTTGTGAGTGTTATCCCACAGCAACAGAAAACTGATAAAATTTTGAAATGGAAATACCTTACATAATCTGTACTCGCACTCAAAAGCTTCAATCCGCGAAAGCTGTGAATTTATATTATACTGGCAGGTATTCTGACTTACTCCTTGTTTTTACCGTCTTCCCATTTTGCTTGCGCAATACAGTGACAATTTTGATGAACGAAAAACAATTTAATGAGAGCTTACAGCTGCGGGACAGTCCTGGAATTTCACCTGGTTCCCTTTTAACCCCAATAAATAATATTGGAGACCATTACATCGCAAATGTATTATTTAATTTTAAGAAATAAGTTAAATAGAATATTTTTCTATTATTGGGGGCGTTAAAGCTTCGGCTTTGCCCGTTTTTAGGCAAATCATTACAAACTCAAAATAACCATCGGCACTGGTTTTATTGGTTTTTGGGTTGGTAATTTCAAATAATATTCGGCAGCCGTATTTGTGTATTTCGGTTAAGCCAGTAGTTACCAAAAAAAAATCGGATAAGGTTAATGGCCGTTTAAAATTTACTTTAGCCGTTTTTACTACCCAGCCATAACCCATTTTTAAAAAATCCTCCATAGCCATACCATAATTTACGTCCATTTGCTCGTAGCGGGCTGCCAGTACATAATCTAAATATTTGCTGCTATGTACGTGGTTAAACATATCAATATCATCAGGCCGTACTTTGTGCTGGGTGGTAAAACGAGAGAAAATTTGGTTTGTCATTTTTAGTTATAATATAATGGCAAATATAGGTTTACATAATTTGATATTGCAAAGGCACCGTAATAATTAAAATAAAATACCGCACATTGCTGTTGCTAATTTAATTTTTTAGCGTACATTTGCAATCTTATTCACAAAATTATTAACGCTTTAGTATTATTCAGGTAATGTATTTAAGTACAGAAAAAAAACAAGAGATTTTTAAACTTCACGGCGAAGTAGAAACCAACACAGGCTCGGCCGAAGGGCAGATAGCATTATTTACCTACCGTATTGCACACCTTACGGGGCATTTGAAAAAAAATAGAAAAGATTTTTCAACACAATTATCTTTACAAAAATTGGTAGGTAAACGTAGGGCTTTATTGGCTTACCTTTTCAAAAAAGATATTACACGTTACCGTAATATTATAAAAGCTTTAGGTTTAAGAGATATTATTAAATCAATATAGTTTATATAAAAAAAAATAAAGCCCGTTACTTAATTGTAATGGGCTTTTTTTGTGGATAAACAATCCAAAATCAAAAATCCACAATCAAAAATCCAAAATATTGGTTTTGTTAATAATTACAATATGTTAACAAATAAATAATCTTAAAACCATAAAATTATGAAATACAATCACTTATTTTTATAGACCAATAAAAGGTCATTATAAATTTGTATTTTATGATCTGGAGAAAATTTAGTGGAGAAGTAATAAACACTCCTATTATTGCCGAGGTTGAAGAAACTATTTCAAAAGAAACGCTTGCTGGAAACAAACTTAAAGTGTGTATAGGTACTGATTCGCAAGTAAAAGGTGCTGTTACCGATTTTGCCACCGTAATTGTTTTTTTGCGAGAAAAAAAAGGTGGTTTTATGTACATCCATCAAGAACGTACATCGCAAAAAATGAGCATTAAGGAGCGGATGCTTTCCGAGGTACAAAAATCAATCGAATGTGCCTATTCGCTTTGCGATTTATTGGATTTATACGATGTTGACCTAGAGGTACATGCCGATATTAATACCAACCCCATGTTTAAATCGAACGCTGCGTTACACGAGGCTATGGGTTATATATTGAGTATGGGTTTTGTGTTTAAGGCCAAGCCCGAGGCATTTGCGAGTTCGTACTGTGCCAATAAAATAGTGCAATAAAAAAAGCTGCTCGGATTAATAAAGAGCTTTTTTTATATAGATTCCTTTATTCTTTTTTTCAAAGCATTTTCTGTTAAATCTACACAAAGTCCAAGAAACCGCTCTAAATATTGTTCTAAAGTAGCCATAATTTTAAGCGGTATTCGACAAAAAAGCCAAAATTACACGCCAGCAAAAGAACTTTGGAAGCTTTGTTTGTTATTAGTAAGTAATAACAAAACTTTTAACTATTTCCCAAAAAAAACTTTTTTGTTTCCATCATTTTAAACCTCTATAATTGTTATCGTAAAACCAATATGGAACCAGATAGCAATACCTCAACAATTCCTAAATTATTAAGAAACGTTGTACAAAATATTCACACCCAATCGGCTACTTTTATGCTTACAAAAGTGGCTAACAATTGGCAACCAATAACTTACCAGCAAACCCTCGATAATGCCGATTATATAGCCGCATACCTATTAAGCATAGGCATAAAAAAAGGAGATCGCTTGGCGCTGATAATCGAAAACAGCCCCGAATATGTGTATTACGACCAAGCCCTACAACAAATAGGCTGTATCAACACATCCATTTATCCCACATTATCCGAAACCGATATTGCATACATATTAAACGATTCGGGCAGCAAAACCATACTGGTAGGCAACTCTTTTTTGCTCAAAAAAATTACCACAATAGCCAATAATTGCCCACAATTAATAAGAATTATACCCATTTTTGATGACTATAAAATCCCCGAAAGCATACAATTAAATGCAGGAATCATTAATTTACAAGAAGTATTACAACAAGGAAAAACACAAATAACCCAACATTTAGCAACCATCAATCAAATCCGAGAAGCCATAAGCCCCCTCGATATTTCGTCACTCATCTACACATCGGGCACCACAGGCATACCCAAAGGCGTAATGCTTACACATGCCAACCTTGTCGAAAACGTAAAATCAAGCCTAAAACAAATACCCGTAATAGATAAAAACGATACCTTTTTATCTTTTTTACCCCTATCCCATATTTTCGAACGCACCGCAACCTACCATATAAGCTGTTACGCAGGTTGTAAAATTGCCTTCGCCCAAAGTTTAGAGCTATTAGCCAAAAACATGGCCGAAATAAAACCTACCGTAATTGCATGTGTACCAAGGCTTTTAGAGCGCATACACGATAAAGCTATAAAAGCTGCAACCAGCAAGGGTGGCGTAAAAAAACAAATATTTTTATGGGCTTTGGCTACTGGCGAGGCATACAGAAAGGTAAAAGAAAACGAAAAAACGCCAAACATGGCATTAAACCTAAAAAACACCATAGCCAATAAACTCGTATTTAGCAAAATAAGAGAAAAAACAGGCGGTCGTTTAAAATTTATGATTTCGGGCGGGGCAGCCTTACCTAAAAACGTAGGCGAATTTTTTGGCAACCTAAATATCAAAATACTAGAAGGTTACGGCCTTACCGAAACCTCGCCAGTGGTAGCCGTAACCGAACTACACCGCCAAGTTTACGGCACCGTAGGCCGAGTACTTCCAAACCTCGAAATAGCCATCCAAAACACCGAAACCAAAGAAATAATTACCATCCAAACACACCAAAGTTTCCATAAAAACTTTGAATGTGCCGAAGGCGAAATTATTATCAGAGGACACTGCATTATGAAAGGCTATTGGAACAAACCCACCGAAACCGCCGAAGTAATAGATAGCCAAAACTGGTTTCATACGGGCGATATAGGCCGATTTTACGAAGGAAACCTACAAATAACCGACCGTATAAAAAACATGCTGGTTAACTCATTTGGCAAAAATATATACCCCACACCCATCGAAAACACCTACCTAAAAAGCCCAAAAATAGAAACCATTTTTTTAATAGGCGATAAACGCGAACATCCCACCGCCATCATTATATGCCCCAAAGAAACCCTGCAAGAAACATTTGGCCTACAAAATACCTTTTTCGATAACGACCAAATATTTATCAATAACACAGCCATATACCAATGGCTGGCAAGCGATATAAAAAAACTATCCACCCAACTCGCTAAATTCGAACGTATCAAAAACTTCATCATCAAAAAAAATCCCTTCACTATCGAAAACGGCGAAGTTACACCATCCCTCAAGCTCAAGCGCAAAATTATCGAAACCAATTACGCCCAAGCCATTAACGAAATGTACCAGCAAAACGATAACACCTTTATCGAATAATTTTTTTTAGGAAAACCCTCAGCCTACTTATTAATAACCGCTAGTCGGGCTATCCATTACAAGTCCGCCCAGCCCACCACCAGCCACACTTCGGGCTTTTCATTACTATCCCGTTTAATAACTCGGGGCTGGCCAAACTAATCATAAAACCGCCCCACCCCCACTTACAACATGCCTTAGCCCACCACCACATAGCCAAAACATTATAGCCCCCCCCAAAAAAAACACCACTCATTTTAGCCAAACAAACAAAGCTACAATGATTTTTGGATGAGCGAGCGAAGTTTTTTTAACCCACAAGCAGCATTATGCTAGTTAAGGTATGGCAATTAAACACTTTTAATTTAAAGGATTACGCTATATGTTTTTTGGCTTTTGCAAAGCCAAAAAACATATAGCTAGGCAATAACAATAACCAAAAGTAATTTTTATGTAAAAACCTACCCTAATAAAAATTGAACAAAACAACAATGTAACAAAAACGTTACAAACAATGTAACAAAAATGTTACATCACTAAAACTTAAATATAAACAATTATGAAAAATTTATTTAAATCAAAAAAAATTGCCATAATAGCTTTTATGGTTATTATTGGCGTATCGTGTAAAAAAAATGATGCGCCTGCAAAACCCACACAATCAATTACCGAAATAGCAGTAGCAACACCTAATTTAAGCATTTTGGTAGCGGCTCTTACCCGAGCCAACTTGGCATCAACCTTATCCAAAAGCGGTACTTATACCGTATTTGCGCCTACAAACGATGCCTTTGCTGCTTTTTTAAAAGCAAATAACTTTGCTAAGTTAGAAGACGTACCTCTTGATTTGTTAGAGTCGGTACTGCTAAATCATGTAATTGGTACTACCGTAAAATCAAGCCAATTAACAACAAGCTATGTTAAAACTTTAGCAAAAAGTGCAGTATCTACAAATACTTTAAGCCTGTTTGTAAACGTTGCTGGCGGTAAAGTTGTATTAAATGGGGGTATAGATAATGGAGGTGCAATGGTAAAAAACCCAGATATTATGGCCAATAATGGTGTAATACACATTGTTGATGGTGTAATTGGCCTGCCAACAATAGTAACACATGCAGCCGCAAATCCTAATTTTACTACCCTGGTGGCTGCGCTAAAATTTAATCCGGCATCTGGTTTTATTGGTATTTTATCGGGCACAGCTAATTCGCCCTTTACCGTGTTTGCACCTACCAATACGGCTTTTGGCGATTTTTTAACCGAAACCAAATATGCCGATTTGGCTGCAATACCAGCACCACTTTTAGCAACAACTTTAAAATACCATGTAGTAACAGAAGCCAATGTTTTAGCTACAAGCCTAAAAGAGAATCAAATAGTGAATACCTTTGCTGGGCAAGAGTTTACAGTTATGCTTGCAGGCGGTGCCAAAATTAAAGATGCCAATAATAGATTAAGTAACATAGTTTTTACAGATGTACAATGTAATAATGGTGTAATACATGTATTGGATAAAGTGCTTTTGGCCAAGTAACATTTAGGTTAGGATAATAATAAAAAAGCTCCAGCAATGGAGCTTTTTTTATTTACTAAAGTTTCGGAGGTAAATAATGAGGTGGTTTTTTATCTTTTTTATTTAAAATGGTGCCTACAACCAGCTTTGTGTTTGTTGCGCTTTTCCTTTGCGTTCTTTGCGGTAAAAATATATCACAAAGAACATAAAGATTTACGCAAAGTATATTGCTTATACATCCAGCTAATTTTATAAATACGCTACACTATAAGTATATTTATGCGCTTTACTTCCTCCGAAAGTTTAGTTAGCCAAACAGCATATTAAAAACCTCTTCAATTTTACTTACTGTTTTTATTTCGATATGATATTTTGATAAATCGAGCCCTTTTTTGTTATAATGTGAGATAAAAATTTGTTCGAAGCCCAGCTTTTGCGCTTCCGAAATTCGCTGCTCAATCCGGGTAACCGCCCTTATTTCGCCCGATAGGCCAATTTCGGCGGCAAAGCAAGTTTTGTACGATATAGGCATATCCTCATGCGATGAAATAATGGCAACGGCCAAGCCTAAATCAATACTTGGGTCTTCTACTTTAATACCACCAGCAATATTTAAAAAAACATCTTTTGTACCTAGTTTAAAGCCACAGCGTTTTTCTAAAACGGCTAATAACATATTCATCCGCTTGGTATCGAAGCCCGTTGCACTACGCTGCGGTGTGCCATACGGCGATGTGCTTACCAATGCCTGCGTTTCTATAAGCATGGGGCGCATACCTTCCATAGTGGCCGATATGGTTACACCACTCAAAGGCTCATCACGTTGCGAAAGTAAAATTTCGGATGGGTTGCTCACTTCTCGCAATCCATTACCTTGCATTTCGTAAATACCGAGCTCGGCAGCGGGGCCAAATCGGTTTTTAATAGCCCGCAATATGCGATACACATGGTGCCTATCGCCCTCAAACTGTAAAACAGTATCAACCATGTGTTCCAGTATTTTAGGGCCAGCTATCATCCCATCTTTGGTAATATGCCCAATTAAAAATACGGGAGTACCGCTTTCTTTGGCAAATCGTAAAAGCTCGGCAGTACACTCACGCACCTGCGATACGCTGCCCGGTGTTGATTCTATATGTGCCGAGTGCAGCGTTTGTATCGAATCAATAATAACAATATTAGGCCTTAATTGCTCTATTTGTTTAAAAATATTTTGGGTAGCTGTTTCGGTTAATATATAACAATCGCTTTTAGTTGGGTTTATTTTTCCCTTGGCGGGATATAACCTTTCGGCCCGTAGTTTAATTTGCGCTTCGCTTTCCTCGCCCGATACATACAATACCTTTAAGCCCACCAAAGTAACCGCAAGTTGTAACATTAAGGTTGATTTACCTATACCCGGTTCGCCACCTATTAATACCAGCGAACCACCCACAATACCACCACCCAATACCCGATTAAACTCTTTATCGGGCGTAATCAAGCGTTCCTCTTCCGAGTATTGTATGGCATCTATTAAATTAGGCTTATTTACACGGCCTTTGTTTTCGGCGGTATCGCTTTTCCAATCGGGTGTGCCCGAAGGTTTTTTTTCTACCACTTCTTCTACAAAAGTGTTCCATTGCAAGCATGATGGGCATTTACCCAGCCATTTTGCCGCTTCAAAGCCGCAGCTTTGGCAAAAATAGGAAGTTTTAATTTTAGCCAAATTTTGTTTTTATTTAATTAGCTACAAAGTTATTTTTTTTAAGCATCCCGCTTGTACAATTATGTGCTAAATTTTAGGGTACGATTGTAGCAAGCAATCACTTGTTTTAATTGCCATACATAACAACACTGTTTACATCATCCAAGCACAAACCCGAGAAAATTAAAACCCATTTTTGGTAAATCCATACATTGCTTACCTCGATACGGCTAAGGCCGATATAATTGCGCCCTCCACAATCTAGGCCTAAAAATTTATAATAAGCACCCTAAATTAAATAAAGTTTAACTTTATATTTTTAATATGCAAAAAATTAACAGCACAAATATTTTTTTATATATTACTAATATACAATGCTTAACAATTTTAAAATGCCTAATATTTGCCCTAATTTATAAATCATTTTAAATAAAAATATATAAAGTGTAAGAAAGTTTTGTATAACTAATTAATATCTATAATTTTATACGCTTAATATATACCATATATCATAATTTAATATGAAGTCAAAAATACTATTGCTATTTACTTTTATATCGCTATCGTTTAATACTTTTTCGCAATCTAACTTTAGGCGTTGGAGTGTAGGCTTACACCCAGGTATCACCATAGATAATATGGATTTTAGGTACGATAGACCTAATGGATATAACAACGAAGGGTTTAAAGATATTGAAACCAATAAACAAGGCATTTTTGGTTTAACCGCCGATTATTATGTAACACCTTATGTATCGGTAGGTTTAGATTTTAATAGAGTGTATTTAAAAAATGGATTAGATGATTACCACCGTATGTATCGTTCTAATTTTCACTCAATTGAGTTTAAAAGTTCCGTTGTAATGGGGCAATTTTTTAAGTACGATGTAGATAACTGGTTACTATTATTTAAGAATTTTTATTTAGGTACAGGTGTTGGGTTTTTATGGGGTAGTAATAATGTGAAAGATTATAATATACTATTAGACCCTTACCGCACAAATACTGGAAACATGTTAGCACAAGGCAACCCACCAGGCCATAGGCAACATAAAAACGATGATGGCAAAAAAATATTTAATGGCGTAACTGTTCCCTTAGAAATTGGCTATAATGTTAACTTTTTTGATGATTATGATGAGATACGCCACGTACTATCAATAAGCTACCGTACCAATTTTACCACTACCGATAATATAAATGGCTATGCCGATAGAACCAGTGTAGGGTTTAAAAACCTATACCGAGATACATACAGTAGCGTAAACCTTACTTACAAATACCATTTTGGGGCATTTGGTACTTATTATAAACCTATTAGAAGCTTTTTTTGAACACCGAGTTTATTCGAGAATATTGTTTAGCTAAGCCCTCTGTAACAGAGGGTTTTCCTTTTGGGGATGATACTTTGGTGTTTAAAGTGCATCAAAAATTATTTTTATTGCTAAGTTTAGGCGATAATAAATCATTTAATGTAAAATGTAACCCCGAGCAAGCACTCGCATACCGAGCCAACTATCCCGAAATTACGCCAGGCTACCACATGAACAAAACCCACTGGAATACCGTAAACTTTAATGGCAACCTACCCGATGCGTTGATGGCCGAAATGATAGACCATTCCTACCAATTGGTATTTGATAGTTTACCAAAAAAATTACAAAACCCACTGTAAAATAAGTTATTACTAATAGCCGTTAAAATGGTGCTCATAAAAAAAAGCGATTTTAAATTTTAAAAACAAAGCCTTATGAGAAAGCCAGCCAGTTCAAAGCATAAAAACCATTACCTTAAACGCTTCGCCCTTGTATTAATTTTGTTAAATTTGGCTAGCACCAGCATAGCCCAGCAATTTAAGTTGATTGCAAAAATTGATACCCTTGCCAGCTTGGTAGCCGTTGATAATTTTGGAAACCTATTTTTAGTAACACCCAAAAACGAGGTAATGAAATTTAGCCCCAAAGGCAAGTTTTTATGGAATTATACCAACAATGCCTACGGCGATATTAGCCAAATAGATGTAAGCGACCCGCTTCGGGCGATACTTTATTACCCCGCATACCAGCAACTAATTGTGCTAAACAATAATTTAAGCGAGATAAGTAAATTTAATTTTAGCAGCAACCCTAGCCAATTGGTTAGCCTTGTGGCATCGGCCAATAATAACGGTTTTTGGATATATGATGGCATAAACCGCGAACTAAAAAAACTTAGCAATAATTTTACTGAAGATATATCCACTGGCAGCATCTATCAACGTGATGGCTTAAACCCACAAGCTAATTTTATGTTAAACAGCGACCAATATCTGTTTATAAACGATGCCGGTAAAGGCGTACATGTTTTTGATAGGTTTGGTAATTATTTTAAAACGGCTGTAATTAATTGCGAAAAGCATTTTGATGTTACAGGAAACCAAATTTTTTATGTAGAAAACAAAAAACTGCACAGCTATAATTTTTTAACTTTCGAAAGTAAAATTTTAGAAACGCCAAGCCCACAAGGGTTTACAGATATGGTTTTGCATAACCAACAACTGATAATTTTAACCGAAAAAGGATTAACTTTGTGGGGAATTTAGCCATATTTATCTTCTACGCTAATTTATGTAAACGCCCAAACCAATTACAATTTATATTTTTATACAATGTTTAAAAAATCATTATTTTTTCAGCTGTTGCTGATAGCTTTATCGCTAGCTACTTTTGCACAACGCCAAAATATATCCCTTGATGGAACTTGGGATTTTTGTATCGACTCTACCAAAAATGGGATAAATGATAAATGGTACGAAAAAGATTTACCACTTATTAAAGAAACAGTACAAGTACCACACACTTGGAACACGGTACAAAAAACAGCTAAATACGCTGGCTGGGCTTGGTACACACGAAAAATAAATATCCCAGCAAACTGGAAAAATACGAGTATTAAAATACAATTTGATGCCGTTTACCACGATGCTACTGTATGGATAAATGGTAAAAAAGCAGGCGAACATAAATCATCAGGGTTTACCAAGTTTTTTATAGAAGCCAGCCAGCTTATCATCCCCGGTAAGGGAAACACCATTACTGTATTGGCCGATAATTCATTTTCAAAAGAAAATATACCTTATTCTATTAGCTTTGATTGGGCTAACGATGGTGGTATTATACGCTCGGTACAGCTAGTAAGTACCCAGCGGCCAAGGATAGATTATATGCATATTTTGGCTAAGCCCGATTTATCATCGCCAGCTTTGGGCGGCAAAGGCACTGCTTGCTTTAAAGTACAATTATCCGAAATGGGTAAAATAGATGTATCTAAAATCATGTTCAATATCCGCATTAGCGAAAGCAACCAAAAAACCGCTAATGTAATTTATAATAAGCAAGTTATACCCAAAATAAAAACGGGTATTGCCGAATTTGAAATTGCCTTTGATAACATAAACCGCTGGCATTTCGACGACCCAAATTTGTACAAAACACAATTAACCGTAACCTACAATACTAAAACTACCGATATAGACACAGCCGTTTTTGGCTTCCGCGAGCTTAAAACCGTGGGCAATACATTTGTATTTAATGGCGAAACCATACGCACCGCAGGGGTAGAGTGGATGGGTGGTAGCAGCCTAAAAAACGGTATGGCCGAAACCAAAGACGAGATGCGCCAAAGCCTCGAAAAACTAAAATACCTAAACACCATGTTTACCCGTTTCCATTTACAACAAGATGATTATGTGTATGATTGGTGCGATAGAAACGGCGTATTGGTACAACAAGAAATACCTATATGGGGCATAAAAACCGTAATGACCGATACCATTATGCGCATAGCTAAGTTTCAGCTTAACGAAACGATTAGCAATGCCTTTAACCATCCAAGTATTGTAGCCTGGGGGGTGGGTAACGAAATTGATGCCCGTAAAGAAATAAATATTAATGGCGTAAAAACATTATACCACTATACCAAAAAACTCGATGGCTCTAGGCTGGCAAATTATGTAAGCAATTCGCTACAAAGAGCCCGCTCGTGGAACCCCGGCATTGTAAAAGATGCCAGCAGCTATGGCGATGTAATGATGTATAACGATTACCACTCTACTTGGTACCGCCAAGCCCGAGCTGGCCGTGGCCCAGTTTTAGATACCATACAAGCCGAAAATCGTACAATGCCTTTGGTAATTAGCGAGTTTGGCTTATGTGAGCCCGAAAACTGGGGCGATGATAGCAAGCGTATTGTTGATATGATAAATAACTACTCGGTTTACGAAAGCAAACCCTACATAGCAGGTGTAATTTATTTTTGCCTCAACGATTACCGTACACACATGGGCAGTGGTAAATACGATTTCCATAACACAAGGGTACACGGCGTGTTTGATTTAGAAGGTAAGCCTAAACCATCGGCACCTATTTTACGCGAACTAAATTGCCCTGTGGATGTAACTGGCCTTAACCGTAACAAAGAAAACAATATTGCAGTTACTGTTGTGGGTGGCTTGGGCTTCCCATCATTCCAATTAAAAGATTATACATTTTATTGGTCGGCAGGGGTAGATGATTACCTTAAAAGAGGAGAGAAGTATAAATTACCCATTATAAATCCGGGTAAAACCCATGATTTTATTGTGCCTAATAAGTTTAACGATAAAGGTGTAGTAACCATTGTAAACGGCCGAGGAAACGTGGTTTACCAAAAGGTGATTGATAAAACATCGGTTTATTTTTAAGTGTTTTAAAACAGCAATTGCTTGTTTAGTACCCTTACCATTTTAATACTTTTTGCTTAAACCTGTAAAAAACGCTCCAGGTAGCGTAGCTATAACCTGTTGCTGTACTTTGCACTTCGTTGCTTGTAAGGGTAATTATAAAATTAACCGACCACCTTGCCGATGAAAAACTTGCGCCCACATCTGGCACAAATACAAAAGGCTTAACGCCAAAGGTTACAGGGCCTTTATCGCTCCTAAACATGCCGCCCTGTATGGTAGCATTATAGGCTACATAATTAATTTTAGGGCGTAAAAAAATAAAATATTCTTTGGCAACGGGTTTGTTATTGTTGCCTATTAAACTGTTAAAACTTACTGATTGGTAAAGCGGGTTGCATTGCCCCAAGCGTAATAACATGCCCACATTAGCACCCGAGAATGTATTGCCCAATAAGGCCGATGATAGCCCTGTAATATCCAGGTGCTTGCTGGGGTTGCGGTACAGTAAGCGGCTATAATCAGCCGCAAGGTTTAAGCCTATCTCGTTTTTAAGCTGGTACTCCCAGCCTTGGGGTGTAAATAAATTTAGTAGTTTATGGTAGCTTGTTTGTATTTCTTTGCCCAGCGCATTAGGGCCAATGGTGCCTACTTGAGCACTTATTTTCACTATTTTTTCGTTTTTATAAAACCAGTTAAATGATGTGCCTAGGTAAAGATAGGCTGTAAAAGGGCGGTTGTGTGTGGCCGCATCGGGTGCTTTGGCAAAAAACGGGTTGTATATTTTTTGTCCCGATTCCAGCTCAAAAATCTTTTTTTCGAGGGTGCTATCTATACCTTTTTGTTTTATAGCGTGGCGGTAATAAAACTGGTTACCGTTGGTATAGTAACGGTCTTTATTTGAAATATAAAAATCATTGGCCGATGCTGTAGCAATTTCGTCGGTATAAACCTGCGAGTACCCCGTATTAAAGTGTAATATAATGAGTAGTAATAAAACAAATGCTTTGCGAAATAAAGTTTTATTAAATCGTAAAAAAGGGGTGGAAATTGCCATCTTATACTTGCTTTTTTTTATAAAAAACCTGCCCTTTATTTTTTTTACCATTATTTTTTTGCTTCGTTAAATTAAATTTTTATGTGTCCAAAATAAAACATTTTTAACCTTTACACATCTCCCCAAAAGGGAAATAAAAAAGCAAACAAACATTTTTATAATCCTAGCAAAAAACAAGTTTTATTAAAAAAAAATATTGCAAAGCCGAATGTGAAAAAATCAATATAAAGGGCAAAATGCTACTCATTTTTAAAAAAATATTTATAGCCATTGCAAATAACCAAAAAATAGCCAAAAAAAATTAATTTTAATATTTTGTTCAAAAGTTTATTGTTATATATGTACCCAATCAAAACCTATTTTTATAAGTATGACAGTTTTTCATCTTAGTGCCGAGTGTTACCCTGTAGCCAAAGTTGGAGGCTTGGGCGATGTGGTGGGTGCGCTACCCAAATATTTGGTAAACGAAGGTATTGATGCTAAAGTAATTTTACCTTTTTACGATAAAAAATTTACACAAACACACGGTTTCCAAACCGTATTTGCAGGCCACTCTAACCTTGGTAACCGCCGCTTTGCGTTCGAGGTGCTAAAAGAAAGCACCAACGTTTTAGGCTTCGAACTGTATTTGATAAAAATACCCGAGCTGCTTGATAGGGCCGATGTATATGGCTACCCTGATGAAATAGAGCAGTTTATAGCGTACCAAATTTCGGTGCTAGAATGGGTAATTACACAGCATATACACGTAGATATTTTCCATTGCCACGATCATCATAGCGGCTTAGTTCCTTTTTTAATTCAGTACTCAACAAGGTTTGATTCGTTGCGAGATATACCCACCATTTTAACCATACACAATGCCCAATACCAAGGCTGGCTGGGCTGGGATAAATTTTACTATTTACCCAATGTAGATATAAGCAAAACAGGCTTGCTAGACTGGGGCGGCTGCATTAACTCGCTAGCAACAGCCGTAAAATGCTGTACCCGATACACCACCGTATCGCCAGGCTATTTACAAGAATTAAAAATAAACTCGAACGGGCTTGAGCATTTGTTCTACATGGAGCAGCACAAAGGCTTGGGCATTATTAACGGTATCGACCCTGATGTGTGGAACCCCGAAACAGATACCATGATAGGCAATAATTACTTAGCAAGCAATTTAAAAACAGGTAAAACACTTAATAAAAAAGCGTTATGTGCCGAGTTTGGGTTAGATGATAGCAAGCCGTTAATTACATTTATTGGCCGCTTGGTTATAGAAAAAGCAGCGGATATATTGCCTTATATATTTGCCACTTGCCTCGAAAAATTTAAAGGCGAGGTAAGTTTTTTAGTATTAGGCTCGGGCGAAAAATATATAGAAACGGCTTTATCAAACATCCCTACATCCTATAACTACAATGTTTTTATAGGTTACGACGAGCAGCTATCGCACCGCGTTTATGCAGGTGCCGATTTTATTTTGATGCCCTCGCGGGTAGAACCCTGCGGCCTTAACCAACTGTACGCCTTAAAATATGGCACCATACCCATTGTACGCAGCACAGGCGGCTTAAAAGATACCGTTATTGATATTAACGAAAAAAACGGCTACGGCATTAGGTTTGAAAACACCACGGCCGAAGATGCTTGCCAAGCTATTGAAACAGCAATTAAGCTATTTGCCGATACCAAAAAACTCAATATGCTTAGAAAAAAAGCAATGGGTTTAAATTTTTCGTGGAACCAATCAGCACAACAATACAAACAATTATATAACAGCCTAATAACCATATCATCATGAAGTCAGAAAAAATAATTTCCATTATCCTTGGCGGCGGGCAGGGCTCAAGGCTATATCCACTTACAGCAAGCCGATCAAAACCTGCCGTACCCATAGCGGGCAAATACCGCTTGGTAGATATACCTATTTCTAATTGCATAAATTCTAACCTTAAAAGAATATTTGTGCTTACCCAGTTTAACTCGGCATCGCTAAACAAGCATATTAAAAACACGTATCATTTTAGCGTTTTCACGGATGCTTTTGTTGATATTTTAGCCGCCGAGCAAACACCCGATAACAAAGGCTGGTACCAAGGAACGGCCGATGCGGTAAGACAAAGTTTGCATCATTTAAAACAACACGATTTTGAGTATGTACTTATCTTATCGGGCGACCAACTTTACCAAATGGATTTTAGGGAAATGATAGAAAATCATGTTGCAAAAGCAGCCGATATTACCATTGCCACCATCCCTGTAAATGCCAAAGATGCTACCAGTTTTGGCATATTAAAAGCTAACGACGATTTAGAAATTACCTCGTTTATAGAAAAACCAGCCGCCCAATTATTGCCCAATTGGCAATCGGATACAGGCGAAGCCATGCAGGCCCAAAACCGTATCCATTTAGCCTCTATGGGTATTTATCTGTTTAATAAAAACGTATTGATAGATATGCTTGAAGGCAACCAACGCCACGATTTTGGTGGTGAAATTATACCCGAAGCCATTGGTAAAAACAAAATTATTAGCTACCAATTTGAAGGCTATTGGACAGATATTGGTAACATCGATTCGTTTTTTGAAGCCAACCTTGGCCTTACCGATGATGTACCCAAGTTTAACCTTTTCGACCCAGCACCCATTTACAGCCGAGCCCGTATGCTGCCTCCGTCCAAAGTTTCGGGAACTATACTTACCAATACCATTATTGCCGATGGCTGTATTATACATGCCAAAGAGCTTACCCGCTGTGTGGTAGGTATTCGCTCACGCATTGGCCACGGTACTGTTGTATCTAATTGCTACATTATGGGTAGCGATTATTACCAAACCATCGAAGAAATTGAAGGCCTACGCAAATCGCACAAACCACTTACTGGTATTGGCGAAAACTGTGTGATAAAAAACGCCATACTCGATAAAAACTGTTTTATTGGCAATGATGTAACCATAAATGGCGGCGCACATATTAAAGAAGGCGATTACGACACCTACACCGCCAAAGATGGCATAGTTGTAGTGAAAAAAAATGCAGTAATACCCAATGGTACTGTAATAGGTTAAATACCTGATAACAACCCATAAACACGCCCGTTTTTTTTTGTAAGAAATATGATGTGTTTATGGGTATTGATACCCTCTTTTTTTATTCGCTAATTTTTAATCCACCACCTAAATAAAAATAAACAGTTGGTAATTAATTTTTTGTAAAAAAATGGTGTTGCGTAAATATGCGCTAAGGTGGTAATATTATCTGCCAATAGATTCGTACATTAGTGGCAAATAAACAAAGGCGATGCCTTTGGCAGGTTCTTAAAAAAAACGAATTTATTTTTGTTAAGGGTTCTAAACACAAGCAACAAAAACAACAAACTGCAATATATTACCAAATATCAAAACAAAATTCAATCCAACTCAAGATATTTGTAAATTTTAATACCTTTAACCCTTTGCAAAAATTATGACAGTACAGCAAACCATAGATATGGTAAAAAAAATATTTGAGAGCTACCTCGAGAATAAAAACCTCCGTAAAACTCCCGAACGCTTTGCTATACTCGAAGAAATATACTCACGTACCGATCATTTTGATGTAGAAATGCTGTACATACACATGAAAAACAAAAAATACCGTGTAAGTAGGGCAACAGTTTATAATACCTTAGAGTTGCTTTTATCTTGCGATTTGGTTACCAAGCACCAGTTTGGTAAAAATATGGCACAGTTCGAAAAATCGTATGGGTATAAACAACACGACCATATTATATGCCTCGATTGTGGTAAAGTAGTAGAATTTTGCGACCCACGTGTACAGCAAATACAATCTATGATGGGCGATTTATTAAAATTTAATATCCAACACCACTCGCTAAACTTGTATGGGAATTGCACTAAATTACAGGCCGGAATTTGCGAAAGTAAAGAAAACAAAAAATAGCAAAACGATATTTTTTCACTAAAATCTAATTTTACTGTACTTATCACTTTAATATACCTGATAAAAAAATAAATTTTTATCACAACATAAATGATTACCTACACCGACCCACATTACCGAACGTTTACTAACCTACGATTAAGCCTTACAGATGCTTGTAACCTTAATTGTGTATATTGTACTTTGGGTAACGAAGACGAAACAATGGCCGACCATAGGCCACAACAACCCGCAAGTTTTTTTATTGATTTAATAGCCAAACTACAGCAACAATTAAAATTAGAAAGCATACGCCTTACAGGTGGCGAACCGCTTTTATACCGCCACTTACCCCAGTTAATACAAGGCTTACAACAACTAAATATCCAAGATATTAAAATGACATCCAATGGTTTCTTATTGGAAAGGCAGGCACAGGTATTAAAATTAGCCGGTTTAGCGGCCATCAATATTTCTTTAGATGCTATGGATGAAGGTGTGTTTTTAGAAATCACAAAACGTAAAAACCTAAAGCGTGTACTAGCAGGTATTGATGCCGCGTTGCAATGCGGATTAAGCGTAAAACTTAATGCCGTAATAATAAAAGGGATAAACGAAAATCAAATTTTACCCCTGCTTAATTTCGCTTTCGAAAAAAATATACCCATACGCTTTTTGGAAATTATGGCCATGGGGCATTTGTATCATAATACCCACAATCATTTTTTTTCGCAACAGCAAATTTTAAATACCATTGCCACCCAATACCAATTTGAACCAATTGCCAGAAAATCATCGGCCACAGCCAACTATTGGCGCACCAATGAAGGCCATGTTTTTGGCATTATAGCCAACGAAACTACCCCATTTTGCCATGATTGTAACCGCTTGCGCCTTGATGCCAAAGGAAATATTTATGGCTGTTTAAGTAATAATAATCCCATTTTTATTGATAGCAACTTACCGCAATATGCCCTCGCACAAAAAATACAAGCCGCTATGCAACAAAAACAAGTACATAAATTTGCAGGTAGCGAGTTAAGCATGTTACAAATTGGGGGTTAAAAAAAAGCCGCACCCCAGTACCTTATTATGGTAAAGTAAATTTTGTGTATTTTTTTAATATTCTAAAAAATTAAGTCTAGCAATATGTAACCTACAGTAGGTATAAAGCTTTTAAATGCCAGTTTAATTCACCTCAATTTTAACAATAAATAACTTTGGCTAAAATATATGTGTTACAATTAACACTTAAATTCACAATATTGTATTTTTATAATGCAGTGGTTATAATATTGGTGTTAAGATAATCGTCGGCTATTAAACCATCCCGCATACGTACAATACGGTGGGCATGTTGGGCAATATCTTCCTCGTGGGTTACAATAATAATGGTATTGCCTTTGGCATGTATTTCTTCTATCAAAGCCATAATTTCTACCGATGTTTTGGTATCTAAATTTCCTGTGGGTTCATCGGCCAGTACAATTGATGGATGGTTAATTAAAGCCCTTGCAATGGCTACACGTTGCCTTTGCCCACCCGATAGCTCATTGGGTTTATGGTGCTGGCGGTTAGCTAAACCTACATTTTGTAGGCCTTGGCTAGCCCTTGTGTTTCGTTCGGTTTTATTTATACCCGCATAAATAAGCGGCAAGGCAACGTTATCCAAGGCGGTAGAGCGTGGCAGAAGGTTAAATGTTTGAAACACAAAACCAATTTCTTTGTTGCGTACTTCGGCTAGCTGGTCGTCTGTCATTTGGCTTACATTAATTCCGTTTAAAATATATTCGCCTTGTGTGGGGGTATCTAAGCAGCCTAAAATGTTCATTAAGGTTGATTTACCCGAACCCGAAGGCCCCATTAAAGCCACAAATTCACCTTTATTTATGCTTAGCGAAACCGATTTTAGGGCATGTATAGTTTCGGCACCTATTACATATTTTCGGCCAATGTTTTTAATAGTTATAAGTTGTTGCATTGTTATTTTTAGGTTTTAGATACTTGATGGGTAGGTTTTGTTACAAAGGGGCTTTCGGGCAACGGGCTTCGGGCTTCGGGCTTTCGGGCAACGGGCTTTCGGGCTTCGGGCAACGGGCAATCGGGCAACGGGCGGTGGCGTTTTTGAATTTTAACTTTTGAATTTATATACCATCTCACAGGTTTTTACTTTTGAATTTTAACTTTTGAATTTATATACCATCTCACAGGTTTTTACTTT
>RDXP01000104.1 GCA_004292865.1 Sphingobacteriales bacterium
TAAAAAACCCATTGGTTCGTTTATATTTTTAGGCCCCACAGGGGTAGGTAAAACCGAGCTGGCTAAAGAACTGGCTAGGTTTATGTTTGATACCGACGACTCGATTATACAAATTGATATGAGCGAGTATATGGAAAAATTTGCCGTATCACGCCTCGTAGGTGCGCCTCCGGGCTATGTAGGTTACGAAGAAGGTGGCCAGCTTACCGAAAAAGTTCGCCGTAAACCTTATGCTGTAGTTTTGTTAGATGAGATTGAAAAAGCACACCCCGATGTATTTAACTTGCTTTTGCAAGTTTTAGATGAAGGACAGCTTACCGATTCGGCTGGCCGTAAAGTTGATTTTAGAAATACCATTATTATTATGACATCCAATATTGGTGCCCGCCAGTTGAAAGATTTTGGTCAAGGGGTAGGTTTTAATACCGCCACTAAAATACAACAAGCCGATACTTTTAGCAAAACAGTAATAGAAAGTGCTTTGAAAAAAGCATTTGCACCCGAGTTTTTAAACCGTGTGGATGATGTAATTGTATTTAACTCGTTAGAAAAAGCCGAAATATTTAAAATTATCGACATCGAACTAAAATCATTATTTAGTAGAATAAGTGCTTTAGGTTACGAAATTAAACTAACCGACGAAGCCAAAGAACACATTGCCGAAAAAGGTTTCGATAGCAATTTTGGCGCAAGGCCACTAAAACGAGCCATACAAAAGTTTTTAGAAGACCCCATTGCCGAAGAAATACTAAAAGGCGAAATATCGCAAGGCGATACCATGGAAATAGGTTTTGATAAAGAAAAAGGCGAAATAATTGTACTGCCCAAAATAAATAAGAAAAGAAAGAAAAAGGAAGAAGAAGAGGGGAAATAATTTATTAGGAGAGAGAGATTTATTGTAAATTTCTCTCTCTTTAAGAAAGTGTAATGCCTTATTTGTTTTTTAAACCAATTTTTTGTTAAAATGCTGGCGTATTAAATAGGTTTTGCCAATTCTACGCCTACCGTAAATAGCTATTAACTCACTTTGGCCTTATGATAAAGCTTCATTTAATGTCTTTATTTCTTCTATTCTGCCTACCAAAATTGTTATTATAATACGCCAAATGTATGTAAAAAATATAGATTTGGCGTATTATAACTATTTTTTAGTGCCAGTTATTGGCGTTTATATTTATAAAATATAATAAAAAAAAATGTTATTTTGCTATATATCAATTTATTAATTGTAACATACGGCCTGTATTTGTTTAGTATATTTCCAAATAAATATTAACAAAATAAATTGCTTAAAACGATATATAAGAGATAGAATTTGATATAAAAAAAACGAAATAATTACGCTTCCCAAAATCAATAAAAAAAAAGAAATTGAGATATAATTTAACTAAAGTTTCGGAGCTTAAATAATGAAGTGTTTTTTTATCCTTTTTTTACTGATGATGCTTACAACCAGCTTTGTGTTCTTTGCGCTTTTCCTTTGCAAACTTTGCGGTAAAAATAATTTTAGGTTTTATCGTAAAGAACATAAAGATTTACGCAAAGCCTACTGCTTTTATACCAAGGCAATTCTATAAAAATCCTATTTTTTGGTAAAAAATGATACATTTTTAAAATTTAATTCTCGTTTTCGCACAAATGTTTCCTCCGAAACTTTAGTAATTT
>RDXP01000030.1 GCA_004292865.1 Sphingobacteriales bacterium
CCCCTATATACTACTTAAAAATACAATAAAAATCTCGTATATAAAAACTATACTTGATTAAAAAATTAACTATTTTTGCTTAAGTAAACGACATTGGTATATAATTTGTAATTGCCAGCCTGTTTCGGTAGCTAATTGTTGCATAAATGCTTGGTGAATGTACAGCCACGAAAACCAATCGCTTTTTTGCCCATCGTATTCGTATTGATAATCAATTTCGCCGTAGTATGTGGCAGTATCGGGTGCTTCGTTTTCGTATAAGTAGGCTACATCGCTCGAATCAAAAATAAGTTGCCCACCTGGGTTTAAAAGGTTTTTGGCTTCTATTAAAAACGTTTTCAAATCTTGTACATATCCACAAAAACCTATACCATTCATCATCAGTAAAAGGGTGTCGTATTTTTGGGCTTTGTAGTTAAGTATATCTTGGTTAATTACCTGTTTTACACCTCTTAAAGCCATTACTTGGCAAGCCCCTTCCGATATTTCGATGGCGGTAACATCAAAACCTTTTTGCTGTAAAACTAAGCTGTGTGTACCTGTGCCTGCACCTATATCCAATATTTTCCCCCTACAAAGGCTTAAGGCATATATTTCTATATCAGGCATTTCGTCTTCGGTTCTAAAAAAAGCATCTACGGGTAATTCCTCGGCATCGCCATAATTATTGTGTAGCAACACATCGGTTTTTAAGCTGCCCGCATAAAAATCTTTTAAAAAAGTACCGTAAACATCCATTATTGATTTATTTATTGACTGGGCCGTTGGCTAAAGCCAGCGGAAATTGATAAAAGGATGCCCGCCTACCAGCCGGCAGGCCGATACCGTCGTTAACGCTTTAAAATCGTAAATAACATTGATTTACAATAAATTATAATGTATTTTAATAATCAAACTTAAGTTTATAACTATGTAAAAATTCATCACTACGCATAAACGCATGATTTTTTGCTTTCATTTTTACGATGAAAGCATCTATAATGGCTACAAATTTTTCGCCCGAGTTTTTTATCACATATTTGGGCATTCCTAGTTCGGGATTGGCTAAATCGGTAAACTCCCAAGGGTGAAAATATGTGTTGAGGTAGCCATCTTTTTTTATCGCCCAAAGGCATAAAAAATGTATAAATACTTGCGGAATATGATGAAACGTAAGCCAAAATAAAGGAAACCGAAACCATGGGCTTACCGATGCAGGTAAATGTAAAACACCGTTTTGGGTAAAAATAGTTCGAGGTTTATCAAAATTATTATACCGCCCGGGCAAATACGTGGGGTTTAATGAAGAGTTGTAAATATAGCCTGCTTTGTGCAATTCGGTTTCATCAAAGGGTGCCATGCGGGCCATACGGTAACCTGTAATGGCTTGTCCGCTAATTTCTTCGAGTTTTAATTTGCTTTGCAGCAGGTGCTCGGGCTTAAAACTTGAATGGTAATACCCATGTGAAGCTAGTTCGTGTCCATCGGTAATTATTTGCTGTATAATTTCGGGTTGGTGGATGGCAAAATTGGCGGTACAATAAAAGGTAGCTTTAATGTTGTGTTTTTGTAGTAATGCCAAAATGCGCTGCGTACCCAATACCGATATAGCCAATTGCTGTTCAAACGGTATCTGTTTGCCGTACTCGTAAGGCATATCAAACTCCTCAATATCAAAACTTAATAAAATTTTTCCCATTATTTTATATTGCTAGAGCGTACAATATAATTGGGCCGCTGCTTGGATTGTATAAAAAGTTTACCAATATATATACCAATAATACCCAATATAATAAGCTGCAAGCCACCAAAAAAAACTATTGCAACTACCACCGTTGCCCAGCCTGCTACATCTTGCCCGTGGTAATGCTCGTAAATAACAATGGGTATATAAAGTATAGCTAGTGTAGAAAAAGTAAAGCCTAAATAAACAGCCATGTACAGCGGTTTTATGCTAAAAGCAGTTATACCTTCGATGGCAAATTTTAACATTTTTTTTAAGGGATATTTGCTTACGCCTGCATGCCGTTCGTTGGCATTAAAGGCTATAGTTGTGCTTTTAAAACCCAACCAATTGATAAGGCCTCGCATAAAAATGCCGTTTTCGGTTAAGTTGGAAAGGGTTTTTGCTACCGATTTATCAATCAATCTAAAATCGGAGGAACCTTTTTCGATACGGGTATCGGATAGGCTGTTTAATAATTTGTAAAAAATATCGGAGCTGCTTTTTTTTACAAAACCAGCATTTTTGGGGTAAGTGCGTTGTGTGGTAACAATATCGAAACCGCTTTCCCACTTTTGTAACATTAGCGCTATTAATGCTGGCGGGTGTTGCATATCGCCATCCATACTAATTATACAATCGCCTGTAGCTGTATCATAACCTGCTTTTAAAGCATTTTGGTGTCCAAAGTTTCGGGAAAGTTGGAGGTATAAAATTTGAGGATGTTGTACACTTAAATTTTGTATTTTTTCCAGTGTATCATCTTGGCTACCATCATCAATAAAAATAAATTCGAAAGTGTAGTTTAGGTTTTGGCTTACCGCCAATATCTCCTTGGCAAAGAAATCAATATTTTGCGCTTCGTTATAAACAGGTATTACGATGGAAACTTTTTTTGTCATACACTTATTTTATGTGGTTTATACACCCAAGTTTCGTAAATTATTTTTAGCCAAATTAAAAAACAAGGTAATGCTTTTAAGGCATAAGGTTTTATATAATTTATTTGTATGTATTTTGGAAACAAATCTGATGGCGATAAACTGCTTATTATAATAGCCAAAATTAACAATATCCAATTAAAAATAGAAACTGGTTTGGCTTGCAATACAAACCATAAGGCAAGGCCAATAAAGGCAATAATATAGGTGGGCGACTCGGAGCCCGAACTAAAAATTACCGTAAACAATAGGGTGGAAGCCAGTATCAATAACCTAAAATGTAACGCTTTATAACTTTTTATATTAAGGTAAGCACTGGCAAATAATAAAAGTACGGGTAGTAAAACGCTTATATTGGCTAATTGTGGGATTTTAAAAATTCGGCGTATCATACCCATTACACTAATATCTTGCATGGTTGATGTGGCGTTTAGGCTGTCTTTTTCTATCAAACTAAAGTACCAATTGCTATACGTGTTTAGTACAAATTGTGGTGATGAAAATAGCATGGGTAAAGCAAACATTACCAATGCCCAAATTGCCAACCATAAAATAAATTTAGGTTTGTTTTTTACGAAGAAAAAAAACGCCAAACCCACTATGCCATACAACTTTATAAAAGTACCTAGTACAATGCAAAAAGCAGCCCAGGGTTCGTTGCGTTTTTCAGTAAAGGTAAAACTAAGTAAAATTAAAGCCGCCATTGCTGGGTTAAATTGGGTAGAGTAGCTGGCCGTCATTAACTCATGCGCACAAATAAAACACACAATGAGCTTATTTTGCTGGCTTATATTGAGCTGAAAAACAGCGTATAATAATATGCTTGCATTTAATATTACCCAAAGCGAAGTTCCCAAGGCATCGGGCAGTAAGGCAAATGGAGCAATTAAAACCCCGAAAATTGGGCCATAATGATTGCTATCGGCATACAGATTGGGGTACGGGGCAAATAAATTTTGCTGCTGTATAAGGTTAAAAAAGGTGTTTTTATAAATGAGGTAATTATTGGAATGTTGTACCAATACTTTTACTAATGCCACCGCCGATAAGCCAAACCAACATATAAATGCCCATTTTTTTTCGGATAAAAGGGATTGCGTAAACACAGGCTTCGGTATTTTCATCATATACTAATGGGCAATAATACGGAATATTAAATTTTACCAGTAATTGTATTTTAATTGTTATTGGTTTTTATGGTTTGATATTCCTTTTATCCAGCTATATAACACTTGATGGTTAGCGTTAAACACTTGTAAATTAGTTAAATGTGCTAAAACAATAGGTTTAGTTACATAAAACCCGCTGCCTTCAATTAGGGTATAAGCAGTGTAAGTGCTTAAATCGCCTACTTCCTCTACATGCCATAGTTTGGTTAAAGTACGGGTTTTGGGATTAAATTTTTCGGTATAGTTTAAACCAATATCAAGCCTATAATCTCCTTTTTTTGATTTTACACGTACGTTTTTAAATAAAATATGGAATATGTTTTTTTGATTTTCGGGAAGCATCAAGTAATTTATCACATCTTTATTTTGGTACGATTGGGTGGCAATAACTTCAAAGGCTTTTAGTAAGGCTATAAAATTATATTTCCGAATCGTTTGTTTTTCATCGTCGTTTAACCAGCCACCGCTTTCTACTAAAATGGTAGATGAGCCCGCAGCTTGAAAATTATCACCAAACGCCCGTGGTTCAAAAGCATCGTTAAACCTAGCAATGTGCTGTGGGATATGTTTTTGCAGTTGTTGCACCATACATACAATTACTTTAATGGCTTGCTCTCGCACCCAGTTTACTTGTAGTGTAGCATCATACGGTGGTGCCAAAAAAGCCATGGCTACGGCTTGCTTGTTTTTGGTACAGTATAAAGTGCTTTGGTTATGCATATTAAAGCAAAAATCGGGTTTTAAATCGTTTCTTACTTGTTTTAATAGTTTGCCTTCGGGCGATTGTTGCGCTACATAATCGCGGTTTATATCAATTTTTTGGGCGTTGCTACGGGTGTAGGCTTCGGCACCATCGGGGTTTACAAGGGGTATAAAGTAGATGCTGCAATTGCTTAAAATAGTGTTGCGTAGGTTTTGATTTTCATCGGCCCCAGCGATAAAAAAATTTATAATATCAAAAATAGCGGCTGTGGCGGTAGGTTCGTCGCCATGCATTTGGCTCCAAACCATAATTTTTACCGGTCCAGTGCCTAGTGTAAGCATGCGTATAGGTTTGCCAAGGTACGATGTGCCTAATTGTTGCCATTGGGTAATGCCTGTTTTTTGTATGAGCGTATCAATATCGACCCATGTAAAAAGCCTGTTTTTTAATGCGTTACAGGTATATTTTTTGTAATTCATTTGATAATTAGGTACATTAATTGTGGTAGTGTGTATCTGTTACAATAAATTTAAACTTAGAAAAAAAAGGTTAAATTTGTTATAAAATATTGTAAATAAAAAAAATGAAAACAAAATACGTTAATCCATTTACAGATTTCGGTTTCAAAAAAATATTTGGTGAAGAAGCTAGTAAACCAATGTTGCTAGATTTTTTAAATTGTTTATTACCTGAGATACATATTATTGATTTAAGCTTTAAAGACAAAGAAAAGCTGGGCAAAACGGATGCCGACAGAAAAGCTATCTACGATATTTATTGCGAAAGTAAGCAAGGCGAAAAAATAATTATTGAACTACAAAAAGCAAAACAAAATTATTTTAAAGACCGTACTATTTACTACTCCACATTTCCTATAAAAGAACAAGCAGAGACAGGCGATTGGAATTATGAATTAAAAGCGGTGTATTGTATAGGAATTTTAGATTTTACGTTTGATGAAAAAATAAAATCCAGCGAAAGCGAAGTAATACATACTGTACAACTTAAAAATCAAAACAACCAAATTTTTTATAATAAACTAAAATTTGTGTACTTAGAAATGCCGAATTTTGTTAAAAACGAGCAAGAGTTGGTAACACGTTTAGATAAATGGTTGTACTTTATAAAACATTTAGAAAATTTTGAAACCATACCCGAAATATTTAAAGATAGTATTTTTATAAAAGCATTTGAAACAGCCGAAATTGCAAAGTATAGTCAGGCAGAATTAGAAAATTATGAATACAGTTTAAAAATTTTCAGGGATAATAAGGCCGTTTACGAATATGCTATTAACACCGCTTTTGACGAAGGTGTATTAAAAGTTGCAAAAAGCCTAAAAGTTGAGCAGGTTAATATTGATTTTATTGTTAAAGTAACAGGTCTTACAAAAGAGGATATTGATAAATTATAATTCAATGTTTAAAATTTATTTTTTTGTAGCCTTACATTCAAGCAATAAAAATTTACGTAATTGTAATACCCAATAAAATCCCACCTAAAATAATATAAGGTGTTTTTATTTTGGTAAAATTTAAAATTAAAAAAGTACCGATTATAAGACCTGTATTGAGCCACGAAATAGGCACAGGTTGTAGCAGTAGTAAAAATGCCGAAATCATAAAGCCCACTGCCACGGCATTTATGCCTGTTAATGATTTTTTTATACGGGTAATTTTCTTTAAATCATCCCAAAAGGGAACAATAAAAAGTATGAGTATAAAGCCAGGTAAGTTTATGCCTAGTACAGCTATAATGCTGCCCATTATTTGCCCCGATATGCCATAGCCATTATTGGCCAAAGTGAGCGCACCTAGGTATGAGGTAAATGAAAATGTGGGGCCAGGGATGGCTTGTTGTATGGCAAAGCCCGATAAAAATTCGGTATCGGTAAGGTAATGTTTCATTTCTACAAA
>RDXP01000134.1 GCA_004292865.1 Sphingobacteriales bacterium
TTTCACATCTAGGCATCTACCCTTCGGAGAGACCGAGAGGGGATTTTTGCTCACAGATTACACTAATTTACACAGATTTTTGATGTAAGATTTTTGATTGCGCTAGCAGCCTTAAAATTTTAAATCCTTTATTTCACATTAAATTTTCACATCTAGGCATCTCCCCTTCGGGGAGACCGAGAGGGGAAGGAGACCGAGAGGGGAAGGAGACCGAGAGGGGAAGAAAATTTTCCTACGCCGAATTCCTAGCAGCATTAACTATACCGTACAGTGTTCTTAATATCAGTTTATTATAAATATTTTTATCGCTTTCGCTGATGTTTTTTTCTAACGATTTGATGATGGCATAACGCTGAATAATTACCAATGGCAACACAATTTTTTCTCTTACAAGGATTGATTCATGTTCGATAGGGTATTTTTCCATCAGTATTTTGGTATCGCTTAATTCGAGAATAAGGGATTGGGTAAGGTCGAATTCGTGTTTTAATATTTTCCAAAATTCGCCAAAGGTTTCGTCATCCGCTAGGTAAGCGGTTAGGCGAAAATCGGCCTTGGTCATGCTCATCATACAATTATCAATTACGGTTTTAAAAAAACCAGTTGATTTATACAAATCTTTGGCTTGTTGCCATTTACCAGCATCTTTGGCCGATTGTAAGGCCGAGCCTACACCATAATATCCTGGAATGTTTTGTTTTAATTGCCCCCATGAGGTTACAAAACTTATGGCTCTAAGGTCTTCGAGTTTAAGTTCGGCATCGGAGTTTCGTTTTACAGGCCTGCTGCTAATATTAATTTCGGATAGCATTTTAAGCGGGCTTTGCACTTCTAAAAATTTAAGAAACAATGGGTTGTTGCGTAAGTTTACAAACGAATGGTAGCTTACCGTTGCCATATTGCTAAAAAGTAGCTTTTCATCGGCGTTCATGGTAGCATATTCTTGCTTATTTAAAGCCGAAGTAATGCCTGCATGTATCAATTGTTCCATATTATTGGTACTGCTTTCGAAGGTGCCGTAATGCGAGCTAATGGTTTGGCCTTGTACCGTAATTTGTATTTGTTTATTGGCTACATCTTTACCAAAAGAGGCATAAAAACGGTGCGTTTTACCTCCACCTCGGGCGGGTGGCCCTCCTCTCCCATCAAAAAATGCAAGGTCGATATTGTTATTGCGTGAAACGGTAGTTAGGTTTGCTTTCGCATTATACAGCGAGTAATTGGCCATAAGGTAGCCGCCATCTTTAGTGCTATCGCTAAAGCCTAGCATAATTACTTGCCTGTTTTTACGGCGTTCTAGGTGTTTTTGATATACTGGGTGCTGGTAAAGGCTTTGCATAATTTCGTCGGCTTCGTTTAGGTCGTCGATGGTTTCAAATAAGGGTACAAAATCAATATCCATCTCGTCTAGTTGCCAGCCGCTCCATAAAAATAGCTGTACCAGCTGTAATATATCCGATGCTTTTTGGCAATTGCTAATGATAAAACGGTGGCAGGCCCGTTTACCATTGTTTTGCTGCATATCTTTTATCAACCGTATTACTTCGAGGGCATCTTTACCTAAGTCGGAGAAATCAGCGAAAGCGGTAAAATTAGCAGTATTTAGCGGTATAGCAGCTATTTTTTCGGCTTCGGATAGGTCGAAATAATTGGCATTTAAGCCCGATTTTAATTGCGGATGGTTTACACAATCTTTAAATAGTGTGCGTAAAATACGGCTATCTTGCCTAATATCTAAGGAGGCAAAATGACAACCAAATAGCTTCACTTTCCATATCATATCATCCACAATATCAGTAAACAGGGCATCGTGATGGGTAATTAACACGTCTTTTATTTTGCGTAATTTTTGTAAAAGAGGTTCTTTAATATCGGTAATATCTTGCGCTGTAGAGTAAGCATTTTCGTAAATCATTTTTTCTAAAATAGCCATAGGTTCGGCTACGCCATTAAAGGTGATGCGGCGTTTCATAAGCTTAAAATCACGGTAGTAACAACGAAACAGTGCTTGGCGCAAAAACGAGGAAACGTATTTGGTAGTTTGGGAGGTTACAAAAGGGTTACCGTCTCTATCGCCCCCAGGCCAAAAGCCTAATTCGATAAGGCTATGGTTTGATAGGTTTAGTTTAAACGATTGCTCCAGATTTTTATGTACATCGGAGGCTGTTTGATACAGTATGTTTTCGAGATACCAGTTTAGGCTAATGGCTTCATCAATTGGGGTGGGTTTTTTTTTGTTAAAAAATGGTGTTTTGCCTAGTTGTTGTAGTAAAAGGTTAATGGCATTTACATCGTTTACTTTTATGGCATCGGTTAAATCGGTTACGATACCTAATACTGTGCTGGGGTAAAATTGTGTGGGATGTGCGGTAAAAACCAAACGAAGTTTAAACTCTTGCAAGCATTGTTGTATTTTTTTGTACAATTCATCATCTTCTACCGCTTGGTTCATTAATACGCTTAGCGAACTGGCTTCTTCGCCTGTTTTAAGTTTGGTAAATGCGGCATCTTCCACGGCATCAAATAATACTACCTGGCGCTCAATGTATTGTATAAACCTAAATAGTAAATCGTTGCTTTCTTTTAAGCTGGTGCGATTGTTTTGTTGCGAAAAAAACGACTCAATAATTTCATCGGGGCGTATATTATTGTTAATACCCTCTTCGCAATGGTCGAAAAAATAAGGCAATGCTAGCCCTGTTTTTTTTACTTGATAAAACGGAAGGGTTAAAAACAGACTGTTATATAAGTCGAATTTAGTAGTTACCTCATTTTTAAATGTGGCTTCTTTGGATATTGATTGTGGTATAAGCGTTGACATGGCTGAAAAGTACACTTATATTGGTATTAAACAAAATATTTGTATAAAAACATTGTGTAAAGGTGTTACCTCTAGCCCTCGAAGGGGGGATTGTATGAAGGAGTGAAGGCGTGTGGAATTGGAGTATTGCGTATAGATTGCTATGAATAAAACAAATATGTTTTCATTTATTTTATGCAACCGCTTTATGATTGTTAAGGTTTCTTACTATTTACAACAGCCTCCACCTTTAACACTAACTTATTTCTTATGGCATTCATAATACGCATACTATTTTTACCTTCTTTCTTCCTGTTTTCGTAGTAATCCTTAAATTATTGGTAATATATTAACGTTGGATATGGCAAATAAATGAAGCATTTTTTTTAAGCTCTTTATTGGCCATTTTATGTACTGTTTCACAACCTTTTATTGTGAAACAGTTTATACCCTGCTCAGTATTCTCGAAACGTTCAATAAAAAAAAATTGTTCCTTTTTTAACTCCACAAAACTAAAGAACACGCACCATGACAACGATATTTTTTTTGTTAAAAGTAACGTTGGTTTTTTGTAATTGCAAATTTTTTAAGATAAAATATTAGATGTTTAAACGTGTATTTTGTTGAGAGCTTCGGGCAACGGGCCTCGGGCAACGGGCATCGAGCAGTCGGGCAACGGGCGTTATACAGTGCAAAATAAGCCCGCAACCCGAGGCTCGTCTGCCCACAGCCCGTCCGCCCGCAGCTCGCCAGCCCATTTAAAACTCAACCTTATCCTCTCCTGCCAATAAAATATCCACAATGGTATCTAAATCATCGTTATAAGTTTCGGCGGTTTTAATGCCCACTTCTTTTAATGCCATTAGGTTATTGGGGCTGGCATCATCCATATCGGGTTTTGCATTACCTAAGCTGCTAGGCTGTATGCGCATATAATTGCGTTGGTTGCCTTGGGCTGCAAACATTTTTAGCAAGTGGTAGTGGGTAGTTTCGGCCGATGCCGACATCATAATATCTATCACAGGTTTTATCCACCCTAGTGCACCCCAATCTTTTGCTTCATCGTAATCGTAGGGTTTATTTTCGCCTCCGGTACCTATCGATAGCATAAACATATCTTTTGCGGTAGGTAAACCTTTGGCGTTGCGTACTTCGGAGTAGGCGCATAATGCGGGGTCGTTGGCAAATATGCCACCATCTATTAAGGGGTACGAAACGCCACTTATCGACTTTATCAGTGCTGCCTCAAAATAAGTAGGTGCAGCCGATGTTGCCCGGCATACATCTTTTACATAAAAATCGCCACCATCGCCTTTCCTGCTGTAATCATGTTGGGCAAAAAAATGGGTTTTTCGCTCCATAATATCATAAGCTGTTATCAAGCATGGCTTTAGTAAGTTGCTTAATTTGGCATTGCCAAAATATTTTAGCAACGTTTTTTCTATAGGTTCGCTTGGGTATTTCTCATCTATCAGGCCCTTGGTAATGTTTTGCCAAAACGATGCATCAAAAATTTTAGTGCCGTTGTTCATATATAAATCTACCGCTTGCGTTGCAGTAAATTTGGGCATTAATGGGTTTTTATCATCAGGGCAAAGCAACAAGCAAGTTAAAATACCGCCTGTACTACTTCCAGCAAAAAAATCGAAATAATGTGCTATACGGGCATCGGCCTTTCCTGTTTTTGTTTGTAGTTTTTTTTCTAAGCTAACCAATACTTGGCCCGGTATAATGCCTCGTATGCCACCGCCATCAATAGATAGTATTTTTTTCATTTTAATAAATTAATAGCTGTAAATTTTAAAACACAAATTGTAAAAATTTTTATGTTTTTACCCCTCGTTACTACTTAAGCCGCCTTTGGGCAATAATTTTATTACCCGTACATTGGCTGGTTGTACATTATATTGCGGCCTACGTATAGCATAAAGCCTGTTTTTTGCCATTCGGGTAAAGCAAACGCTATCGCTTTGGTTGCCGCCTATAACGTGGTATGCAGTAGCATCTTCGCCTACATACACGGCTACATGGCCAGCCTTATTACCTTCGGCGGTGCGGCGTACAAAAACAAGGGTATCGCCTAGCATTGCTGTGCTTGTGGCAGTACCAAAAGTACCCCAATTTAATGCCCAAAGTGGGTCTTTGGGTATCGTTTTACCGCTGCGTTTGGCAATTACGGCCATAAATAAACCGCACCAAGGTATTTGGTCGGCTTTGTACACATCGGCAACTTTGCCGCCTACTTCTTTTGCCCATTGTAAAATGCTAGCATTATTGCCTTGGCCCGATACTTCTAGGGTACCAAACAATTTTAGCGCTTCAACAATCATTTTTGGGCCTCCTTCTTGGTTTAGCCATTGGTATTGGGTGGGAATTTTTACTGGCATAATTTATTTTTTTAAGATTTTAGGATAATTATTGACTGATTTTATTGGTTAAATGTAAAAGTTGTTATTAGCAATTGCAAATGTTTTATGCTTGATAACGAAATTGTTACACAGCAAATATTTTAAAATACAATTACTAAAGTTTCGGAGGTAAATAATGAGGTAGTATTTTATCTTTTTTATTTAAGATGGTGCTTACAACCAGCATTGTGTTTTTTGCGCTTTTCTTTTGCGCTCTTTGCGGTTAAAATAATTTTATGCTTTACCGCAAATAACACAAAAATTTACGCAAAGCCTACTGCTTTTATACCCAGCTAATTCTATAAAAAGCCTACAATTTGGTAAAAAATGATACATTTTTAAAATTTAATTCCCGTTTTCGCACAAATGTTTACTCCGAAAGTTTAGGTATTTTTAAATCAAATAGCATTATAAACCCTAAAAAACCAAGTTTAATTTTTATAAATTTTTTTATAAAAACTTAAATCTTTATTTTTAGTTGTTAAATAAATCTCTTATTTTGTAAACTTTTAATAAAAACAACTTATAAAATGCCTAAATACTTTAAAAAACTGTTATTTGTTTCCATTTTTACAATAATTTTAAGTGCCGCTTTCGGGCAAAATAAAATTGTGGTTTTCCAGTCCGATTTTGGTTTAAAAGACGGTGCCGTTTCGGCTATGAAAGGTGTAGCCTGTGGCGTATCGGCCGATTTAAAACTGTACGATATTACCCACGAAATTCCTGCATACAATATTTGGGAAGCCAGCTACCGATTGTACCAAACCATAAACTATTGGCCTGTGGGCACCACATTTGTATCGGTATGCGACCCAGGTGTGGGCACTACCCGAAAATCGGTGGTGATGAAAACCAATACTGGCCAGTTTATTGTTACGCCCGATAATGGTACATTAACCCTAGTTGCCGAAGCGTTTGGCATTGCCGAAGTGCGCCAAATAGATGAAGCCGTAAACCGAAGAAAAGATTCGGGTAAATCATATACCTTCCACGGCCGAGATGTGTATGCTTATGTAGCCGCCAAACTGGCCGCAGGCGTAATAACTTTTGAACAAGTGGGGCCAATATTACCCAAAGAAGTAGTAAAAATACCTTACCAAAAAGCTGTAATTGAAGGCCAAAAAGTGAAAGGAACTATTGCTATTTTAGATGTGCAATACGGTAATATCTGGACAAATATTGATGGCGACTTACTAAAACAAGCCTTAAACCCACAATATGGCGATGCTTTGCATTTATTGGTTTTGCATAACAATATAAAAGTTTACGAAGGCGATGCGCCTTACAGCCAAACCTTTGGCGCAGTAGCCAAAGGTAAACCGCTAAGTTATTTAAACAGTTTGTTACAATTATCGTTCGCACTAAACCAAGGTAGCTTTGCTAAAACTTTTAAAATAGAAAGTGGAAATAGTTGGAGTGTGGAAGTGAGTTTAAAAAAATAAAATCTATTTTTTTTAAACCTGTATATTATATTAAAAGCAAATTTTTTTAAATTCCAGCATTTGCGTTAGGGATTGAAGCGAAAATCCTTTTTTTAGTTTTTATTCCCCATAGAGGGAGAAAAACTAAAAAAAGATTGTAGCGCAAAGCCCGAGGTAGCCTTTTTGAGGGCTGGCAACGCCCAAATCATTCATAAATTAAACTTAACACTCAAAACACATAAATCACAACAAAATGAACAAAAAAATTACTTCCTTTTTACTCATCTTACTTATTACCAAATTAGGCTTTGCACAAACTCGCACCCTAACAGGGCAGGTTAAAAACGCCGACGGCAATGCTATTGCAGGTGCAAGTATTGTAGCCCAGCCATCGGGCAAGGGTACCGCCAGCCAAGCCGACGGTAGTTTTAGCCTAAACATTGCCGATGGCGATAAAATACTAAAAATAAACTATTTAGGTTATAAAACCATTAGCCAAAAATTGGGTGGTACAAATACTTTAAACATTGTATTGCAACCTGCAACCAGCACCCAACTGGGCGAAATTGTACTGGTAGGTAGCCGCAGCAGTGGCCGTACAAAATTAAATACTACTGCCCCTGTAGATGTTTTTAACATTAGTAAACTGCAATTGCAAACGCCACAAAACGATTTAAACCAACTATTACAATATGTTTCGCCATCGTTTAATTCTAACAGGCAATCATCATCAGACGGTAGCGAGCATATAGACCCTGCAAGTATGCGTGGCCTTGGCCCCGACCAATTGTTGGTACTAATAAACGGTAAACGTAGGCACACTACATCAATGGTAAATTACCAAAACACGGCCGGTAATGGTTCGGTTGGTACCGATTTAAACGCCATACCAGCATCGGCCATTGAGCGTATTGAGGTTTTAAGAGATGGTGCAGCAGCGCAATACGGCTCCGATGCCATTGCAGGCGTACTAAATATTGTGTTAAAGAAAAACACAGATAACTTATTTGTACAAGCCACGGCTGGCCAAAGCAAGTTAAAAGATGGCGGATTGGCACAATTAAACCTTAATTATGGCACTGGTTTAGGTAAAAACGGCGGTTTTTTAAACCTTACTGCCGAAGCCTATAACCGCAACCGTACTACCCGTACACAAAACCACGATTTAATAATTTTTGACCAGTCGGCAATTGATAATTATTTTGCTTACGCTTTTGCCGACGATGAAGCAGAATCACGTAAGTTTGATGATGATATGCTGGCGCAAAAAGGCTTAACCCGCAACGATTTTAATTTCCAAATTGGCGATGCCAAAATTAAAAACATAGGTACTTTTTTAAACCTTAGCTTACCTTTTAAAAACAGTAAAACCGAGTTTTATGCCTTTGGCGGTTACAGTTACCGTGTGGGCGAGGGTTATGGTTCCAGGCGATTACCAAGCGATTATGAACCAAGTTCGCCTATTTTCCCTAACGGTTACCAGCCTAACACCACTTCAAATATTAGCGATAAATCGTTAGCATTTGGGTTTAAACAAAAATTAGGCAAATGGGATGCCGATTTAAGCAATACCTTGGGCAATAACAGGTTTGATTATTTGGTGAACAATACTGTAAACCCATCGTTGGGGAGTTTATCGCCTACTAGCTTTAAAGCGGGCGGGCACCAGTTTTTGCAAAACACTACAAACTTAGATTTTAGCCGAAAATTTGATGCCTTGGCGGGATTAAACCTGGCTTTTGGTACCGAGTTTAGGGTTGATAATTACAAAATTATGGCAGGCGAAGAAGCATCGTATAAAAATTACGGCTTGGTAACTGCCCCCGATGGTACTGTTACAAACCCATCGGGCTTAAATGGTGGGTCGCAATCGTTTATTGGGTTTAGCAATGTAAATGCCTTAAATAAAAGCCGTAACAATATAAGCCTTTATACCGATGCCGAGCTAGATATTACCACTAAATGGTTAATTAGTGGTGCTGCAAGGGTAGAAAGTTACAGCGATTTTGGCACTGCGCTAAGTGGTAAATTTGCCACCCGCTATAAAATTATTAAAGGATTAAACCTAAGGGCAGCGGTAAGCAACGGGTTTAGAGCACCCAGTTTGCACCAACAATATTTTAGTTATGCCAGTACCGATATTTTAGCCAACGGCACCTTGGGCGAAACTGGTTTTTTTGTAAACGAAAGCCCCGTGGCAAAAGCATTAAGCATCCCTAAATTAAAACAAGAAAAATCGATAAATTATAGCGGTGGCTTTACTGCTGTAATTGGTAAAAACTTTAACCTTTCGGCTGATGCTTACCAAATAGATATTAAAGATAGAATTGTGCTTACTGGTGGTTTTGGTTTCGATGCTTTTGGAGACGAAGTGCCAGCTATACAAGCTATTATAAACCCATTAGGCGTAGAATCGGCAAGGTTTTTTAGCAATGCCATAAATACCCGCACCCGAGGTATAGATGTAGTTACCGATTATAACGCAAAAATAGGCAACAGCAAATTTGATATTTCGTTAGGTTTTAATGTGAACCAAAATAAAATTACCCAAATAAATACACCAGCCACCTTGGTAGGGCAAGAGCAAATTTTCTTCTCGCCTGGCGATAGTGTGTTGGTTAGCCGTGGTATGCCAAGGGTAAAAAGTAATTTATCGGTAAATTATAGTTACAAAAATTTTAGTATTTTATTGCGTAATGTTTACTTTGGCAATGTTAACCGTACTGGTTTCCCTTACGGCGAAGAACAACTATTTGCCGAAAAACTGGTAACCGATTTATCATTAAGTTATACCTTTAAGCCTGCTACATTTACAGTAGGTGCTAACAATTTATTTAATGTTTACCCCGATTTGCAAAAATACGCTAACAGTTATTATGGTGTTTATAAATATGCGCCTGTACAAATGGGTACTTTAGGCTCGTTCTTTTTTGCAAGGTTAACGGTTAATTTACCTACCAAAATGTAAAATATGTTTATCTAAAACTGTTAAATAGCAATCTGTTATTTAACAGCTTTGTTTGGTTGCGTTAACAAAGGCGCAACTATACTAAACCTTTGTAGAAGAATATTATTAACACCTTATTTGGTAATTTAAACGTAAAAAGCACAACAAGGTAAGCTTGGCTAAAAAGGTTTTTATAAATTTGCAATATCTTAAAATAATAAAAAAATGTATCCAGAGTATTTAGTTGCCCCCATGCGTAGCGATTTAACCAATGCGGGTTTTGAAGATTTAAAATCGGCCGAAGCCGTAAAAAACGCTATTGAAGCTACCGGAACCACATTTGTGGTTGTAAATTCGGTATGCGGTTGTGCAGCAGCTAATGCTAGGCCTGCCGCTAAAATAGCAGCCTCGGGAGCTAATAAGCCCGATAAATTAATTACTGTTTTTGCAGGTGTTGAGAAAGAAGCCGTAGATACCGCCCGTAATTATATGGTACCTTACCCCCCATCGTCGCCTGCAATGGCCTTATTTAAAGATGGTAAATTGGTACACATTATCGAACGCCACCAAATAGAAGGAAGGCCAGCGCAAATGATAGCCGATAATTTGGCAAGCGCATTTGAACAATATTGTTAAATTGATCTTAGATTAAAAAAAAATGGTTTGTAGCTTTTATCTCTACAAGCCATTTTTTTTTTGACTTAATTTTTAATTGTTTAGCCAAAAGTAAAATTTAGTTTTTAACTTAGATTTTATAATAAAATTTATGGTGCAAAATTTACTCGAAAATTTAATAATCAACAATAATGAAGCCGAAATAAGCCGTTTATTAAATGAAGATGAGCATTTATTAACCCAGCATACCAGTTTTGGCGTTTCGCCCATTATGCTATCATGCTATTATAAAAAACCACAAATAACAGCCATACTACTTCAATACGCTGCACAAATAAGCATTTTTGAAGCCGCCGCTGCGGGCAAATTTGATGTAGTAGCGCATCAAATATTTAAAAACCCCGAAATTATAAACACCTATTCGGGCGATGGCTTTACGCCACTAGGCCTAGCCGCTTATTTTGGTAACGAAGAAATAGCAAGATACTTGGTTTTAAAAGGTGCCGATGTAAATTTACTAAGCAGTAATGGTTACTATATTTCGCCTTTACAATCGGCCATTGCAGGTAATTTTACGGCCATAGCCAAAATGCTGTTAGAAAACAATGCTTTGGTAAACAGTGCACAAAAAGCAGGCATTACACCACTACACGTAGCCGCCGAGCATGGTAATATCGAAATTATAATTTTATTATTAGAAAAAGGAGCCGATGTAAAAGCAATGATGGAGGGCGGAAAATTCCCTTGTGATTTGGCTTTAGAAAAAGGATTTACCGAAATAGCCGAAATATTAGCTGTTTAAAAACTAAACTTCCCGAATTAAAACTTCGCTTATTTAAGAGTTAGCAGCCATTTTAGGACAAGACCCACGAACATCAAAACATGATACTCAATAAGACAGTTAAACATACGCTGACAATATTTTTATCGACCTTAATGTTTGGGTGTAACACAAACTATTTGGACTATTCACAACATGTAAAATCTCCAGACGGAAACTTTAATTATTGTCTCTATTTTGACAATGTTGGTATTGGCGACCCTGGTTTTTACGTTTTAAAACTTGACAAAAATGTTGACCCTGAAAAATTATATATCAACTGGAATTTTAATAAAGGAACTAAAGCTGAAGACTCAGAATGGATAGAAAGTAAGCAAGTTCTCTTTAACTATGACGAAGCAGGATTGTTTACATCAAATCCCAAACTTGAAATAATTAACAACAGACATTTAGTTTTCTCAAGAGGCGGTTACTATTTTGGACTTTATGATTTAAAAATCTCTAAAGACACTTTTAATATTGGTTCTCCTTGGAATGAGTGGCTTGACAAAAGTGGTTACAAAAGTGAAAAGTATGACAGGGACAAAGAAGAGAAAGCATACGGACAATGGATAAAAGAAAACTTGGACACTAAAATCAAGAATTACATTGAGACAAACAGATAGAAAAACGGCTGCTAACAGCACCTACAAGAAATTAGCGGTTCAGTGGTTAAATGAAGCTTTGTGCTTTGTATCAAGTTCAGTGGTGGCAGACAGTTTTCGTCTTCTAAATCGCCAACTTCGGGTAGCCCAAAACGTTACGTACCATTTTAAGACGACCGCAAACTAAAACCAAACAAAATTAATTTCAAAAATATGCAAAGAAGAAAGTTTATAAAGGACACATTAACTGGCTTGCCATTACTTTTTTTTACACCTACACTTTTGGCAAGTTGCCGTAAAGACGATGAAAATATAAGTCCAAATGGTAAAACTGTTGTGGTAACTGGTGGCGGAATTTCAGGACTTGCTGCCGCCAAAAAATTAAATGAAAAAGGCTTTACTGTTATTGTTTTAGAAGCACAGGAAAAAGTTGGTGGTCGAATGCGAACAGATAGAAGTATTGGCGTTGCTTTTGACGAAGGGGCAAGCTGGATACATGGGCCAAATGGAAATCCAATAACAAATTTGGCTTCTCAATCCGGAGCAAATACATTTTTGACTGCCGACGACAGCGTTAAAGTATTTGATACAAACGGTACACCCTATTCTGAATCGGTTTTGGCAAATTCAGAAAGCCAATTTAATACTGCATTAAATGCTGTAAGAAATGCAGGAACACAAACACAAAGTTTTCAAACGGTTTTCAACTCTCTTTACCCAACGCAAGCCAACGACCGACTTTGGAAATATATGCTTTCTGCATTTTTAGAATTTAATACAGGAGGAGATATTTCAAAACTTTCTTCAAAATTTTTTGATGATGATGAAGCGTTTAATGGAGAAGACGTTATTATTACAAATGGCTACGATAAGGTTACGGACTTTATTGCACAAGGTTTGGATATCAGACTTAACACAAGAGTTACAGGTATTAATTACTCAAATACAAAAGTAAATATTACTGCCAATGGAAGTAACATTGAAGCCGATTATGTTGTGGTTTCGGTTCCATTAGGTGTTTTGAAAAATAATGCAATTACCTTTACACCAGCTTTACCTACCCATAAAATAAACGCAATTACCAACACAAATATGGGAAATGTAAATAAATTTTTGTTGGTATGGAACACACCATTTTGGGATACCAACTTACAATATATTGGTTACACACCCAACACAAAAGGCAAGTTTAACTACTTTCTTAATATCAAGAAATTTACACCCTCAAATGGACTAATGACTTTTGCTTTTGGCGATTATGCAACCGTAACAGAAAGTATGACAAACAATCAAATTATCAATGAGATAATGTTGAATTTAAAAAGTATTTATGGCAACAGCATACCAAATCCTATAAACTTTTTAAGAACTAAATGGGGACAAAATATAAATTCATTTGGTGCTTACGCCTACCCCACCAATGGCTCTACATCTGCTAACTTCGACACATTAGCAAATGAAATAAATAACAAAATTTTCTTTGCAGGCGAACATACGGAAAGGGAATATCGTGGTACAGTTCACGGTGCATATTTAAGTGGAATACGTGAAGCCGACAAAATAATAAACTTATAACGCAAATAAAAAAAACGGCATATATAAGATGAGTTTGGCAAAAAAATTAAAATATTGCTGTTATAATTCAGCTTTTTTTAACGTAAAAACGGTACTTAAAAGTCCCAAATTTGCATTCTTATTTTTTTTATATATCCTCTAATATCTAATACAAAGGCAGCCATCACATAAAAAACAATAGGGAAACCAACTGCCAAAAACGACGAATAAATAAAAAATAACCTGATTTTGGCAATAGAAATGTTCAGTTTTTCGCCAATATAGGTACACACGCCAAACGAGTAACGCTCTAAAAAAGTAAGTGTTTTTTGAAATATCATTAGCAATTTAATATTTTGTTTCCAATACCACAATGTAAACATTTTTTTTGATTGCAATAATTATTTTTTAATTGTAATAAGGCTTGCGAATCAAAGGCATTTAAAGCCACAATACCCAGGCCTTTAAACCCTGTAACAATTGCATTGGCCTCGGCATCAATTTTTTCGATTAAGTTAAACGCCGCATTTACATACGCTTGGTTGCCCACTTGCTTGCCGTAACAAAAAGTAATTACCGCTATGGCATTAATAATAATGCTATCCAATGATTTTTCGCCTAGTACTTTATTACAGTATGCACCTGCAATATCGAACTGAAAATGATTATCCCAATAAGGATTAATGTCTCCGTTTTTAAAAAAAAGTTTCAACTGTTTTACATCATCGGTTTCTAAAATCTTAGAAAACAAATGATTAGAAGCTATTACCGTAGCTGCAAATTGCGCTAGCCTAATGGTAGGAAAGTTTCGAGGCCTAAGTTTCGAAAACTTCCACAACGATTTATCCATTGGGCTAAGCTGATATTTTTGGCTTAAAAATGCGTATTCTTTTTTTAATTGGGCGGGGTAATCATCCACACAATGGCCTGTTAAAAACCCTGCTTGGCCAAAAATTAGTGCTTCTATTTGCAAAGGGTGGTGCTTATGCTTGGCAAAAATTTGCTGTGGCAGGGCTTGTGCCAGCATGGCAAAGGGCAAGGCATTTACCTTAAAACCAAATGCCTGCGCCAAGGTAACGTAAAAAGTTTGCTCCCAGTTGCCTTGTAATTGTTGGTTAAGGGCTAGTATAGCTTCCGATTTGTTTTCAAGCCGCTCTACCAATACCCTATGCAGCCATTGTTGCACCACAAAAGCATCTACGCTTGGCAATTGGTTTTGGCAGGGTATCCAGTGGGTATTTTGTTTTAGATATTCGTATTGTGCTATAAGCGTGGGCGAAACTAGTTTTTCGAGTTCCAATGCGGGTATTAATGTACCATTACTTCGGTACACATCGGCATCGTTTTGCCACACCACATGTAATATAACGCTATCGTAAGCATCATCAAACTGGTGATTATGCCGCTGCCAGTCCGATGCTTTTATGTGTATTTCTACATTACCAGCCCACAAAGTATCCCCTATTTGTATTTTGGCATTGCTAAAATCGGGGCCTGCATGTGGGTTAAGTAAGCCTGGCTGTACAATGCTAAGACTTTGGTTGGCACAATCGCTTAGGCCGCCTTGTGTAAAAAGCCGCTGTTGCCATACATAATGTAAAAACTCTTCGGCTAAAGGCATAATTTTGTTTTTTATAGGTTTGGTTTAACTATGTTGAGTATTTGTTTTTATGATGTTGGTTACTGTTTTATGCGTTAACGATGGCAATGGCATCCTTTTTATCAATTGTCCTCCCTTTTCCCCCTTCGGGGGCTAGGGGGAGGGAGGGCAATTGATAAAAAAGATATAATGTACAGCGTGTTTAAACGCCCAAATTAATAGTATAATTTTACAAATTTATTTTAAATATTACAGTAATATAAACTAACGCATCAACGAATTTTCGTAAGGCACCCTAGTAGTGATAGACCTACCAAGGGTAAGCTCATCGGCATACTCAATTTCGCCACCAAAGGCTATGCCACGGGCAATAGTGCTAATTTTTAAGTCATAATTTTTTAATTTTTTATGCAGGTAAAAAATAGTGGTATCGCCTTCCATGGTGGCACTTATGGCAAAAATTATCTCTTTTATTTCCCCTATTTTTAAGCGTTCGGCCAGCGATTCGATAGCCAAATCCGATGGGCCAATACCATCCATAGGCGATATTAAACCTCCCAATACGTGGTACAAACCGTGGTATTGGTTGGTGTTTTCAATAGCCATTACATCGCGGGTATCTTCTACCACGCATACCAAAGTACGGTCGCGTTTATGGCTTAGGCATATTTCGCACACGGCGTGGTCGGCTATATTATGGCATTGTTTACAATATTTAATGTTATTTTTAAGGTTTAACAAAGCGAAAGTAAACTTATCTACATCGGCATTATCCTGGTTTAACAAATGCAAAACTAGCCTTAATGCTGTTTTTTGCCCTATACCTGGCAATCCCGAAAATTCGTTTACAGCTTGCTCTAATAATTTAGAGGAAAAATTCATTTTGCTAAATTAAAAATTAAATGCTAATTAGCGTTTTGCTACCTTGTAAAAATATTTAAAAAAAAGGATTTATGGCTCCAAGCATTCTACTCACATTTATTATTGTTTATTTTTTGGTGTTGATTTTAATTGCCCATCTCACCTCCAATAAATCATCCGATAATGCTACATTTTTTATCGCCAACCGAAATTCGAAATGGTATTTGGTAGCTTTTGGTATGATAGGCACTGCATTAAGTGGTGTAACTTTTATTTCGGTACCGGGGCAAGTAGGCTCGGCTGGTGGTAACCAGTTTCAATATTTCCAATTTGTGCTGGGCAATGCCATAGGTTTTATAATAGTGGCCACGGTTTTATTACCGCTGTATTACCGCTTAAATCTTACCTCCATTTATAGCTATATCGAAAAACGCTTAGGCATAGTGAGTTACAAAACTGCTGCCGCCATTTTTTTATTAAGCCGCACCATAGGTTCGGCATTTCGCCTGTATTTGGTAGTTATAGTTTTACAACGATTTATTTTTGATGCTTACGGCGTTCCATTTGCTGCTACGGTAGCTTTTTCGTTATTGCTTATATGGCTTTATACCTTTAAAGGCGGGCTTAAAACCATTATTATTACCGATTCGCTACAAACCATATTTTTGGTTTCGTCGGTTTTATTAACCATTTACTTTATCTGCAGCAGCTTAAACCTAAACTTTGTACAAGCTTTTGAAACAGTTAAAAACAGTGCATACTCTAAAATTTTCTTCTTCGATAATTTTACAACCAGCAAGTTTCATTTTGTAAAACAAATAGTGGGCGGCATTTTTGTAACCGTTGCCATGATAGGGCTGGACCAAGATTTAATGCAAAAAAACCTAAGCTGTAAAAACATAAAAGAAGCGCAAAAAAACATGTTCACCTTTACAGGGATTTTTGTGGTAATTAATCTGTTTTTTTTAAGCGTAGGCGCATTGCTGTATATATACGCCAGTACGCATGGCATAGCTATCCCTTTGGATGCGGCCGGAAACCCCAAAACCGACTTCCTGTTTCCCGAAATTGCCCTAAACCATTTAACCCTAATACCCGGTATTGTATTTATGCTGGGCTTAACGGCGGCTACATTTGCCACCACCGATTCGGCCTTAACCGCCCTTACCACTTCGTTTTGTGTCGATTTTTTAAACTTTGATAAAAAACAAAACGTAAACGATGCCATACATATACGCCATAGGCATTATGTACACGTGGGCTTTTCGGTATTAATGGCCATGGTGGTTATTATTTTTAATGCAATAAACAATGCTGCCGTAGTTACGGCCATATTTAAAGTAGCATCATACACTTATGGCCCATTACTGGGATTGTATGCCTTTGGTTTACTGGTAAAAACCCGAGGTGTAAAAGATAAATGGGTACCTATTATTTGTGTACTTGCGCCTTTGTTATGTTTTACGTTAAACAATTATTCGACCATATTAATGGGTGGCTACGTTTTTGATAACGAACTAATATTGGTAAACGGAATGATTACTTTTGCAGGATTAATGCTAATTTCAACCCCTCAAACAAATAAAAAATTATAATATATGACAGATATATCTATTGACGAAAAAATACGGAGTGCCTTAGAAAACAAAACTTGGCAAGAAATTAAGGTAACCGATTCGTGGCAAATTTTTAAAATAATGGCCGAGTTTGTAGATGGTTTTGAGAAACTAGCAAAAATAGGCCCTTGTGTATCTATATTTGGTTCGGCCCGTACAAAAGAAGATAATAAATACTACCAAATAGCGGTACAAATAGGTCGCTTACTTACCGAACGTGGCTACGGTGTAATTACAGGCGGTGGGCCAGGCATTATGGAAGCGGGCAATAAAGGTGCTTTTGAAGCAGGCGGAAAATCGGTAGGTTTAAATATCGAATTGCCTTTTGAGCAGTTTCATAATAAATACATCGAACAAAATAAACTGCTCGAGTTCGATTATTTTTTTATCCGTAAGGTAATGTTTATGAAATACTCGCAAGGTTATATTGTACTGCCCGGCGGTTTTGGTACTTTAGACGAGCTTTTTGAAGCCATGACCTTGATACAAACAGGTAAAATAGCCCGTTTCCCCATTGTATTGGTAGGTACCGAATACTGGGGCGGCCTTATAAACTGGATTACCGAAACCATGCTTGGCAAAGAAAAAAACATAAACGCCGAAGACCTAAACCTTTTTAGACTAGTAGATACCGCCGAAGAAGCCACCGAACATATTTTTAGATTTTACGATAAATATACCTTAAAGCCTAATTTTTAGGGTTGGGTTTTTAACCATTTTTCTAGCACCTTTATTTGTGCATCATTGGCTGAATCTATTTTATTTATTACCCATTTTTTGTTCGGGTTGGCTTTTAGTGTTACCTCAATTGTTTTTTCTATCCCATCTCTATCTACCAAAAAACGCAATACATCCCCTACCCTTTTATCGGTAAGCAGTGTGGTTAAATTATTAGTTGATAGCCCATCAACCGAAACTATATTATCGTTTACATTTAAGCCTGCTATATAAGCGGCACTATTTCGGGCTATATTTTTAACCATAAGTTTATCGCCTAGGGTGGTCGTATTAGCACCCAAATAAGGTGCTTGGTTGCCTATATTTTTATCGTTAATAGCATAACCAGCAAAGCCCAAATAAGTGCTAAAATCTATATCGGCAGTGCCGTTTATATAATTATCGTAAATAAAAGAGAGCGGCTTGCCCGCAAATTTTTCTAACACTGCCCTAAACTCGGCATCGGTATAACCTCGGTTTAGTTTTTTATGGTATAGCTTGTAGGCGTAGCGCATGGCATCGTCTAAGCTGTATTTACCTTGGCTGTTGTGTATAATGGTTAAATCTAAAACGGTGGCTATTAATGCACCTTTATTGTAATACGATATGCTTGAATTTGCCGAATTTTCGTTCGGTCGGTAATATTTTATCCAAGCATTAAAGCTGGCTTCACTTAGGCTTTGTACTTTATTGCCGGGCTGGTTGGCTATGGCGTTAATATCTTTTTCGAGTTCGGTAATGTATTCGGGCTGGCTAGTAAAGCCGGCCCTATAGCTTATAAGGTTTTCGTAATAGGCTGTAAAACCTTCGGCTATCCACAGGTTGGTGGTATAGTTTTCTTTATCGTAATCAAATGGGCCAAGGGCAATGGGGCGTAATCGTTTTACATTCCATAAGTGAAAATACTCATGGGCTACTAGGCTTAAAAAATCTTTATAGGTACTTTCATCTGTATATCCCAATCGCATTGCGCCCAATACGGTTGAGTTTTTGTGCTCTAATCCTCCGCCCCCCGAGGCATAATTATGTATAATAAAAACATAGCGTTTATTGGGGTTTTCGCCAAACACGGCTGTGGCTGTTTCCACAATTTTGGCCATATCTTTCTTTAGGCGTTCGGTATTGTAATTACCTCCTTTTACCATGGCTACTTCGTGTGTTACACCTGCTGCTTCAAAATAAAAAACAGCTTGGTTACCTACCTCTATGGGGCTATCGTATAATTGGTCGAAATTGCTGGCATAAAAAATATTTCCCTTATCGGGGATAGCTTCTAAGGCGGTAGATATTTTTTTCCATCCTGCCAAAGGAATAATGGTTACCGTAACTGGCTGTGCCAATTGCCCATCAACGTACATAAAAATATCGGGCGATGATAAAAAGGCTTGGTCGGCATCAACAAAGCTGGTGCGCACCGAAACTTCAAAAGCATAAACACGGTAATTAATTACTAGTTTCGAGCTATTGGCGGTATTTATTTTCCAGCTATTTTTGGTGCTTTTTAGGTACGAAACCGCTTTACCATTGGCATCGTTAATTTTAAGTGCTTCTACGTTTTTAGAAAACTCGCGTACCAAATATGAGCCTGGTGCCCACACAGGCATTTTAATTGTTGTAACTTTGGCTTTAATGTTTTGGATGGTCATTTGCACATTTACATAATGTGCTTGTGGCTCAGTAAAGGATATTTGAAATTGTATGTTGGCCGTATTTTGAGCCTTGGCATTGCTTATTATCATTAAAAAAAATAAAATATTTGTAAATGTTAAAAGTTTCATGATTATTGTTTTTTTAAATTTTTAGGTAAGATTATAGCATACATATTGCTTACATTATATGCGATTAATAACGTAAACCTACACATTTTTTTAGGCTTTAAATAAATATGTTTATAAAATAAATCTTACTTTTAAATAAAAAATATGCTACAATATAACTTAAAACCAGCTTTGTTAAAAAAACAAGTTTCAAACTCATTAAAATGCTTTTAGTTGCCGATAGCGGATCGTCCAAAACCGATTGGGAAATAATGTTGCCCGATGGTAGTTCCCAAAATATTGAAACAGCGGGTATAAATCCGATTTTTTCGACCGAAAAAGAGATATTTCGTATTTTATCTTTTAACCAGCCATTTGCGCCATTTGCATCTCAGGTACACGAGATTTATTTTTTTGGTGCAGGTTGCAATACCCCCGATAGGCGTGAGCTGGTTTCCAATGCCCTTTCGGCAAAGTTTCCACATGCGTTTATAAACGTAGAAACCGATTTGATAGGTGCTGCATACGCTACCTGCGGGCATAACGAAGGCCTTAATTGTGTGATAGGTACAGAGTCGAATATTTCGTATTTCGATGGAACTAAAATTACCGAAATAAATAGCGGCCTAGGCTATATTTTGGATGATGAAGGCTCGGGAACTTACTTTGGCAAAAAGCTACTTACCGATTTTTTATACGGTAAAATGCCACCCGAATTGGCATCGCTTTTTTACCAAAAATATAAAATCAATAAAGAAACAACGATTAAAAATATTTATCAAAAACCACTCCCAAATTACCACTTAGCTAGTTATGCACTATTTATGGCCTACCATAAAAACCATCCATACATTACCAATATGCTAAGCAATGGCTTTGAAGAGTATGTACTTAATAACATTGTACCATACCCTAATTACAAAACCTTAAGCACTCATTTTGTGGGTTCCATAGCGCATAATTTTAAAGACGCTTTGTTGCTAATATGTATTAAACACGAAGTAAAAATAGGTCGCATTTTAGAAAAACCAATTTCGGCATTGTATAATTTTATTAAATTAAGAGAAAGGTTTTAGTACATTTGATTGTTTTATTTTTTTTAATGCTATTACACAACGCCAATATAATCTCGTTTCAAAACGGTTTCGATAACTCAAAATACGATAGCCTTTTTATAGAAAAAAATACCATAAAAGCTATTGGAAGCTACAACGATTTAAAACCTTTAATACATCCTCAAACCCAAATTGTGGATATGTTAGGCAAAACCATTATGCCCAGTTTTAACGATACCCACATACATGTATGGAAGGTAGGCAACCTTAAAACCTTTATGCTTGATTTACGGGGCGTAAAAAGTTTGGATGAAATGTTAACAATGCTAGAAACTTACCTAGCCCAAAACCCACAACACCAATGGATTACCGCCCGTGGTTTTAACGAAGCCGATTTTAAAGACGGCAAAATCCCCACCAAAAAAGATTTAGATAAAATAAGCACAACAACGCCCATATACGTAATACGCACTTGCGCTCATATTGCGGTGTGCAACAGCAAAGCATTAGAAATTTGTGGTATTACAAAAAACACTATTTCGCCCCTTGGCGGGATGATTTATACAGGCGAAGATGGCCAACCCAACGGCCAATTTGCCGAAACTGCATTAGGCTTAATTACCAAACACATCCCACCATACAGCAAAGCCGATTTAAAAATAATGATACATGCAGCTACCAAACAACTGCATAAATACGGCATTACCGCCGCCACCGACCCCGCCGTTGACCCCGTTTTGCTAGATACTTATTACCAAATGCACCAGCAAAACCAGTTGGGCATAAGGTTAAATGCCTTCCCTATTATTTTGCCCGACGGTAGCGAAAGCCCCTATCCTATTCCCGATTATTTTAGTTCGGATATGTTTAAGGTAAATACGGTTAAGTTTTTTTCGGATGGTGGATTAAGCGGTAAAACAGCATCGTTAAAACGGCCCTATAAAAACAGTGCCGATAAAGGCGTACTCCGCCTAAAGCGAGAACAATATAAAAAACTGGCTTTTAATGCTATTGATAAAGGTTTTGGTATTGCCACACACGCCATTGGCGATAATGCCATTGAGTTTGTGCTGGGTGTTTATAAAGAATTGTACCAAGCAAATTCGGCGTTTATTAACCGAATTGAGCATTTGGGTTTGCCCGATAAAACGCATTTAGAAGCCATGCAGGCTTATCATATTGCTACATCCATGCAAACGGTTTTTATTAGCGAATTGGGTAGAAATTTTATAAAGTATTTAGATGATGATTATTTAAAAAATTGCTACCCTGTAAAATCGGTTTTGGCGCATAAAATTTTGGTGGCCTTATCGTCCGATGCGCCAGTGGTAAAAAATATAAACCCATTTAAAGGTGTAGAAGCAGCAGTTTTTAGAAAAGATGATGAAGGGAACGTAATAGCTAAAGACGAAAATATTAGCGTAGCCGAAGCCCTAAAACTATACACTACAAACGCCGCCATTTTAAGTAAAGACACCCAAACAGGAAGTTTAGCGGAAGGTAATTTTGCTGATTTTATTGTGGTGAATAATAATCCATTACTTGCTGATTTAAAGAGCATTAAGGTTGAAAAAACGTTTTTCAATGGAGATTGTGTGTATAATGCGAGTAGCATTGCATAATTGTTAAATGGTTAAAACCATTTTGAATGATAATCACAAACATAATCCCATGGTTGAAACCATGGGCTGTGGGGGTATTGAAACCATAGATTGTGATTTAATATTTTCGTGAAAAAATATAATTGCATAATGGGTAAATGGTTAAAACCATTTTGAATGATAATCACAAACATAATTTTATGGTTGAAACCATGGGCTGTGGGGGTATTGAAACCATAAATTGTGATTTAATATTTTCGTGAAAATTATAATTGCATAATGGGTAAATGGTTAAAACCATTTTGAACGGTAATAACAAACATAATCCCACGGTTTTAACCATGGGCTGTGGAGATTAAAACCATAAATTGTGATTTAATATTTTCGTAAAAAATTATAAATTGCATAATTGTTAAATGGTTAAAACCATTTTGAACGGTAATAACAAACATAATCCCATGGTTGAAACCATGGGCTGTGGGGGTATTGAAACCATAAATTGTGATTTAATATTTTCGTAAAAAATTATAAATTGCATAATTGGTAAATGGTTAAAACCATTTTTAACGAAAAAAATATATACAAATCCACGGTTTTAACCATGGGATTACAGATTAAAACGGTGTTATAAATTGGGTTTAACCCAGCCAAGGGTTTAACCATGGGATTACGGATTAAAACGGTGTTATAAATTGGGTTTAACCCAGCCCATGGTTTTTAAACCCAGCCCATGGTTTTTAAACCCAGCCCACGGTTTTAACCGTGGGATTACGAATTTAACACAACACACAAACCATTTCAATGGTTTAAAATACACGCAATTCCCCAGCCCACGGTTAAAAACCGTGGAATTGCAAAAAACCAACAACACACAAACCATTTTAATGGTTTATAAAATAATTCACAATAAAAATCAAACAAACACATTATGTCGCATTCATTAAACAAGGTTTGGATACACGCAATTTGGGCAACCAAAGAAAGATTACCTTTAATTTCTTTTTCGGCAGAGCAAAAAATTTATGATTTTATGTACACCGAATTTGAAAAAATTGCCTGTAACGCTAGAATAATAAACGGAATGCCCGACCATATACATTGCTTGTTTTTGTTGAATGCACAAAAATCGGTTGCCGATGTTATTAAACAAATAAAAGGCAGCACATCGCACCATATAAATACAGAAGAACTGTTGGTTGAAAAATTTTCGTGGCAAACGGGTTATGCTGCTTATTCGGTAAGCGAATCGCAATTAGAAAAAGTGTATCAATACATAAAAAATCAAAAACAACACCATTTAAAAAAGAGTTTTGAAGATGAATATAACGAGTTTTTAAAAAAATTTGGATTTGAAAGTAATTAAAGATATTTTTTTATATTTTTAAAAAAATATAGTTTAAAATGAATTTAACTACCCATTCGTATAGCAGCTTAATTACCCAAATTGGGGCTTTGTTACACAATGGTAGGCAAAAAGCCACGCAGCAAGTAAATACCATTTTAGTGCAAACCAATTGGTTAATTGGCCAGCATATTGTAGAGTTTGAGCAAAATGGGAATGAAAAAGCCGAGTATGGTTCTGCTTTACAACAGATTTAAGCATAAATTATGGTAAAGGATTTAGCAGGTCTAATGTTTTTCAAATACGGCTATTTTATATCAAGTTTCAAAAAATCCAAACACTGTCTGGATTTTTAAATTGGAGTCACTACACAGAAATCCTAAAAGCAAACTCCGATTTAGAAATTAGTTTTTATAGCAAACAATGCGAAAACGAACGATGGACGGTAAGGCAATTGAAACGCCAAATGAAA
>RDXP01000031.1 GCA_004292865.1 Sphingobacteriales bacterium
GTATAAAGCCTATTAATGGCCAATGTGCTTGTACTTCGCCTTTAAATGTGCTTAAAAAAAAGAAAGTAAAAATGCCGTAAAATGTAAATTTTAATCCCTTTAAAAAAACATCGTGGCGGTATTTTTGCTTTGAGGCTTGTAATAATAGCAGCCATCCTGTTAAAGGGCCGCTCATTAAAATAAAAGTTAAAATATACTGTAAAGTAAAATTTAGTTCGTAAGGCTCGGCCGATCTATCAATTAAATGGTATTGTAAGCTGGGGAAATTATTTTGGTATTGCCAGTAAATATGTGGCACAAAAACAATCAGGGCAACCGTAATTAAAACATAAAACGATGTACGTTTAAATAAACTAAAATTAGATACTAGTATAAAAAATAACAGTAAAATTCCGTGATATTTGCTGTACAATAAAGCGGCAGAAATTAAGCCTAAAATTATGGCTATAAATAGCTTATCTGTTTTTAAATATTGCTGGTAAACGTATAAAAACAATACTGCGAAGAAAAAAAGTGGCGCATCGGGCGTGGTTATAAAACCATAAATATGAAAAAGCAGTACCGAACTAAATAAGGTTACAAAAACATATACATTTGCTTTGTATTTTTTTACAATTAACCATAACAAATAAATTGATAGCAAGTTGCTTACACAAGTAAAAAGCCTTAGGCCTAAGGTGTTATTTATAAAACTACCTGCTTTAATAAATACCGCCACCATTGGCGGATGGTCGAAATATCCCCAAGCTAAAAATTGGCTATATACCCAATAGTAAGCCTCGTCTGGATGTAAGCCTGTACAGCTGGCTTGTAGTATGTTAAATAAAAACCAAAGGGTTAGAAAGAAAATTAAGGTTTTCTTACTTTTATTTTTTCCTGAAAAAAGCATTGATATTAGTTGCATTCAAGGTTTTTACTAAGTGGCAAAGGTATAGATATAATTTGCAAAAAAGTTCCAGAAAGAAACCAATATAATGGCCGATAATTTACAAACCCAAAAATTATATTTTAGCTTATCGTTAAAAATATAAATCAATGTATTACTGATAATTAAACCTATGCATGCAATGATAAAAAATTTTTCGAATTGTACTATTGCACTAGCCCCTACACTTTTAAATGTCCACACGCGGTTAAGGTAATAGTTACTAGCTGTAGCAAATACAAAACCCGCCGAACTGGCTATGTATTTATGGATTTTTACTTTCTCTTTAAAGATATAGGTAATACCAAAATCAACAAAAATACCCGAAAAACCAACAATGCTAAACTTTAAAAATTTTAGAAATAAGGGATAGGTAACAGTAGGCATGGGTTATTATTTTTTTATAAAGTAAATGTTTTAAGCTGTTACATTAAAATTGTATAAAGGTATAAATATCTCAAAAAAAAATTATATAAAATTATTTAGTACATAACAAAAATATGCTCTATTGATTTTGATTAAAATAAGTATAAACAAAATTCGAATAAAGCATTATTTTTCATTGTATTACAAATACAAATCTTACATGTTAAAAGTACTGAATTGGGTGTATAATTTACGTATATAAGCTATATAAATTAATTCCTTAACGATAAAAAAAAGTTTAAAATTTCAAAAACAGGGGGCAGCATTGCTCTCGGGCTTTAAATATTTATCAAATGCCCAGCATTTATAAGCCACCACGGCACTCTATACTTAACAATAACATCATCTAAAAAACACCGTAATTTCACATAGCTAATTTATCTTTAATAAATTAAAAATATAACGAAGATGAAAATTTTAATCAACTGGTATTACTTGCTGTGCGAACGATTATTTTTAAATAGTTTTAAATCAGTGTTTTCACACTAGTATAAAAAACTGGTTTAATTTATTTCTTTATCCTAGCTTTAAAGCATGTAATTTGCAGGCAGTTTTACTATTTGCAATAAATGACCAACCGTACGCTCACACAATCATTACATAAAAATCAATTTCCTGCCCATTTTAAGTGGGGTGTATCTGTAGCTGCTTATCAAATTGAGGGTGCGCATAATAGCGATGGCAAAGGGCAATCTATATGGGATGTTTTTGCCAACCAAAAAGGCAACATACACCTAAACCAGCATGGCAACATTGCCTGCGATTTTTATAACCAATACCAACAAGATATACAGTTATTAAAACAACTTAACATTCCTAATTTTAGGTTTTCGATAGCTTGGTCGCGGATATTGCCCAATGGCATAGGCGATGTAAACGAAGCGGGTATTGCGTATTATAACCAACTGATTGATTATTGTATAGCACAAAAAATAGAACCTTGGCTTACACTTTACCATTGGGATTTACCTTACGCATTAGAAAAAAAAGGTGGCTGGACTAACCGTGAAGTTATCAGCTGGTTTTCCCAATTTGTTAGCCTTTGCGCCACCCGATTTGGCAATCGTGTAAAACATTGGATGGTAATGAACGAGCCTGTTGTGTTTACTGGTGCGGGCTATTTTTTGGGCATACACGCACCAGGACGCCGAGGCATGGATAATTTTTTGCCCGCTATACACCATACTACTTTGGCTATTGCCGAAGGAGGCAGAATATTAAAAAAAATACTGCCGCCCGATGCCCAAGTGGGTACCACGTTTTCATGCTCGTACATTCAACCTTACAGAAACCTGCCTAGAGACCAAAAAGCCGCTAATAGGGTAGATGCCTTGCTAAATCGCCTTTTTATCGAGCCATTATTAGGCTTGGGTTACCCCGATAAAGAACTCCCTATTTTAAAAAATATCAAAAAATATATGCAGCCTGGCGACGAGCATAAAATGGTTTTCGATTTTGATTTTATTGGCATACAAAACTACACCCGCGAGGTGGTTAAAAACGCATGGTTTACACCTTATATTAACGCTAGCTTAATTGCCGCCCCTAAACGAAAAGTAGCTACTACGGCAATGCGCTGGGAAATTTATCCCGAAGCTATTTACAAAATGATCGAAAAATTTTCGGCTTATACCAACATAAAAAAACTTTACATTACCGAAAACGGTGCTGCCTTTGCCGATGAAATAAAAAATGGTGAAATAAATGATATAGAACGAATTAAATATTTTGAAACCCATATAGCACAAGTTTTAAAAGCCACACAGGATGGTTTAAAAATAGATGGTTATTTTGTATGGACTTTAACTGATAACTTCGAGTGGGCCGAAGGCTATCATCCTCGTTTTGGTTTAATACATGTAGATTTTGACACACAAAAACGAACGATTAAAAATTCGGGGAAGTGGTTTACTGATTTTTTGAGCTAATTTATTTACTAAAGTTTCGGAGGTAAATAATGAGGTGTTTTTTGTCTTTTTTATTTTAAGATGGTGCTTACACCCAGCTTTGCGTTCCTTGCGCTTTTTCTTTGCGGTAAAAATATACCGTAAAGTAAGGTACTCCCCAATAGCGTATCAAACAGGGTAGCCAAATAACCAATTAAAATTAGCCCAACTACTTTTAACCCAAGGGCAACAATAAATAAAACTTTCCAACACTTGCATTTATTTACTTTTAATTTTTAAATTTATATGTTTAAACATATAAACAATTTTAACCAAATTATACGTTTACTATAATGCAAATTTATTTTCGCCCTTAAAATTTACGCATCATGAAAAAACCACTAAACACCAAAGTTGCGTTTTGTTTTATTCTTATTTTAGCGTTATCCCATTTTTACACACCTACTTATGCGCAAAATAGTTTTAGTACCAAAGACGCCAAAATCAGCTTGTTTTCATCAACACCGCTCCAAGATATTAAAGCACAATCAAACCAAGGCTATTCGGTAATAATTCCCAAAAGCCAGCAAATTGTTTTTCAATTAGCCATTACCAGTTTGGTGTTCCCTCGCCCTTTAATGCAAGAACACTTTAACGAAAACTACATGGAAAGCGATAAATACCCCAACGCATTATTTAAAGGTACCATTGTTGAAGCTATTGATTTTACCAAAGATGGCCAATACACCGTTACCGTTAAAGGTACACTTACCTTGCATGGCGTAGCTCAAGAAAGAAGCATAACAGGTAAAATCGAAATAATGAATGGAAAACCTAAAATAAGCAGCAATTTCGACGTTTTATGTGCCAACCATAAAATAAAAATACCTAGCCTGGTATTTAAAAAAATTGCCGAAAAAATTAATATTAATGTAATAGCCAATTACAATTAGCGATGAAAAAAAACAACTTAAAACTATTAACTGTACTTGCTATTGCAACTTTACAATTACAAACAACAAAGGCACAAGATGCCGATTCGCTACTAAATGCCTTAACCGCCAATAAAACACCAGCAAAAGTAATAGCCACTTTTAAAAGCACCCACCTAGTATTACTTAACACTAACGAAACACAAAAAAAAAACGATTTGGCTTTTTGGATAGCCCACCGTTTTGGCGATATTGGTGGAGAGTTTGGCGGTTCACACACTTTATTTGGTTTAGATAATGCCGAAGATAATTATATAGGTTTTGATTATGGCATAAGCGATAAACTTACCCTAGGCCTAGGCCGTAGCCGAAGAGATGAAACGTATAATTTATTGGTAAAATATAAGCTGATAGAGCAAATGGAAAAAGGCTTACCTTTTTCGCTCACCCTATTTGCACAAAGTGCCGCAGCAACCCGTAAACCTTATTTTGATAACGAGTTTACTTCACAAGCACAACGAATATCACATTATATAAGCGCAATTTTTGCTACCAAGGTTAATAGTGGATTATCGTTTTTAGTAAGCCCTGGCGTATTATTACGAGATAAAGTTGCCGATGCTGGCGACAAAAAAGCCTTACTTTCGGTAGGCCTAGGTGGCCGATTTAAGATATACAAAAGGTTTTCGCTTATTACCGATTATACCTTGGTACAAGGCGTTGGTCGGCCACAAAACCTAAATACCAAATATTACAACCCGCTTGGCGCAGGTATCGAAATCGAAACAGGTGGACATGTGTTTAGCCTTAATTTTCAAAATTCACCTTATATTATCGAAAATAATTTTATTGCCGATACACAAAAATCGTGGACAAAAGGTGGTGTAAGGTGGGGATTTGCCGTATCTCGAAATTTTAGTTTATTTCAAAAAAAGAAAAATTAAACCAATTTAATAAATACTTAATATTATGGAACGTCAACAATTTTTAAAAACCCTAGGCATCAGCTTTGCTACTGTATGTGTAGGTGCTTGTTTTAGCGATTGTAGCAAAAAAAATAATGCTACACCAGCAAATACTCCTCCAGAGGGTACAATTGTGAGCGCAAACTTATCAGAGTTAACCGCTATTGGAAAAAAAGTAGTTGTAGGCAATATCGCTATTTTTAGGATTGCAGCTGGCGATATAGCCTCATCTTTTATTGCTACCGAATCACTTTGCACACACCAAAAAGGTACCTTACAATGGAATGCAGGCTTAAATGTGATAGAATGCCAAAGTCATTTTGCACAATTTAGCCCCGACGGGGTAAATACTAGACCACCACAAGGAGGTGGTGTAGCTAGCAAATTGGCTACTTATATAATTACCGTAGCCGATGGAAAGGTGAACGCAAAAGTGGCATAAAAAATTAGCCTTAGCATACGGAATGCTAAGGCTAATCTGAAATTATAAAATGACAAAACATACTATTTTTTATTGTGCTTTATAGCTATAGGAAATAGGCTAGTACGAAAAAAAACACTTTGCCGCATGTATAACCTGTATGGTGATATTGTTTATTACCATTTCTTCGGTATCCGATTTTGCTAAATTCTAGGTGTACTGTGTTTTCGAGCATTGCGCCCTAATCATCTTTAAAACCTGAGTTCGATTATTAAAAATTAGTTTAATTTGCTGTTAATCAATGATATTTACGATTTCAGAGCTTTAACGATGGCAACGGCCTGACGGCTGGTAGGCGGGCATCCTTTTTTTCTATTGCCCCCCCCTTGGGCTTATAGCAAATGGGGGGCAATAGAAAAAAAAGATATAGTGGACAGCGTGTTAAAACGCCCAAATTATTATTTGTAAAGCCCTAAAAAACAAAATTTTATTAATTTAAAATCAGATTATTGATTTATATTGGGTTAAAATTACTCGGTCTATAATGCAAAAAAAATCCAGAAGACGAATATTTTATCCCAATTAGTAAGCCACCGAAGCTGGTATATTAGGATGCAGCGGGTTAGCTATTACAGTTTGCTGTGCTGGATGAACCAGTATATCCATATCCTCCATAGGTATAGCACCCAAAAAACATTGATTACCCAAAACCATTGCGCCAGTATAGCTTATTCGGCCATTCCAAT
>RDXP01000019.1 GCA_004292865.1 Sphingobacteriales bacterium
GCATCGTTAAATTTTCTTCTCCTTTCGGGGATGGCAATGCTTTCTCGTCCGCTTAAATATTTGCCGGTAAGGCTATTTTGGTCGGTTAAAATCTCCTCGAAATTACCTGCAAAAACCAAGTTACCACCTAGGCTTCCCGCTTCGGGGCCAATATCAATCAGGTGGTCGGCGGCTTGCATAATTTCCTCCTCGTGTTCAACCACGATAACGGTATTGCCCACATCACGCAATTTTTTCAACACCGAAATTAACTGCGTGGTATCTTTTGGGTGTAGGCCAATGCTGGGTTCGTCTAACACATAAATGCTGCCTACCAAGCTGCTACCTAGTGATGTTGCCAAGTTTATCCTTTGCGATTCGCCGCCCGATAAGGTGTTTGACAACCTGTTTAACGTTAAATAACCCAAGCCTACATTATTTAAAAACTGTATGCGAGAGGAGATTTCTAATAGCAAACGCTTGGCTATTTTTTGTTGTTGGTCATCTAATTTTAGGTTTTCGAAAAATAATGTAGCATCTTCTAAAGGCATTAAAACTACATCCACAATCGAGTGATTATCAATTTTTACATAGCTGGCATCTTTGCGTAGGCGAGTGCCGTGGCAATCGGGACAGGTGGTTTTTCCGCGGTATCTGGATAACATTACCCGGTATTGTATTTTATAGGCTTGCTCCTCAACAAACTCAAAAAACTGGTTTAAGCCTTCAAAATGCTTGTTGCCTGTCCATATTAATTCTTTTTGTTCTTTATTTAATTGATTGTAAGAGCGGTGAATGGGAAAATCGAATTTGGTAGAAACGCTGATTAATTTATCGGCCCATTCTTTCATTTTTTCTCCCCGCCAAGGGGCAATGGCACCATCGTACACCGATTTTGATTTATCAGGGATAACCAAATCTTCATCAATACCAATTACTTTACCGTGGCCTTCGCATTTTGGACAAGCACCGTAAGGATTGTTAAAGCTAAAAAAGTTGGGAGTGGGTTCTTCAAACCTGATGCCATCTAGCTCAAACCTATCCGAAAACGTTTGTCGTGAGCCCTCAAAATCAACATAACAATCGCCTTTGCCTTCAAAAAAAGCAGTTTGAACCGAGTCGCCCATACGGCTTTGTGTTTCATCTTCGGCGGAAGTTACCAGCCTATCAATCACAATTAAAACCGTTTTATTATCTTTTAACTTAGCGTTTTTAACCGTTTTATCTTCAATAATAGCCTCTACTTTTTGTATGCTGCCATCCATCTCTACCCTTGCAAAACCTTTTTGCAGCAATACGGCCAGTTCCTCTTTTAAGGTACGGTCGTTGTGCGGATTTAGCGGACATAAAACCGTTACTGTACTATCATTGGGCAAGCTGTTTAAATAATTTACCACCACCGTAACCGAATCTTTTTTAACCACCCCGCCCGAAACTGGCGAAATAGTTTTGCCAATACGGCTAAAAAGCAGCTTTAAATAATCGTACACCTCGGTTGATGTACCCACCGTAGAGCGTGGATTTGAGGTAATTACCTTTTGCTCGATAGCAATAGCGGGGGCAATGCCTTTAATATAATCCACATCGGGCTTGTTCATACGGCCCATAAATTGGCGGGCGTACGAC
>RDXP01000032.1 GCA_004292865.1 Sphingobacteriales bacterium
GCTAAAGCTGTAAAAGCAGCATCAGCAACAAAATTAAACTAAAGATTAATAATGGGCTTAGGTTATTAGCTATTTTTAAAACCCAATACCAAACTGAAACGCCACTGTAAACGAAGTGGGTAAACTATTCCCAAAGCGCAAAGGCAAAGGTACCGCCACATAATAGTTGCTATTTTTATTACGCTTTACTACTTTGCTAAAAACGGGTGTAAGGCCATAGCGCCCACCAGTTTCAAAAGCCAGCCTACCAGCAAATGTATAATTAGGTGCAAGCCGTACCAAAATCCCAGGATGAAAAAGCAGGTTATACATTTTGCTATCGCCATTTTCGGCCTTTATAAATGGTACAATTTCCATTGAAAAACCAATATTATGGCTTTTCCAAATATTTATGCCTGTGGGCAGACCACCTACATAATAGTTGGTAAAATTTGTGGTGGTTTGGTTTTTATTAAAGGTTATAATGGGATGTAATATGCCCACGTAGCCGGTAATTTTGGGGTAAGTGGCGGTGGTTTGCGACTTTAAGATGATAGGTATGTAAACAAATAAAGTAGTTGCAAGTAAGTAAATATATGGTTTGATAATCTTCATGTAAATATTTATAATGTGAAATTTGATGCTGGTTAAAAAATATTTTTTTACAATCATAAATATATTTTTTTACATTATTCTACTAAACCTATAGAATTTATATAAATTAATTTTGATAATCTAAATTATTGTTTTATTATTGCCTACTTAATCGATAGACTTTATATGAAACTAAAATTTACCCCCTTTTTATTACCCTACAAATCCTACCCAAATAATAAAATAATGCCTTGTTGTTGCTGTTAAAAAAACAACAATCAAGCATCCAAATTATTTTATAAAACATTAATCAACAATAAAATGAAAGCATATTTCACAACACTTTATAGCCACTATTTAAGCATCGCCGCTAAGGCATTATTTATTTTAACATTACTAATCATTAGCAACAACAAAACATATTCGCAAGATAACCAACTGGTTGAAATAACAGGCCAAGTGGTTGACGAGGATACTAAAGAGCCACTTTTGGCCGTAAGCGTAAACATAAAAGGTACGGTTTCTGGCACCATAACTAACGATAAAGGGAAATTTAACCTCAAAACAAAACTAAAATTTCCGTTTACCTTGGTGTTTAGCACCATTGGTTTTAAAACCCAACAATTTGAAGTTAAAGAAACAGGCCAGCAACTTAATATAGCTTTAAGCACCCAAACATTATTGGGTAACGAGGTAGTGGTAACCGCCAGCAGGGTCGAAGAAAATATTTTAAAATCGCCAGTGGCTATTCAAAAATTAGATGTGCGGGCACTTAAAGATTCGCCATCACCTAGTTTTTACGATGCCTTAGAAAACGTAAAAGGGGTGCAAATGACCACCTCGAGCCTTACCTTTAAAATACCCAATACCCGTGGTTTTAACATACCTAACAATTTTAGGTTTATGCAACTGGTGGATGGCGTTGATATGCAAGCCGCTACCCTTGGCGTACCGCTGGGTAATGCCATTGGCCCTACCGAATTAGATATTTCGAGCATTGAAATTACGCCTGGTGCGGCATCGGCCTTGTACGGTATGAATGCCATAAACGGTATGGCTAACTTGCTTACCAAAAGTCCGTTTTACTACCAAGGCCTAAGCGTTTACCATAAAACTGGGCTTAACCACGTGGATGGTATTGATCATTCTCCGTCCATACTAACCGAATCGGCTTTTAGGTATGCCAAGGCTTTTAACAATAAATTTGCCTTTAAAATTAACGGCAGTTATATGCAAGGAACGGATTGGCGATCGAACACCCGTACCGACCAAAATACCAACAACCTTAAAAGTGCTAATCCCGCTTTTGCGGAGTTAAACGGCAATAACAATGTAGCTTATGATGGTTGGAATAAATACGGCGACGATGCCCTTGCCGGAAGTAACGTGGTTTCTATTACTGGTTTAACCATCGGCACAAAGCAAAACCAAACCCTACGTGTTGCCCGTACAGGCTATTACGAGATTGATTTGGTAAACCCAAAAGTTGATAATTTAAAGTTTGATGCCGCCCTACACTACCGTATAAGCAACCAAGCCGAGTTAAGCTACCAATACCGTGTGGGTAAAATGGATGGTGTTTTTCAACGAGGGAATAAAATACAGTTAGATAATGTGGTGGTGCAAAACCATAAACTGGAACTAAAAGGGAACGATTATGTGGTGCGGGCTTACCTATCTACCGAAAATACAGGTAATTCGTACAACGTAAAACCCCTGGCCGATAATTTAGATTTAGCCAGCGGAGGCAGCAATAGTGTGTGGGCGGCAAAATATAAAACATCGCTTACTACACAATTGGCCAATGGTGTTGATTTAGCCACCGCCACCGCCAATGCCCGTTTAGCCGCCGATGCTAGCCGTGTAGTGCCGGGTACGCCCGAGTTTAATGCTTTAAAAAATACCATTATTGGGATAAATAATTGGGATATAAAATCGGCATTGATACCCGATGCGCCTGTAACTGGCGGAGCAGCATTGGTACAAAAAAGCCATATATACCATACCGAAGCGCAGTGGGATTTATCAAAAAAAGTAAAAATATTTGATTTATTAATAGGTGGCGATGCCCGCTTATACCAAGTAACACCAGATGGAAATAACTTTGTGGACTTTAGTCGCCCCATTGCCGATAGAAATAAACAACAAGCCGATGGTAGCTTTGGTAACGATATTTATTACAAAAAAGTGGGTGCATTTGGGCAGGTTACCAAAACATTTTTTGAGGAGAAACTAAAACTATTTGGGTCCTTAAGGTTTGATTATAACCCCGATTTCGACCCTAAACTTACCCCACGCCTTGCTGCTGTTTACACGGTTGATAAAAGCCATAATTTTAGGTTTACCTACCAGCAGGGCTACCGTTTCCCGGCATTGTTTGAAGCTTTATCGTACGTAAATAATGGCCGGGTAAGGCGTGTGGGCAGTTTACCAATTATAAATGAAGGCTTAGGCTATTTAGAAAACAGTTATAGCCAAGCATCGGTAATAAACTTTAATGCCGCCGTAAGTTCCGCTGGCAATACCGATGCCGCAGCGTTGGCCAACCGTGGCTTGCTACAAGTAGCTAACTTACCTAAGGCCAGCCCCGAGCGTATCAACTCGTTCGAAATTGGTTACAAAAGTGTGTTGTTAGAAAACAAATTAATTTTAGATATTGATGCTTATACCAATACATACAGCGGTTTTTTAGGGCAGGCGCAAGTATTTGTACCTAAAGGCCAAACAGTAAACAGCGATGCTGCCGTAATAGCCATGCTAGATAGAAACCGAGAAGCACAACCCGCCGTAGGGGTAAATGCCGCAAGTAATGGGCAAGAGCGTTACCGTGTGTACACCAATGCAAAAAACGATTACCGCAACTTTGGTTCGGCGGTGGGTATCACCTACAGTTTTTATAAAAAATACTCCATAGCAGGTAATGCCAGTTTTAATAAAATTAGAACCAACCAAAGCAACGATATTTTTGTAACCGGTTTTAATACCCCCGAGTGGAGCACCAATCTATCGATTGGTAACCGCGAAGTGGTTAAAAACGTAGGTTTTAGTGTGGTGTATAAATGGCAACAAGCCTTTTTGTGGGAAAGCCCATTGGTAACAGGCCAAGTACCTAGCTTTAATACTTTTGATGCCCAAGTAACCCTACGTGTACCTAAACAAAAAGCCAGTTTAAAAATAGGTGCCGCCAATATTTTTAACCGCCGCTACATACAATATGCAGGCGGCCCAACGCTGGGGGGCTTGTACTATGCGGCTATAACGTTTGATGGGTTGCTGGGGAAATAAAAAAAACTGGTTTGATAAATTAACAAACCTAAGCCGGGTATTTTTTATAAATGCTCGGCTTTTTACTTCCTAATCCCTTCTAAATTAAATAAAAAAGCATAGTTAAGGGCAAGTTCTTTTAAGTAATCAAAACGCCCACTTGCGCCACCATGGCCAAAATCCATTTCGGTATGTAATAGCAAAATATTTTTATCGGTTTTGAGTGCTCTTAATTTTGCTACCCATTTGGCTGGTTCAAAATATTGTACTTGGCTATCATGTAAACCTGTTTTTACCAATATATTGGGGTAGTTTTTTCGCTCTATATTTTCGTAAGGGCTGTAACTTTTCATATAAAAATAAGCCTCTTTATTTTTTGGATTTCCCCACTCATCAAACTCGTTGGTGGTTAGCGGAATGCGCTCATCTAACATGGTATTTACAACATCTACAAACGGAACTTCGGCAATTACACCATGCCATAATTGAGGTGCCATATTGGCTACCGCACCCATTAATAAGCCACCAGCACTGCCGCCATGGGCATATAAATGGGTGCTGCTGGTATATTTTTCTTTAATCAAAAATTCGGCACAATCAATAAAATCGGTAAATGAGTTTTTCTTTTTCATCAATTTACCGTCTTCATACCAGCTCCTACCCATTTCTTGTCCACCACGTATGTGCGCTATAGCAAAAACGAAGCCTCGGTTTAATAAGCTTAGCCCGGTTTTGCTAAAACTGGCATCTGAACTTATACCATAACTTCCATATCCATATAGTAACAATGGGGCATTGCCATCTTTTTTAAATCCTTTTTTGTAAACCAACGAAATGGGCACTTTTGTACCATCTTTTGCGGTAGCATAAAGCCGTTCGCTTGCATAATCTTTTTCAACAAAGCCGCCCAATACTTTATTTTGTTTCCTAATTTTTTTGGCTTTGGTGGCCATATTATAATCGTACACTGAATTTGGGGTAGTTAACGAAGTATATTGATAACGTAAAGTATGGGAATTGTATTCGGGGTTTTCATCAAAATTGGCACTGTATGATGACTTACCAAAATCAATATCATGTGAGGCGTTATTTTTAAAATTGATAACACGTAGTTTCACTAATCCGTTTCTTCGTTCGTTTATCACCATAAAATCTTTAAATTCTTCTATACCTTGTAGCAATACATTTTTGTTATGTGGGATAACTTGCTTCCAATTTTTGGCGGCGGTTTTGTTTAAAGGGCATTCCATTAATTTAAAGTTTTGTGCCGAATCTTTATTGGTTCTAACTAAAAATTTATTTTCTAAAACCACCACATCGTATAATACATTTTTGATACGAGGAGTGAAAACTTTAAAATTATCGCTAGGTTTTGCAGCGTTAATAAATCTTATTTCGGAACTTGTGGTGGCTTCCGACGATATAAAAATATATTTTTTGTTTTTACTTTTATTAACAGTAATATAATTGCTATTGTCGTTTTCTTTATATACAACCGCATCGGTTAAAGCATTCTTGCCAAGTGTATGCCGTTTTATTTGCTCAGTTAAAAGTGTTACTGGGTTATTAAAAGTATAAAAAATGGTTTTATTGTCGTTTGCAAAACAAGGGTCGCCGGCTGTATTTTTAATCACATCTTTTAGTATTTTGCCTGTTTCAAGGTTTTTTATATAAATGGTATATTGTCTTCGGCTTACTTCATCAACACCATAAGCCAATAATTTATTATTTTCGCTTACTTCAAACCCATTTACAGCATAATAAGTATGGCCTTTTGCCATTTTATCCACATCTAATAAAACTTCTTCTTTGGCATTTAAACTTCCTTTTTTACGGCAAAATTTGTAATATTGTTTGCCTGCTTCAGTACGATCATAATAAAAATACCCGTTTTTAAATACAGGCACACTTTCATCTTTTTCCAATACTCTAGCTTTCATTTCGGTAAACAAAGCAGCTTGAAATTTTTTTGTAGCACTCATAACGGTATCTAAATAAGCGTTTTCTGCTTTTAGGTAGTTTACCACTTTTGTACTATCGGGTCCTTTGCCAAAATAATCGTACATCCAATAATAGTTATCAGGCACACTATCAAGGTGTAAGGTGCGCCAATGTTGCTTTACATCGGCAAGGGGTATGGTTGCTTTTTGAAATTGGGCACTTGAATACGAGGAGTAAATGAAAAGAGTTAATAAGATGAGTGATTTTTTCATGATTAATTTTTTATAGAAATGCTATTTTTAAAACTTTCAAATAAACAAAGGTATAATAAGTCTTGGGCTATTATAAAACCCTAACCTGCTTATACAAGGCTAGCCGAAAAAAAGATTTTTATTTATAAACCGCAAGTTAGCAATTAACTATAAATGTAAAAATACCTAGCCAAATAAATATCGGGTTTTTTACTGTTGGTTTTGTTGATTTT
>RDXP01000033.1 GCA_004292865.1 Sphingobacteriales bacterium
ATTAGAAAAATTAGATGCAGGTAAAGCAAAAATTAATTACCGTATGCGGGATGCTATTTTTGGCCGCCAACGTTACTGGGGCGAGCCTGTGCCTGTTTATTTTAAAGATAATTTGCCTTACCTAATTGCCGAAGGCGATTTGCCTTTGCTACTGCCCGAGGTGGATAAATACCTACCCACCCAAAGTGGCGAGCCTCCTTTAGGCCGAGCCACCAACTGGAAATACAAACACAAATATGATTACGAATTAAGCACTATGCCAGGCTGGGCAGGCAGCAGCTGGTATTGGTTTAGGTATATGGATGCCCACAACAACCAGGCTTTCGCCGATAAAAAAGCCATTGCCTATTGGCAAGATGTTGATTTATACATTGGCGGAAGCGAACACGCCACAGGCCATTTATTGTATAGTCGTTTTTGGAACAAGTTTTTAAAAGATTTGGGTTATGTAACCCAAGAAGAGCCGTTTAAAAAATTGATAAACCAAGGGATGATACAGGGGCGGAGTAGTTTTGTATATCGATTAAATGTTCGAGGCCATGCAAGCAACTTTGATGACGACTCTAAAATGATATCACTAGTCAAATATCCGTTGTTTATATCAAAAAAGATAAAAGATGAAATGGATATGGGAGATTTATCTGAGTTAACAAATAAGAATATTACGAAAAAATTATCAGAAATAAGCACTAAACTTCGTTCTGAAAATATTAATAATGTAGGTAAATTAGTTCATCTCGGTAGCTACACAGCCGTACACGTTGATGTTAACATTGTAGAAAACGATATTTTAGATATAGAAAAATTTAAAGCATCAAGAGATGAGTACGCTGATGCAAATTTTATGCTTGTAAACGGCAAATATTTGTGCGGCCACGAAGTTGAAAAAATGTCGAAATCTAAATTTAATGTAGTAAACCCCGATGATTTAGTAGAACGTTACGGTGCCGATACCTTGCGTATGTACGAAATGTTTTTAGGCCCGCTAGAGCAAAGCAAACCATGGAACACCAACGGTATTGAAGGCGTTTTTAAATTCCTTCGTAAATTTTGGAAGCTGTTTCACGATGATAGTTTTACGTTTAAGGTATCCGACCAAAATCCCGCCAAAGCGGAATTAAAAGCCTTACACAAAATAATAAAAAAGGTAGAAGAAGATATAGAGCGTTTTTCGTTCAACACATCGGTATCTAGCTTTATGATTGCCGTAAACGAACTTACCGACCTTAAATGCGATAATAAAGCTATTTTGCAAGATTTGGTAATTGTGTTATCGCCCTATGCACCACATATTTGCGAAGAATTATGGGCTTTGCTGGGCAATACCAACAGTGTATCAACCGCTACTTACCCTACTTTTAACCCAGCTTATTTGGTAGAAGATAATTTTAATTACCCCATATCCATTAACGGAAAAACCAAAACCAACATTAGCCTGCCCTTAACTATGGAGCCCGCCGATGTTGAACTTTATGTGTTACAAAGCGAATTGGTTACCAAATATTTTGATGGTAAAACGCCAAAAAAAGTTATTGTGGTAAAAGGTAGAATTGTAAATGTGGTGTTGTAAGATTTTTTGATGGATTTTTAAAAACTAATAACTTGAACACAATTATTAATTTTTATTTAATATACTAATAATCAATATTTTATTACATTTATTGCGTTAACGATTGCAACGGCATCCTTTTTTACAATTACCCCCCCCCCTTGGGCTGTTGACAAATGGGGGGTAATTGTAAAAAAGATATAGTGTAAAGCGTGTTAAAACGCCCAAATAATAATAATTAAAATTTTAATAATCAATATTTTAACCATCGTAACTTTGGGTAATAGATTAATTTGTAATGTTATTTTTATTTTTTTACCCAGCTTTAAATCATAATTAATGAACTCCAAAATAACATCACTCTTAGCTATTATTTCTCAAAACATTGGAGATTTAGCTTTACAAAGCGACGATGCTTTTCTTATCGAAAACTTAACCGAACGCATTGAACTCATTATACATAAATTAAAATTTTTTCCTGATAAGCCTAAAGTGGTTTGTATTGAGGGGCTTTCGCCGATAAAGGTTGTGGATAATTTAGTAGTTGAACTGGTAGAAATTGCAGGCGGAAAACCTATCTTAATCCAAAATGAGGAGCAATCACTAAGCAAAATTTGGGAACAAATAGCTGCCGAAAACCCCGAAATAATTATAGTTATGCCCTCAGGTTTTACCATTGCCCGCACTTTACAACAGATGGATATATTGCTCGGTTTGCCCGGATGGAAGGATGCAACTGCTGTAAAAAACAACCGTGTTTACATTGCCGATGCCAGTTCATATTTTAATGCTAAAAGCCCACACTTGGTAAATTCGCTGGAAATACTGGCCGAAATTATTAACCCCCAATATCTAAATTATGGTTACGAAGGTACCGGTTGGATAAAGTTTGAATGTTAATTTTTGGGCTGTTCGGCGTTGCCAATTACTAAGCCAGCTGCTAGCAAAACAATGTTTTTTATAATGTATTGGCCTAGTAATGTAGGTACAAAGGGGGCTATTTTCCAAGTTTCGTGTGGGAAAATAAACAGCGGGAAAAAAGTACCTAATAGGTGCAAATAAAATAAAACCATTACCCACCGTAGGTATCGCCCTGTAAAAAAGCCTATTGCAATGCAGCATTCCCATACGGCGATAAACGGAATGGAAACATTAGGTTTGATATATCCAAAACTTAAAGCCAAAAATGTTTGCCCTACAATATCTTCGGCAGGGCTTAGATTGGGTAAAAATTTTAAACCACCAAACCATAAAAACAAAATTCCTAAACTTATGCGTAGCCAAATAATTTTTTTATGGGGTTTTAACATTGTTTTTGTGGTAGGGGAAATAAACAAAATTAGCACCTTCGGGTACTACTACAAATAAGCAGGCGTAATCGCTTGCATCTTTAAAACTTTTTATAAATGCTTCTTTTTTACTGGTTTTTATAATGCCTTTATCTATAAATTCCTCTAAGGTAGAAGCATGTATTGTCCAATCGGTACCTAGTTCGTGTTTATCAAGTATGGGTTCGCCCAAGGTAATTTGATGCTGGTGCGCTACAAAAATTGGGTAAGCCGATAGCCCTTCTACCATAATTTCTATGGCCACCTCTCTGATAGATTCGTGGTAAAGTTCAAGGTCTTTTTTTAAACTTAAAAGCGGGCTTTCTTGGTTTTTTTTATCGCCTTCGTTCGGGCTTTCGCCCATTAGTTCTTCTATATCCATTAGCGTAATTTTAGTAAAACCACGTTTTCTACATGCTGCGTATGCGGAAACATATCCACAGGTTTTATGCGTACTACATCATATTTTTCTTTCAGCCTAATTAAATCTCGGGCTTGCGTAGCAGCGTTACAGCTCACATACACAATACGTTCGGCTTCTAATTCCATAAGTTTTTCTACCACGTCGGGGTGCATGCCCGCCCGTGGAGGGTCGGTAATAATTACATCGGGCTTGCCGTGGGTGTTTATAAAATCGTTGTTTAACACATCTTTCATATCGCCAGCAAAAAAACGGGTATTGGTAATATGGTTAATGGCCGAGTTTATTTTAGCATCTTCAATAGCTGTGGGCACATACTCAATACCAATAACTTTTTTGGCATCTTTGGCAATAAAATTAGCAATGGTGCCTGTGCCTGTATATAAATCGTACACTAATTCGTTACCTGTTAAGCCAGCAAAATCTCGGGTAATTTTATATAGTTCGTAGGCTTGTAGCGAATTGGTTTGATAAAAAGATTTTGGCCCGATTCTAAATTTAAGCCCTTCCATTTCTTCGTAAATATACTCGGGGCCACGGTAGGCAATTATCTCTTGGTCGGCATAAGTATCGTTCTTTTTTTGGTTGATAATGTATAGCAACGAAGTAATTTGAGGAAACTCAGCAGCTACATAATTCATCATTAATTCCACATTTCCATCTTCGGGATAAGCAAAAATTACTATTACCATTAGCTCGCCCGTACTTGATGTACGAATTACTAGATTGCGTAAAGCACCTGTATGCGCCCTTAAATCATAAAAAGTAAGGCCATTATCTTTTGCAAATTTATTTACGCTGTTGCGGATATTGTTAGATGGATTGGCTTGTAAATAGCAATGGTTAATTTCCAGTATTTTATCAAACCTTAGGGGAACATGAAAACCCAGCGCATCCATTTCCATCGCTTGGCCGCTAGCTACATCTTCATTGGTAAGCCAGCGTTTGTTCGAAAAAGTATATTCCAGCTTGTTGCGGTAGTATTGGCTTACCGCCGATGGTAAAATAGTTTCGGTATGCGCTACATCCAAGCCCGCCAGCCTTTGTAAGGCATCCATTACCGATTTTTGTTTATACCTAAGCTGTGCCGTATAATCCATGTGTTGCCATTTGCAGCCACCACACACGCCAAAATGCGCACAAAAAGGCGTTACCCTATCGGCCGATGGGCTCACTAAAGTGTGTATTTTAGCTTCCGCAAATTTCTTTTTTTTCTTATAAATTTCGGCATTTACCACATCGCCAGGAATGGCTTTTTCGATAAATATTACCAAATCGCCATCACGGGCTACACCCTTGCCTTCTTCGGCAATATCAAATACGTGGAGGTTCTCAATAGTTTTTTGTGGGTTCAATTTTTAATGATTAAGCTTGCAAAGGTAAAAATCTAATTCGATTTGAGCTAAGTGGCAAGTGGCAATTACGCTGGATATTTTACCAATGCTTTTTAACGCATTACCAATAAGTGCATGTGTAAGGCGAAAATTTACCATTTGCCCTAACCCTACACCAATTAAATACCATTATTGCTGTATTTTTTTAAATTGTTTTTTAAGTTTGCAATATATTACTTAACATACCAATTACATAGCCCCCCCAAAAGCACATAACGCCATGATTAAAAGCCTAAAAAATACGGTTGAAGATACGTTTATAGAAAAATTTAACACCAAGCCCATTGTGGTTTGCTCGCCTGGGCGTATTAATTTAATAGGCGAACATACCGATTATAATATGGGCTTCGTATTGCCCGCCGCTATTGACAAAGCAATGTACATGGCCATAGCCAAACGAAACGATGATACCATCAACTTATTTGCGCTCGACCTAAACGATAGCTTTAGCACCACAATATCCAACTATACCCAAAGCGATAAAGAATGGCCTAATTATATGATAGGCGTGGTAGATGAGTTGCTAAAAATGGGTAAAAAACTAGGCGGGTTTAACGCCGTTTTTGCGGGCGATGTACCGCTTGGGGCGGGATTGTCATCCTCGGCAGCGTTAGAATGTGCCACCGTTTTTGCGCTCGATAATATATTTAATTTAGGGCTTAGCCAGTTACAAATGGCACAAATAGCACAAATGGCCGAGCGAGAATTTGTAGGCGTAAAATGTGGTATAATGGACCAGTTTGCCAGCGTGTTTGGTAAAAAAAATCATGTAATTAAACTCGATTGCCGTAGCTTGGCCTACGAGTATGTACCCTTTAATTTAGCTGGGATAAAAATTGTATTGTTTGATTCGATGGTAAAACATTCACTAGCATCATCCGAATACAATGTGCGTAGCCAGCAATGCCAGCAAGGTGTAGTTTTGATACAACAAAAATACCCCGAAGTAAATACCCTGCGAGATGCCACCATACAAATGGTAGATGAATGCCTATCTCAAGGCGATATAAAAATTTACAATAGATGTAAATTTGTAGTAGAAGAAATTACCCGTTTACAAGCCGCATGCCAATATTTAACAGCAGGAAACCTAGCCGCATTTGGCCAACAAATGTACCAAACCCACCAAGGCCTTAGCCAGTTATACGAAGTAAGTTGCCCCGAATTAGACTTTATAGCCAGTTGCGCCCAACAAGAAACCGATATCCTAGGTGCCCGTATGATGGGAGGGGGGTTTGGAGGGTGTATTATTGCCTTGGTAAACGAACACGCAACCACCCAAATAATCGAACGCATAAAAAATGCCTACCACACCCAGCTAGGTAAACAAATGAAAGTATATGAAGTAAATATTGAAAACGGAACAAGGCTAGTTTAGCAAGGTTTATTAAATACGTTTTGTGCCAATATTTTACTAAAGTTTCGGTGGTAAATAATGAGGTGGTTTTTTATCTTTTTTATTTAAGATGGTGCTTACAAGCCGCTTTGTGTTCTTTGCGTTTTTCCTTTGCTTTCTTTGCGGTAAA
>RDXP01000034.1 GCA_004292865.1 Sphingobacteriales bacterium
GGTTAGGGGTGTATTACAAATATCGCCTACGGCAACAATGCCGTTTTGCCACATTGTTTTATCGGCTATTTTTGCAGCATTTAATTGGGTTTCTTCATCAATGTTTCTAAGTGCGAGCACATTTTTTATAAAAGCTATTAAACCCTCGCCTTCAGGTATTTGCTGGTGCAGGTGCGAAAGTTCGAGATGGCAATGTGCATTTATAAAACCCGGAACTATAGCACCTTTTAGGCGTTGTACATCGCCATCGTTATCATGATGCTTATTTATGGATAAAATTTTACCTTCATTATCAGTAACCACTACAGCATTGCGTAATGGGTCTCCTACTGGGGTATAAATATAATCGGCTGTAAATTTTCTCATACAGGGTTATGGTGGTGTATTCGCATAATGCGAAAAAAAAATCAAACATCCGAAATTTTAAGGAGGAGTTTTTATTTTATTGATTTTTTTATTGGGGCAAATATGTGGACTTAGTTAAGTAAAATCAATCCAATAGTGTATTAATTTTAAATCCTTCAGTGTTTTTCTTGAATGTTCCGATGTGAATTTGCTTATTTTGTTTTTTTTGAAATCTGTATCGTGTTCTAATTTATCTTTGTTGGTCCAATTAATTTCTGGATTTGAAGAAATTGAAATTTGGCTTTCAATCCATTTATTAACTTGGGTGTACCAATGCTGTGGTGTTTGCTCCCTAATATAACCTAACATTATACTAAAATGTAATTGTTCTTTACCAGCGTGTTTTTCGGTTTTAAACCGCTCAATACCACCTTGCTTAATCGGGTTTTTATAAAACACGTATTCGGTTTGTTCTCTTTTAGTTGATGGAGGAGTAGGTAATCTTTTTGCTTCTACAAAGCAAATAACTCTGTTTTTAGAATATCTTTTTGCAATAATGCCTATATCCGTGGTAGCATTAGTTTCGGGTGTTTTATATTGATTTTCGAAATAAAATCCTGTGTTTTCTAAAAAATTAAAAAACCTACCAAATGGTACAGTTGTATCATCTTCTTGAATAATGTTTTCTTTTTTTATTAAGGCTGGCGATAATTTATAATCATTTTCTGCGTCTTTAAAAAAAGCTGGAAAATCTTCAATATTAGTTTCTATTAGGTTTATAAGGCAATTATAAATTTCTTCAAACGGAAGCGAATTTGCAATTATGGTATTTGAATGTGGTTTTTCCATTAAAAGCCGTTTTCTAAAATATCATCAAACGTATCATCGGCATCTCTTAATGCAATTGATTTAAGCCAGTAGCGTAGTTTTTTGGGTTTTATTAGTGTTATAGTGTTGTTATTGGCGTACAGCCTTATTATTTTATTATAAACCAAGCTAGTGCTTACTTGCTGTTTTAATAAGGTATCAATATCCATATCACTATTGGTGTATTGATAATTTACATTATCGGTACTATAATAAAACTCGCAAGCAAAAAACGATTTACCCTCTATTATTTTTTTAAGCCTTAAGGCTTTGTTGTTACGTTTGTAAATCGTGTTAATAGCATCACAATAGGTGTTTGCAAAATCTAATACAATAGCTTCATCTTTTATGGTTTTATTGATAGGGGCTTTTTCGCCGTTACCAAATTCGCTAATGCTAAAATCTACAACATCGTTTATTATTATTTTTTCCGACTCTGTAAGCTTAGTTACATCTTGTATATAAGGTAAGTTATAAAAATCAGAATCAATAATGGTATATGCCCCTCGCAAACCTTGCCTGCCACTTGTAGCTGCAATAAAAAAATTATTTATATTTTTTATTTCCGTATTTAGTAAATAACTATCGTAAAAATCGGTTAAAACTTTATCATCCTTAGCCGAAAGTATAATTGCTTCTTTTTCATATTGTTGAAGGTGAGGGAAATCTCCATCTAAAATCGATTTTTTTATTTTTAGGATGTTAGCTTGTTCCTTTTCTTTACTAGTGTAAATATTACATTGGTCGAGGTAATTTTTTATTGTTTTTTGAGCAGGATTATAATATTTATTAACCAAATCCAACACCCTATTACCTCCTATTAAGTTCGATTTCCAGCAAAAAGGATTATGTATAGCATCTTTTTTATTAACCGCAAAAAAATCGTAATAATCTAGCTCAAAATATACTTTCTCTTTGCTTTTTTTAGTTCTTCTTAGCGTTATATGTAAAATATCATTTTCGTTAGGTTGTTTATTTTCGGCAAAAACAGCAATAACCGAAACTGTTGTATCCTCTTTAGAAACAAATAAGTTTCTTCTTAAAAGTGTAAAATCTATTATTTGAGCAGTATTAAATGCATTAAAAAAGTAATTTCTAAAGGTAAACGAATCTTGAAAATACAACAACTCGCCAGATGGAATTATTTGACAAATTTTCCCTGTATTTTTTTTAGTGAGATGCATTATAGCTTCTAAGAAAGTTAAAGCCAGTTGCTTTTTGGTATTGATATTTGGGGATAAAGGTATTTCGCTTTTTGCCAGTTTATTTTCGATATCTAGCAATTCTATGCTATCCAGTTTTTTAAACGGCGGATTTCCAATTACCCAATCAAATGTGCTGTGCAGTTCTTTTTTTTCTACTAAAAAATCAAAAAAATCATTTTCAAAAACATTATCTGTTAAATTATCGAAAACTTTTTCTTCACTCCAGTTCCATAATTGGTTATTGGGTAATATTTGGCAAAGGGCTAGCTGTAAGCTAAATTTTGCAAGTTTTACGGCGGTTTTATTTTTATCAACACCAAAAATATTTTTAGATAATATTTTTTTTATTTCGGCTATTTTAATTTTTTGTTTCTCAATAGGTTTGCCATTTATGCCATTGGCTATCCGCCATCGTTGTACCAATCTTTTAAACGCCGAAGTAATAAATATACCCGAACCACAACTTACATCTATTAGCTTAACATCAAAAATGGTATCTTCTTTTTTGTTAGATAAGGGCAAACATTCATCAATCAACAAATTAACCAAAAAACTTGGGGTGTAAACAGTTCCTTTATTTTCTTCTGTTTTTGGAATAAATTCTTCGTAAAAATTGCTAATTAATTCGATAGGTATATCTTTAAACGAATAAATATCCCATAATTCTATTTGCTTATTTTTGGCTAATTTACCTTCCAAATGTTCGGCCAACACCGTTAAATCGGTTGTTAATAACAACTCCCGCTCTTTGGCATTTTCTATTTTAAAAACATCGCCATTAAAATGTGCTTCTAAACTGTCAAGCAAATTTAAAAGCCTACCATTTATTAAAATTTTATTTAAGCTGTTAAACCCAATATTATTTCGGTTGTAAAAATCTTCAGCATAATTATTGTTTCCATCTTTCCCGTTTTCTTCTAAGTATTTTATCAGAATACATTTAAACAATAAATCATCGGCAAAATCTTTTGAAATGCCTTTTTGTACAAAAACTGCAATAAAATCGTTTCTTATTTCGGTTAAAACTTCTACTAATTTTTCGTAAGCCGATTTATTGTTTAAAAAACTTTTCGATGTTTCGTTGGCCTCCCAAAAAAAGCCATAATTGAGCTCTCGGGCCGAGAAATAAGTTTTTAAAGAGGTTAAATCATCAAGGCTTGCATGTGTAAACTCGCATTCGGCATTACTTATTAAGCCATTTTTTAGTTCAACAGGTTTTCGGCAATCGTAAAGTGTAATTGTACTGTTGTTAATAACGCTTATTAAAGGTACTTGGCAACTACTATAAACTTTTTTATGAATTTCGGCTATTTCTTCTTTACTTCTATTTTTTAAAGTATTGTCGTAAAAGTAAATTTGTGGTACACAGTATCTATTATCGTCATAATATCTAAAGTACACAGCATCTGCTTCATAAATTTCGGCAAACTCTAATGAAATGTAATGCTTTGGATGTAAGGTGTTTGGTATGTTTTTTAGGAATACAATTTCGGGCAAATTCATATCCTTTAAAGAAAATTCGAGGTTTTCTAAAGTTTCGGCTAAAAGATTTTTTTTGCTATTGTTTTCCATAATTTAATTACTACAAATAATAGGAAAAATATTGTAAAATAGGGTGTCTAGTTGAAATAAATATCGAGATACAATAAAAACCCTAAAATTTATTATGTAGATGTGTTTTTGGCTATCTAGTAAGGATTAGCTTCTTTTTCAAACTAACTTTCCCCCTCCTTATTTATCTGTTTAAAAATTTTATCCATTTTATCTACATATTCATTGGTATCATCCATAAAAAACTCTAGCTGCGGTACACCACGCACTTGGTCTTTAATACGTTTGCCTAGGTTGTACCTTATTTCGCTATTGTGTGCATTAATGGTATTGATGGCCAAAACGTGGTCGGGGCTGTTAAAAAAACTTAAAAAAATACGCACAATGCCCAAATCAGGCGTTGCCCTAACTTTGGTAATGGTTATCATTGATTGTGGCAGCAGTGAATTACTCTCTCGCTGAAAAATTTCGCTCAACTCTTTCTGTATCAATCTTGAAAATTTTTGTTGCCGTTTCGATTCCATATTTTTTTAAATAATTAAAGCTATGTTCGCTACCAAAATAGCCCTAAAGTGTATATTGGCAAATATAAGTTTCCATCTTAATTTTAAGGCTTTTTGTTTCGTAAATTATAGCTATTTTTTTTTAGCTTTAACAGCGATAAAAACCTTTTAGCCGTAACATCATACAACAATTAGGTTCTAAATGGGTTAAAGCATTATATTTGCAACATTATGGGATTAATACGATTTTTAATATTTACCTTATGTATATTTTATGTGGTAAAAACGCTTGCCAAAATTTTTCTACCCTTTTTATTTAAAAAAGCGGTAAGCAAAATGCAAAATAATATGAACGGGCAAAACGCCACACAAGCCAGCACCAAGCCCGAAGGCACCATTAGTGTAGATTACATACCACCAACTACCAAAAAGCAACCCAAATTTAAAGGAAATGATGATTTTATACCTTACGAAGAAGTAAAATAAATAACCTTTAATACCATGAAAGTAATTATACACGGTGGCTTTTTTAGCGAATCTACCACCAATACCGAAGTAAAACTAGCCAAGCAAGCCGCCCTAAAAAACATTGTAAGCCAAGCATACCTTTTTTTAAACAAACACACAGCCCTTGATACGGCAATATACGCCACCAGCTTGCTCGAAAACGACCCGCTTTTTAATGCTGGCACAGGCTCGCAAATACAAAGCGATGGAAAAATAAGGTTAAGCGCCAGCGTAATGGAGGGCAAAACTGGCAAATTTGCAGGACTAATAAATATACAAAACATTAAAAACCCTATCACACTATGCAAAACATTACTGGCCACAGATGACCGTGTACTAAGCGGGCAAGAAGCATTAAATTTTGCAAAATCTAAAAATATACCTTATTACAACCCCGAAACACCACAACGCCGGGCCGAATACGAAGCCAAACTTTTAAAAACTAAAGGCTTAGGCACAGTAGGTTGTGTAGCTTTAGATGCGCAGGGCAATATAGCCGCCGCCACATCAACAGGGGGAAAAGGGTTTGAAGTACCTGGCAGGGTAAGCGACTCGGCAACCGTGGCTGGCAATTACGCCAATGCCTACGCTGGGGTTTCATGTACAGGCGTAGGTGAAGATATTGTGAGCGCCGCCTTGGCCAGCAAAATTGTAACCCGTGTAAGCGATGGCTTTTCGCTGAAAGAGGCTAGCGAAAAATCATTTAACGAACTAAAAAAAATTGATGGCTTTGCTGGCATTATAGGCATCAGCGCAAGCGGCCAAATGTACCATTGCCACTCGCACCCTTATATGGTATGGGCAGCACACGATGGCGAAAGCCTAAGCTGGTTTGCTTAATTGTATATAAAAATATTTTGGAAAAACCCTGGCTAGCATTTCATTACCAAAGCTAGTCCCCGCCATTCGCTTATACGCCCTCAGGCGTTAGGCGCAAGGCCGGTATCCGCTACTGTCGGGTTTATTAACTTAGGTTAGTGCTATTTATGCGGGTTTACCTTGCAGCAGTTTGGCACTTGGCTAAAAAATAGATTTCGAAACTAAAAACTTCATTTAATTACCTAAACTTTCGGAAGGAAGTAAAGCGCATAAATATACTTATAGTGCGGCATATTTATAAAATTAACTGGATATA
>RDXP01000116.1 GCA_004292865.1 Sphingobacteriales bacterium
ACTTTAAGGCTGTACCAGTCGGGCTATAAAACAAAATCGGTATTAAATTACGAAGACAACGCCACCAAATACGACGAAAGTTTTTTTAACCAAACTTTTAGCAGAGCCGAGCTGCAAAACGATTACACTTTTACCCATACTTTTAAACTTACTGCTGGCGCAGGCGTACAACGCGAAAGTGTGGAAGCCACAAGGTACGATAATATTAAAGCCTTTACCTCGGGCTATGGCTACTTACAAGCCGATTGGCAACCTATTAAAAAAATGAATATTTTATTGGGAGCAAGGTACGATACCCATAGCGAATACCAAGCCCAATTTAGCCCCAAAATTGCGGCAAACTATATTTTTAGCAAACGCTTTACGGTGCTGGCATCGGTAGGGCGGGGCTATAAAGCACCCGATTTTAGGCAACTATACTTAAACTTTACCAACCCTGTGGCAGGTTACAGTGTTTTTGGGTACAACGAAGCTGCGGCTAGGGTAGCCCAATTTGAGCAAGAGGGGCAAATACAGGCCATTTTAATTGATGCCGCAACGCTACAAAACCTAAATGCCGAAAGTTCTACATCGTTTAACTTAGGCTTTAAAGCCCAGCCGTTTACCAAAATAAACTGGAGCGCAAATGTGTTTCGTAACAATGTACAAAACTTAATATCATCGGCACCTATTGCTATAAAAACCAACGGACAATCGGTTTTTTCGTACTTTAACCTTAACCGCATTTATACCCAAGGTATAGAAACCGACTTAGGTTATCAGCTAATTAAAAACATTGAACTGGGTGGCGGCTTGCAATATTTACAGGCTTACGACCAAGCCGTTTTAGATAAAATTGCCCGTAGCGAAGTATTTACCCGCAACCCAATAAGCAACCTTACCGAGGCAGTAAAACGCAAAAATTATGGTGGCTTGCCCAACCGAAGCAAGTACATGGCCAATGCCCGTATGGTTTATAATAACGATAAAAAAGATTTTTCAACCTCAATTAGGGCAATATACCGTGGCCGATATGGCTTGGGCGATAGCAACGGAAACGGCATTATAGACCAAGATAACGAATACGTAAAAGGCTATGTGCTGTTTAACGCATCTATATCAAAAAGCATTTTAAAAAATAAATTACGCTTACAGGCTACAGCCGATAATGTTTTTGATTTTAAAAACCCCGATTTTATAGCCAACCTACCTGGCCGCTTGCTGTACTTCGGCTTATCGTATCGCATTTCAAAATAAATAATTATACACTCAAACAAAAAAAATGAAAAATTTAAAAAACAGCTATTTAACACTTTTGGCAATTGGTTTAGTTTCTTTATCCGCTTGCGATAAAAAAGAAGATACCGCAACCCCAGCACCCACAGTTTTAGAAATTAAAACCATAGCCGATTTAGATGGCAGTAAAACCACTGGAAACGGTGGCACTTATTTTAGCCTAAGCACTGGCTTAGAGGTTAAAGGAGCCGATACCCTAACCAATAAATGGGATATAAAATTTACACGCTCCAGCATATTAGTAAACAGTGGCACATCGGGCGGTGGTAGTACACAAGCACAGGTTGTAAACGGGGTATTTGAAAACCTAAGCACCGCACCCACCGATGGCTATAAAGCCGATGCCGCTGGCACACCAGCCACCGCAGGTTGGTACACTTACACAGGCCCAGGCGTACCTCCTCATGCAATTTTAGTAGTACCAGGTAAAATTGTGGTGCTAAAAACTGCCGAAAATAAATATGCCAAACTAGAAATGCTAAGCTATTATAAAGGTAACCCCAACCCAACATCGGCCGCTTTTACAGATATGGCCACCCGCACACCCAGCCGTTATTACACCTTTAGGTATGTATTACAGCCCAATGGGAGTACAAAGTTAAACTAGGCTTTTAACACAAAAAATTAACCATAAAATTAGTTTAGGTAGGTTAGCTTCCCCATAAAATGAAAGGTCTTCCTTTTTTAAATCGCAAAAAACACCATCACAATGAATTTTAAAATTAAAGCAATAAAAATATTAAGTCCTTTGTTAATTATACTTTTTATAAGTACCCTAGCAAAGGCACAAACGGGTAAAAACAGCCTAAAAATAGTATCGCTAAACGGCACCTTAAGCGAAATTATAGTAAGCCTAGGTTTACAAGCCAATTTAGTAGGCGTTGATATTACCAGCACTTACCCCGCTAGTTTAAATAAACTACCAAAAGTAGGGCATAACCGCAACCTATCGGCCGAGGGCATTTTGGCCTTACAACCCAACCTTATTATAGGTATAGCCAAAGATATTAAGCCCGAACTTGCACAACAATTTAAAAGTGCAGGTATAAAAATGATGCTTTTTAACCAAGATTTTTCTTTTTCAGGGACCCAAAAGTTGGTTTTGGCTGTGGCCGATAGTTTAAAACAAAGCCACAAAGCAAGTGCCATAATCAATAAAATTGAGAAAGATATGGCAACAGCCAAACCGTTTATAAAACCCAATATAAAACCCAAAATCCTGTTTATTTACGCCCGTGGCACAGGTACAATGATGGTAGCAGGCAACGGTACGCAAGTACAAAAAATGGTACAACTGGCTGGTGGGCAAAATGCCACTACAGGATTTAAAGATTTTAAACCCTTAACCGCCGAAAGTTTAGTATTGGCCAACCCCGATGTTATTTTACTGTTTGATACTGGCCTAGAAAGCCTAGGCGGCGCAAATGGTTTGCAAAACGTACCAGGCATAGCCCAAACCAATGCAGGCAAAAACAAACGGATTATAGTAATGGATGGGCAATTGCTTTGTGGCTTTGGCCCAAGGCTAGGGTTGGCTGTGGCCGAGTTAGCTAAAAAATTAAATACAAAATAAAACACAAAATATGTACCCGCTAAAAGCCCGCAGCCCAAAGCCCACAGCCCGTTGCCCAAAGCCCACAGCCCACAGCCCACAGCCCACAGCCCGATAGCCCGCAGCCCGTTGCCCAAAGCCCACAGCCCAAAGCCCGACAGCCCGCAGCCCATTGCCCGCAGCCCAAATAAAAAACAATGCAAAATAACTTAAAAAAACCACTACTTATTTTACTGTCCATATTGGGTTTGGTAATTACAATATCTTGCTGTTTAGGGTCGGTAAACATTGGCTTTAGTAGTTTTTTAAGCATCGTAAGCAACCAAATAGGCTTTAGCACCAGCATAAATTTTACGCCACAGCAACAAGCCGTATTGGTGGCATTACGTTTACCAAGAGTATGCTTGGGCGTATTCATTGGTGCTGGCTTGGGCATATCGGGGGCGGCAATGCAAGGCCTTTTCAGAAACCCACTAGCCGAACCTGGTTTAATAGGCATACAATCGGGGGCGGCACTATTTGCCGTAATGATGATAGTGCTACAAGTAAAAGTATTTACACAATTAACTAGCTTATTAGGCTATTATGCCTTAGCCATTGCCGCTTTTACGGGGGCTTGTATTACCACTTTTTTGGTGTATAGGTTGGCCATACAAAACGGTAAAACCGTAATTACTACCCTGCTTTTATCGGGTATTGCTATAAATGCCCTGGCGGGTAGCTTTACAGGGTTACTTACCTACATGGCCACCGATGAGCAATTGCGGAGCATCACCTTTTGGAGTTTGGGTAGCCTTGGCGGGGCAAGCTGGCAAACGCTAGGCTGTTTATTTCCTTTTATTGCTATACCTGTTTTTGTTTTACCTTTTTTTGCCAAAGCCTTAAATGCCATTGCCTTGGGCGAGGCACAAGCAAGCCATTTGGGTATAAATGTAGGCTTTACCAAAAAAATAATTATAGTATTGGCAACTATGGCCGTGGGGGCATCGGTAGCGGTGGCGGGTATAATTGGTTTTATAGGTTTAATTATTCCGCATATACTACGTATGGCTTGCGGTGCCGATAATAAAATAATTATACCAGCATCGGCAATTTTGGGAGCCGCAGTTTTAACCCTCGCCGATTTGGTTTCGCGTACCATTGTAGCACCTACCGAACTGCCTATCGGTATAATAACCGCCTTAATTGGTACACCTGTATTTATTTACATTATTAACAGCCAACGCAAAAAAAACTACCAGTAAAATGATAAACGTTAAAAATATATCGTACCAAATTAGTAAAAAACAGTTGCTACAAAACATTAGCTTTAGCGTAAAAAGTGGCGAAATAGTGGCTATAATTGGCGCAAATGGTGCAGGTAAAAGTACTTTATTAAAAATTCTTTGTCAGGAGATAAACCCAACTGCTGGCCAAATTTTTATCAATAACAAAATAACCAACAATTATAACCTAGGCGAGCTAGCCAAACTACGGGCTGTTTTGGCGCAACACAATACGCTATCAATGCAGTTTACTGTAAAAGAACTGGTTACAATGGGGCGTTACCCGCATTTTAAGCATCGGCCACAGCCAAATGATGTAGCTATAATAAACCAAACAATGCAAGAAACAGGGGTTTTTGAATTCGCTTACCGCGATTATAATACGCTATCGGGTGGCGAGCAGCAAAGGGTACAACTGGCCCGTGTGCTAGCTCAAATTTACGATAGCCCGAACGCTTTTTTATTGCTAGACGAGCCCACTAATGGGCTAGATTTGCTGTACCAACAGCAAATACTAAACACCGCCCGCAAAATGGCCAACAAGGGCTTTGGCGTAGTGTGCATTTTACATGATATTAATTTGGCATCGGCTTATGCCGATAAAATATTGATACTTAAAAATGGCCAAAATATTGCTTTAGGTAGCCCAAGCGAAGTTATTAATTGCTACAATATACATAAAGCGTTTAATATTAATGTGCAGTTAATGCCCTGCGAAGGGTTTAATTGCCCTTTGGTAGTACCTAGTTTTTTAAGTGCTTAGGTAATATGGAGGGAGGAAACGGTAATGAATAATATTCAAAAATGTAATAAAAAATCGGCTGCGTTGAGTATAGAAATGTTACGAAAGGGGTGCATTTGCAGTAAATGTTTATCGCCCGATATGATGCAGGAAGCACCTATATCAAAAGCCAAGTTTAAAAATTTATTGTCTTTGGGGTCAGTACAATCAGTAAAATCAGTTAATACATCAGCTAAATCGTATTTCATTTTAATTCGGGTTACAAAGTCTAACCTATCCTCAATGGTAAGATATTTATCGAATTTTTTTCTAGCCAATACGTCTGAAAGTTCTAAAAGTGTTGATTCCGAAAAAAATATTTTACCAATTTTTTCAGCTTTTTGTAATGCGAGTTTATTAGTCGAATTAGCCAAAAGCGCAACACTTATTAATGCATTTGTATCAAAAACAAACCTAAGATTAGTTTTCATTCAACAGCGCATTCAATTTTTCTTCTGTCATACCATTATCACTCGCTTTTTTGCTTATCCTATCTACAAATTGCCAAAAAGTATCATCGGCGGTAGCAAGAGAAGTGTTGATATAATTTTCAAAAGATTTTTCGATTGCTTTCTTTTTCTCGGTGGAAAACACATTCCATTTTTTCGCAGCAATTGCATTTACTTCAATCACAATTCGTTCCATAACCTATTAAATTAAAATCTCGTATAAAAATACCTAAAATAATTAATAATCAACAATCAAATCAAATATAAAATGGAAACAATAAGCAACACTTTACAACAACAATGGGAAGTTTTAAAAACCGAAAACCCTAAATTACGCATACGCGATGCCGCCCAACAATTACAAGTTAGCGAGGCGCAATTGGTAGCGTTGGGTACTAATAATGTGTGGCTTAAAGCTGATTTTGAAGGCATACTTAAAGAGGTAGAAACGCTAGGCTATGTAATGGCACTAACCCGTAACCAGCATTGCGTACACGAGCGCAAGGGCGTTTATAAAAACTTATCGTTTAATGGTACAATGGGTTTGGCCGTTAACCCCGATATTGATTTACGCCTTTTTATGCCCCATTGGCATTTTGCCTTTGCTGTAAACGAGCAAGAGCGTTTAAGTTTACAGTTTTTTGATAATGATGGCAGTGCGGTACATAAAATATACTTAACCGATGCAAGCCACCTAAAAGCGTATCAAAAGTTGGTAAAAAAGTATAAAAACGAAAGCCCAGCAGCGTTAGCTATTAGGCCTACTGTTGCCTCTAAAGTTTCGGAAATTCCCGATAGCGACGTAGATATAGCAGGTTTTAAAAACGCTTGGTTGGCTTTAAAAGATACGCACCAATTTTTTGGTATGTTACACAATTTTAAAGTAAGCAGGTTGCAGGCTATGCGCTTAGCACCTCCCAATCACGCCAAGGAAATTAGTTTAGATGCTTTTAAAAAAATTTTTAAAACCCTGTCAAACAGGGCTATACCTGTAATGGTTTTTACCGCAAGTGCGGGTTGCATACAAATACATACTGGTACTGTTATAAAAATTGTAGAAACCGGCTTTTGGTTTAATGTGCTAGATACCGAGTTTAATATGCACCTTAACCAAACAGGTATAAGCAGTATATGGGTAGTAAAAAAACCCACCGATGATGGTATAGTTACAGGAATAGAAATTTTTGATAACGAAGGCAAAACCATAGTTCAGTTTTTTGGCAAACGTAAGCCTGGCATTGCCGAAAGTTTGGCTTGGCGAGCCGTGGTAGAAACGTTTAGTGTGGGCAATAGGATGGTACACGGTTAGGTTTTTTTTAAAATGCTTCGCCCAGCGAAATATAAAAACCCGAAATTCTTTTTTCGCCTAGGGGTTTTTCGCCAAAGCCATAATCTAAGCGCAGGCTTAATGCTTTTTCTAAATCGAAAAAGAAACGGGCACCCAAGCCATAATTGGGTTTTAAATTGCGCAAAGCAAATGCGTTATCTTGATACACCATACCTGTACCTAAAAAGCCAACCATACCTAATCGGGGAACAATACGGTACCTTAATTCGGCTTGCGAGGCTATTAAATGAGGCCCTCTAAAGCGGCCTATATAGTAGCCTCGCATCATTTGGTCGCCACCTAGTTGTGGTTGAAAATAAAAGGCCTCTACATTTTTGGTATAATTTAGTGTTTCGTAATTTACATTTAAGCCCAAAATCAAACTATTGGCTAGTTTTTTAAAGGCTCTTAAATCTACATCAAAATGCTTGCCTGTAAAATTATTGCCCCCAAAAAAATCAGGAACTATACTAAATCTCGAGCGTATAAAAACACCTTTTTCGGGGTAAATACTATTGTTTCGGGTATCGTAAAGTTGGTTTATTTTTAAAAAAAGAGCTTTTCCACCTGTTTTATCGCTTTCGGTTTTGCCCGTAAATATCCCTCCATCAGCTACATCTTCAAATTTTTGCTTGTCAAACTCGGCACCTAGGCCCAAATACAAATGCGTAAAAAATTCTTTTTCGGCTTCAACCCCAAGGCGGGTTTGTTTTAGCAATAGCCTATCGGCATCTGCTAGTTTGGTGTTGTTTCCTGTACCATAAAAATCAAATAATGTGCGGGCAAGCCGTATGTCTCCAGTAATATGATAGGCATTGTTTTTGGTCCAAATATCGGTTTTGGCCGAAATGCGGTTTTGCCCTTTGGTGCTATAAATTAGATTGGTAAAAAAGGTGGATGCCTTGTTGGTTGGATTTTTAATATCGGTGTAAAACGAATAAACACCTGCAACACCTAGCTGTAAGCCAGCTTCTTGCGAGTAGCCCAAAACGGGTAAAGGCAAAAAACTATTGTGTCGGGTGGTATCGTCCGAAAATATTTTTTTGCTAATATTTTTTATCAATTTTACTTGTGCACACAAGCTAAATGGAAGTACCAATAAAAGGATTAGGGTAATTTGTTTTATTTTCATATTAATACCGAAGGTAAATTTTACATTTCATTATTTTAAATTTATGGCAATTATAAATTATTTAAAATGCTAGTAGCACTAATTATTAAAAAATTAACCTTCATTTGCTATCTAAAGTTTAGGAGCAATGATGCCTCTTGTTTTTGAAATTTTAAACGCTTTTTTTATAATTAACTAAAGTTTCGTAGGTAAATAATGAGGTGGTTTTTTATCTTTTTTATTTAAGATGGTGCAACAACCAGCTTTATGTTTTTTGCGCTTTTCCTTTGCGGTATTTGCAGTAAAAATATATCACAAAAAACACAAATATTTACGCAAAGCCCGTTGCTTATATATCCAGCTAATTTTATTAATAGGCCGCAATATAAGTATGTTTATGCGCCTTACTTCCTCCGAAAGTTTACATTTAACCTTAATTCGATTATTAAAACCATTGTTTTTTATAGTTTCGAATATGATTTGGACATTACCTGCCTTAAAATCGCAAAAACACTGATTTATAACAAATTATACTATAGTATAACAATCGAACTCAGGTATTTAGTAATTAATGGGGGGGGGTAATTTATGTCTTAAACTGGGGGCTATTTATTATCACATTGCTTTAAGGTTTCGCCTTTATTTATTTGCCATCAATACACGAATTTTGGTGGATACTTAAAAAATTGTTTTAACCAAAATTCCCAAAATTGCAGCTATTAAAATTATATAAGGTTCGGTAATTTTTTTAGTGTAAATTAATACCAAAGCTGCAGTTATGGCAATTGCGGCGGTAAAAATATCAGTAATAGAACGCATACCAATTACCACTACCGAACCCACCAAAGCCCCAATAACCGCAGCGGTAATGCCTGTAACAAAAGCTTTTATGCTTTGGTTTTTAGCAATTTTTTTAAACGATGGCGCAAAGGCAACTGTAAAAATATAGCAAGGCAAAAATGTGGCTAAAGCCGCCACACAAGCTCCCGGAAAACCCGCTACCAAATAGCCAATAAAGCCTACCGTAATTACTACAGGGCCTGGGGTTACCATTGCAACGGCAACGGCATCAATAAATTGGTGTTCGGTTAGCCAGCCAAATTGGGTTACCACGCCTGCATGTAAAAATGGTACTATGGCCAAGCCACTACCAAAAACAAATGCGCCTGCTTTGGTAAAAAACAGGGCAATATTAATTAATGTGGTTTGGTTATATTCCCAAAATCCTAGCCCAATAATTAATAAACTGGGTAAAACTTTTGGTTTTTTTATCCATTGTGGCGGGGCTTTTACCAGCATATAAATTATGCCAGCCAAAATAAAAAGCAATACTTCTTCGCGTTGGGTTATTACGGTAACTATAATGCCAATAACATAAAAAAGCCATAATAGCCAATGGGTTTTTAAGGCCCCAATTTCTAATTTACTTATAGATTTTATGGTTAATTTATAGGCACTTAAAGCTATAATACCAATTACAGCTGCGCCCACGCCATAAAAAATAGCCTGCATTAAGGGCAAACCACTATAAACTTTATAGGCCATACCCAGCAAAACCACCATAATAAACGATGGCAATACAAAGGCCAAGCCAACCAAAGTTGCCCCCAATAAACCGTAATGCACAAAGCCAATGTAAATACCCAATTGGGCAGCCAAAGGGCCAGGTGCTAGCTGCGCTAGGGCTAGGCCTTCTTTATACTCGTCTTCGGATAGCCATTTTTTGTTTTCAACTAAATCGCGGTTCATATAACCTACCAAGGCCACTGGGCCACCAAAGCCCCAAGTACCTAGTTTTAAAAAGTAGGTTACCAGTTGTTGTAGGGTGTAGTTTGTGTGTTTCATGTTGTTATTTTATTTAAAAACCTATGCCAAGTTTATTTTAAAATATACTTATTTACCAGCGCTATTTTTGAATTATTTTTTACAAGCATAAGCATATTTTTTTATAATATTCTACTAAACCTATAGAGTTTATATAAATTTTTATCTGCATTGAATGTTTCTAAAAAAACACCACAAATGTCCATTACGGCGTTTTATATTGGTTATCCCGATGTTTTATTTTGTTTTATTCAAAATGATTCTATAATAATAAAAAAAGTGGATAATGGTGAGGTTAAATTATGTTAAAGCCCAAAAAAAGCCTTACCTGTTTAACGGTAAGGCTTTTTAAAAAATGATGCGCTATTTATTTAAAACTTATCTTAAATTTTCGGGCAATACGGCGTTAGGGTCGTCAATATCGGTTAGGTTTAGGGCTTCAACCCTTGTAATTTCGGGTACGGCTTTCATAATCGCCTGCTCTATTCCCGCTTTTAATGTCATAATACTCATTGGGCATGATTCGCATGAGCCTAATAGGCGTAAAATAACCACATTATCGTCTGTAATTTCTTCTATTGATACATTGCCGCCATCGGTTTCCAAATACGGCCTAATGGTATCCAACGCTTCTTCTACTTGCGTTCTCAAAACTTCCCCTACATTCATATTCATTATTTTAAAAATCAAAAGTAGCGTTTATTTTATTTAAAATGTTGAAGCTATGCTTAAATTGGGTTTTTATGACAAAACAGATAAACAATATCCAAATTCACGTTTTTAGATTTAGCAAACCCAATGCCCATTGCCCGAAGCAAAAAACTACTTCCCAGCTATTGCCCTCAACGCTTCTTTAATTTTAGAATCCGTAGGACTTAAAACCAATGCTTTTTCAAAATATTCCTTTGCTTTTGCTTTATCGGTTTTAATATATGCAGCACCGTTGTACAAGTAGGCTTCTATTAAATTCTTTTTATCCTTATCGGCAACTGCGCCTTTTAGCAAAGTGTATTCAATGTATTTATCGTAGGCATTTGCCGCTTTTTTTAGCCCATCGGCAGGGTCTAAATAATATTCTACACGGGCTAAGTACAAATACGCATCGCCGTTTTTAGCTTTTTCGCCCACAAAGGTAAACAGGCTATCGGCCTCTAATAGTGTTTTTGTTATTAAGGCTTGGTCTTTTGGGGTTTTATTGGCTAGTTCGGTTGCGTAGTAAAAATAATCGGCATAGCCTAAGTAAAATTTATCGGCGTAGCCCGATTTGGGTAACGAAACTAATTTTCGGTAATAATCAGCCGCTTTACCATATTTTTTGCTCGAAAAATATGATTTTGCAATACTGGTTAATACCTGCGTATTGGTGGTATCTAAATCGTAGCCTTTTACAAAGTTAATAATGGCTAACGAATCTTGCTTTTGTGTTTGGTAGGCTTTGCCTAAATATAAGTAATCGTCGGCAATTACACGCTTGCCATCTACCCCAGTAATAAACGAATTTAAGTACTTGGCGCCTTCTGGTGCTTTGCCATTTTCGATATAGGCATAACCCAAAAAGCGTTGAGCTAAGGCATATTCGGGTTTTGTAGTGCCGTACTGTTGTGTAAAAGCAAGGGCTTCTTTTTCTAAGGTTGTATAATCACCAGCGTTTAGCAAAAATATTAAATAACGGTACCTCGATTCGGCCGATCTATCCGTTAAATCTAAATATTTAGAATAGGTAGCCTGCGCTTTGGGCAATAATTCGGCTCTTTTATTCGGAAACTGCGAACCCCAGCGGTAATAGTTTTCGGCCAGTGCCCTATAAGCTGGGCCAAAATTGGGGTCTTTTGCAATAACGCCTTTTAAAGTAGTTTCGGCTAAGTCAAAATTATAGGCTTGTGTCCAAATTTCACCAATATTAACCTCAACACGGGGTAAATTGCTTTGAATATTCATTGCCCTTTGGTATGCCCCCACAGCCTCGCTGTTTTTTTTATCGGCTTTGTAAGCATTACCTAATGCAATGTGTAGCTCTATCTCTTTATCGCCCATTTCTTTGGCTTTATCAAACCATAACAATGCTTTTGGCAAATCGCGGGAGGGCTCGTAGGTATAGGCTTTACCCACGTATATGTATTCTTTAAACTCTTTTTTACGCATCGCCGCAGTGGCCTGTGCAAAATTTGCTTGTGCGGCAGTGGCATTTTTTTCGAACAGATTAACCGCACCCAATCCCACATAATTTAAAGTAAATTTGGGGTCAATAGCTATTCCTTTTTGAAAAGCAATTTTTGCCGAATCGGGTTTTTTAATAGTAAGATATAAATCGCCGTAGTAAAAATAGTTTTCGGCATTGGTAGGTTGTGTTTCGGTAAGATTTTTAAACATCACCTTTGCTTTTACGTATTGCTCGGCATAAACGGCTTTTTTGGCATCGTCTAAACTTTGTGCTGTAACGGTTACGTTTATCATGGCCAATCCTAAGGCCGCTAGGGTTATATTATTGCTAATTTTCATATTTGCTAATTTATAAAATAATTATTTAAAATTTAATTGTCGTGATGGTAAACTATCGGGGGCTAAGCCTGCTTTTAATACAATGCGTTGCCCCAGTTCACCCGCCAAAAACGATGCAAAACCAGTACCTAAACCCGCACTGCCTTGGCAATTATGTATAAACAGGTTACGGGTAAGCGGGTATTTTCCTGTTTTTAAAGTGCTTTGTGTAGGTTTATGGTATTTTTTATTATCCCCGCCAAGGGCTAAAAGTTTTATATTTTTTAGTTCAGTTTCGATATCGGGCGTAGGCCTTACCAGCCAACTTAAACTTACCACACCTACCGCCTGCGGGTGTGTACTTACATATTTTATTACTTCTTTATTTGATTTTAATGCATAAACGTTGCCAGCAAAGGTTTTAACGCTTGCAAATTGCATTAAGTATGCCAAAGTGCTAGATTGTGCATTATCAAAAACCCAATCTTTATCGTTTTTATAACTGCCTAAAAGCGCATTTTTTAATTGTTGTATGGTTATTACACTATCGGTGGATGCTTTATTTACGATTAAAGCAATGCCATCAATAGCGAAACGGTTGGTACGAATTACAATTTTTTGGTCTAAAAAATGTTGTTTTTCTTGTGATGTTAAATCTCGAGCCATTATAGCTGTTTTGATGCTATCGGATAAAAAAAGTTTAACCAGCTTTTGCTCGGGCTGATAATTAAATTTTATTTGGGCTTGCTTATAGTTTAAAGCAAATATTTCGGCTTCATCATCCACAATGGTAAATATAGATTCATCGGCAACAATAGTGGTACTGCCCGATATAATGCCTTCGGTATCGGGTTTTTGGGTATGATTGCAAGCGAATAAACCTAATAAAAGTAGAAAAAAAATCCCCTTCCCCCTAGCCCCCGAAGGGGGGATGGCCGCACAGTCTGAATGAATGTGTCTTAAAGTTTCGAGTTTATTTTTACTTGACACAAAAGAAAATAGACCTGCCACTTGGCAGATAACGCCATACATCCCCCCTTTGGGGGTTAGAGGGATTTTACTCTTCGCCATATTGAGGTTGCTTTATTAAGCGGATAAATCTAAAAAACGAATACACAATTAACAATGCCCCAAAAGCAATTTTCCATTTCATATCTACGCCTTGCATCAATGGAAAGCTGGGCCAAAAAACAATCATTACACCCATAACAAAATATAGGGTAAACATCACAATGCCTATAATGAGCAAAAATCGCCTTGCGGGCGATTTTTGTCTATCTTCAAATTTTTGATACATTAAAGTTTAATCTGTTGTTAACTTAAAGGATATGGGTATGGTATAATTTACCCTTACGCTTCTTCCGTTTTGAATACCAGGAGACCATTTAGGCGATTTCTTTAATACCCTTATCGCTTCCTCATCACATCCTCCACCAATTCCTCTTACTATTTTTATATCGGTTAATGAACCGTCTTTTTCGACAATAAAATTAACAATTACCTTGCCTTGTATTCCGTTTTCGCTGGCAATAGGAGGGTATCGCAAATTTTTGCCTAGGTACTGTCCAAAATCGCCATCAAAAACAGGGTAGGTTTCAACACTGGTATAAACCTCGTTGCTGTCTTCGGTTTTATCCTGATTTACAGGGCCATCGCCTACAGGTTCGTTAATAACTACTTCGGCATTGGCATCACCTTTAACTGTTTTTTCTCCTGGGTCGGCTTTTTTAATGTCCTCTACTGTTGGCGGATCTTCGTCAACCACTTCATTATCTGGTTTTACTACTGGCGGCGGAAACTTAATTTGATCTACCTTTGGTGGTGGTGGCGCTACTGGTGGTGGTGGCGGTGGGGCTTTATCTAAAGATGGTGGCGGGGTTAAAACCACCTCGGTTTCCTTAAATTTATCTCTGCTATCGTCTAAACTGCCTTTAATTAAGCTAATAATTAAGGGGCTACCTATGGCAAACGAAAACAATAAAACCCCAGCAATTATTGCTTTATTGGTGTTTTTGTTATTGTCTTGACGTAATTGGTAAGCACCGTATTCTTTATTGCGGCCATTAAAAACTATGTCTATCCAGTTTTGGTTTAATATATCCAATTTTGACATAATGCTTTTATTTTATTAATTGTAAAACGAAAAATTTTCGCTCTTGTTACTTATATACTCCTTGGTCTTTCAACAAATTAATTTCGGCTGGTAAAACATCATTTACAATACCGTACGATGGTACACCCGCAATTTTAACTTCGTCTAATATATCCACAAAGTTTTTATAGTTTGATTTATCGGTAGGTTTAATAATTACCATTAAGCCTTTTTTAGGATTGCCAGTAAAGGCAATTGCTTTTTTGTTGTTTTCTAAAAAAGAAGCCCTAATGCCACTTTTACCATAATTATCTACGGTTGGTGGTGTTGAGCCTGCAATTCCCATATACCAAACAATTTTATTGTCGGATGCTAATAAAACCGTCATTGTTCTTGATGCAGCTACTGTTAATTCTGCTTCTGGTTCTGATTTATCAGGCATAAACATATCCATTGCCTGAGGTTTGGAAAGCGTGGTAGTTAACATAAAAAAAGTAATCAAAAGGAAAGCTAAATCAACCATAGCGGTTAAATCAACTTTGGTCGACATTTTTTTACTTCTGGTTTTTTTGCCTTTACCACCCCCGCCGGAGGTATCTAATTCTGCCATTTTTTTATATTTTTAATTATCGCCTTCAAGCGAAGTAATTAGACTAAATTTATTGATTTTTTGCTCTTGCAAAACAGCAATTATTTTTTTTATGGTTGGGTATTCTTCTTTAGAATCGCCTTTTAGGGTAAACCTTAACTCGTTGCCGTGTAGTTCTTTAGTAGCGTATCGGGCTTGTAAAATCCAAGCGTTAAGCTGGTTATCTATACTATCGGTAGGTATGCCTGGTTGTACAAGTTTCATCCTATCGGCATTGTCTAAGGCTATGTATTGCTTTAAATTGGCAATAGGTACTCCGAAAGATTCTATCAAAGCAAACCTTTTGGTTTCTTCGGGGGTAAACGAAATTTTATATTGTTCGCCCATTTTTTGTAAGGTTTTAGCCCTTACATCTTGGCCAACTACCCCAAAAAACACCTTTCCTTGGCCAATGGTTAACATAGATATGTCGGCATCGGGCACCTTAGTTTTTACGGTTGATGATGGTGTATCAACGGCTAAGGCTTCGGGTTGGCGGGCAGTTGCCGTTAATATAAAGAAAGTAAGCAACAAGAAAGCTACGTCGCACATGGCGGTCATATCTGTCGAGGTACTTTTTCTTTTAATTTTTACTTTTGGCATCGCTTATAAATTTAATGAGTGATTTAATTGTGTTAATAACATCTTACCCTAAAAATTAAGGTTTGATTAAAAATCACTTATTACTTGCTATGCGTTGCAGCGTAAGTTTGTACAATTGAAAAACCAGCTTCATCGATAGAATAAGTTAAGCTATCAATTTTTGAGGTAAAAAAGTTATAAGCAATAACCGCTACCAAAGAGGTAGATATACCTGTTGCTGTGTTAATTAAGGCCTCAGAAATACCGTTGGCTAATTGTGCTTGGTCTGGTGCGCCAGATGTAGCTAAACCACCAAATGCTTTAATCATACCTGTTACAGTACCTAATAAACCACCTAATGTACCTACCGATACTAGGGTAGCAATAATGGTTAAGTTTTGCTCTAACATTGGCATTTCTAAAGATGTAGCTTCTTCAATATCTTTTTGAATGGCTAAGCATTTTTGCTCGGTATCCATACTGCTATCGGTTTCTACTGCTTTGTATTTTTGTAAACCCGATTTTATAACCGCAGCTACCGAACCTTTTTGTTTATCGCACTCGTTAATTGCAGCATCAACATTACCGCTTGATAATAGTGATTGTACTTTTTTAACAAACGCATCAACATTTGCTGTACCAGCGGCTTTGCTTATTACTAAAAAACGTTCTATCGAGAAAACAATTACCATTAATAACATACCCATAAGCATAGGTACAATTACACCGCCTTTGTAAACCATACCAAAATAGTTGCCCGGTAGTGGGTGGTTTAGGTTAGAGCCTCCTTCAAAGTTAGAACCGTTACCCATTACAAAAAGATAAAGTATCCATCCTACTGCAATACATACTACTATTGCCAGTCCGGCAAATATTCCTGAACCTTTCGATCCTTCATTGTTAGCTGTTGGTTTTGTTGCGTTTGCCATTGTTTTTTTTGTTTTTTAAATGATTAGTTATATTAGATTGTGTGTTTTATTGTGTAATTTATTAAATATTGTTTTATGCAAGTATTATTTTAAATGAATAAACAGAAAAAAATTGTTTACCCCAAACTTTTTACAATGAAAATCAATTTTAAATCAAAAAGCAAATATCCACCCTGATTTTTAGGTTAAAAAATTGTTAAATAAAAAATATTGGCTTATTAGTGGTTAAAGTTATGTGTTGGTGCTTGCGTTTTTTTGTTTTTGCCGCAATGGCATAAGGGTAAAAAAGGGGGCTTTTATTTTTGATTGGTATAAAACACTTTTAGTTTCATTTTATAATTTCCCGATCCGCCGCCTACAATGGCTCTTTTTAGGGTCGAGGCATTGCTACGCTGGTTATTTGCATAATTAATAGCGGTAATGTAGGTGCCATAATCGGTTTTGTTTTTTAGCAAATCTTGTATATAGCCTGTAATGTTAAATACGTATTCGTTATTGTTTTTATTAAATAAGCCACCTATATAGCCAGGGCCTAGGTTACGTGGGTCGTTGGGGTTTTCATCGGGCAATAGTTGTGGCCTATTTGCAATATCTAGTTTATACGCTTTTAATAAGGGCAAGGGTGTGTAAGGCGTTTGTGTGCCTTCTATTACTTTTATAATTAACTGGGCTCGGTTTACCAATACTTGTGTGCCTAACAATTTAAGGTTTTTGATATTAGGGAACGTTATTTTTACTTTTGTACCCGAAAATCCTTTAATATATAATTGCTCATATTGCTCGGTAATGGGTTTGCCTATTTGGCTGGCTACGGCTGTACCTGTATAATCCCACTTAATTTCGGATGCTACTAAGCCTTGATTGCCAGCCAAGGGAAATGATTTTTGTAGCGTATCTATTTTTGTGTTTTTGGTTTCTTTATAAAAAAAATCAACGGTGGCGGCATTTGTTGTTGTATTAAATAAAAACAAGCCACCATTATTGCTGGTTGCGGCTTTATCTATAGTTAGATATAAGCCTTTAAAGTAATCATTGAAGCGGTTATTGGTGGATAGCGTTGCGGAATCGGCTTTTAAAAACAAATTACTCATGGTGGCTACATTTAGTTTGATGCGTAACTGTGCGGGCACACGCTTTAGGGTATCGGGTTTACCTACACGTATGTTTTGTATGGTAATGCTGCTATCTTTAATATTGGCTTTAAAGCTGGCCGAGCCAATAATGTTACTGTTATGGCTCCATTTTTTTGTATTATAGTATAGCGGAACATTGCCGTCTTCGTATAGGTTTTCGCTAAGTTGCTGTACCTGTACTTTATAGGTAGTATTTAAGCTATCGCCATAAAATCCCGCAAAGGGTAATACCAGTATGGCCGAATCTAAAACTGCCGATTTATCAAATGTTAAACCAGTATTGCCTGGTAGTGTTAAGGCGGCGGCAATATTGGCTTCGGTTTTACCAAACACAGGGTCGGTAAAAAAGCCTAATGGGTTTAGGTTTTGATAATTGGTTGATATGCTGTCTTCTTTTACCAACTGTGTAAACAATGTGCTATCATACGCTACAAGAGAGTTTAATGCCGCGTCGGCATCTAAATCTAAGCCAATGGTGGTGGCTTTTTTACAGCTATAAAAAATAAAAGAGCTTATCAACAACGTTAATAAGCTCGCTTTTTTAATTGTCATATTTTAATATTAAGCTAATGATACCAATTCGTCGGATGTGATTTCTTGGTAAAAATTATTATAGTTTTCCAAATCTAAGCTACAATCAAAGGTTAAGGTTGGTTTTTCTTGATTTTTAACAAAGTTTAACACGCTATCGCTTACGTTTTCGTCGCCTATAACGATTGCGTCCGAATAAGTAATCGCAGCTATGTCTAAGGCTAAATTTGTAGCTTCGGTATATAATTGCGTATCGGTAGGGTTCATCCCTTTCATGGTGGCTTTTGTAGCAAAATCTGCCCCTAGGGTTTCGCTAAACGAATGTTCGTAAACCGAATAAACTATTTTGGCCTCTTTAAAGGTGGGGTCGTCTTTGTAGTTGGTTTTTAAATACGCAGGTATTAATGCGCTCATCCAGCCATGGCAATGCACTACATCGGGTGCCCAGCCCAGTTTTTTTACGGTTTCTAATGCGCCTTTGCAAAAAAAGATTGCTCGCTCATCGTTATCGCTATAAAACTTGTTTTTAATATCATTGAAAACGTATTTCCGATGAAAATAATCTTCGTTATCTAAAAAGTAAACCTGCATACGGGCGGCCGGTATCGAAGCTACTTTAATAATCAAGGGGTTATCGTCTTCGTTAATGATGATATTCATTCCCGATAAGCGGATAACTTCGTGAAGCCTATTGCGGCGTTCGTTAATGCTACCAAACCGAGGCATTAAAATACGAATTTCGTATCCTTTTTCTTGCATCGCTTGCGGTAATTTTCGTGTGATTTCCGAAATTTTTGTCAGCTCTAAAAACGGCGACATTTCATGTGTGATAAACAAAAGCTTGGTTTTTCCCATCTCCTACTCGTAGTTAAGTTTTTGTTAAGAAGTATTTTATAGGGTGCAAATGTAGTAAAAATCTATTGTTAAACCAATTAAATAAAATAAATGGTTTTGTTATTAAAAAATTTATACACTTTTGCCTAATAAAAATTCGCTATTGGAAATTTTTACCACAAAAATTGCCCTTAACCAAAGGCTACTAAAGCTGCTTAACGAGCAAAAAACCATAGGTTTGGTGCCTACCATGGGTGCTTTACATGCGGGCCATTTATCGTTAATTAAAAAATCTAAAAACGATAACGATATTACTATTGCCACTATTTTTGTTAACCCTACGCAGTTTAATAAGCCTAGCGATTTGCTAAAATACCCTCGCCCCACACAAGCTGATGTTTCCATATTGGAAAATGTGGGTTGCGATATTTTGTTTTTACCTGCCGAAACCGAAATGTACAGCTCCACCGAAACTTGGCACTATAACGTAGGTGCTATTGCGAACGAGCTTGAAGGGGCACATAGGCCTGGGCATTTTAAAGGGGTTACACAAATTGTGTATAAACTTTTTAGCCTTATACCCGCCGATAGGGCTTATTTTGGCCAAAAGGATTTTCAACAGTTTTTGGTAATTAAACAATTGGTGGCATATTTTAAATTGGGTGTTGAGCTGCTGTGTTGCCCCATAATACGCGAAACAGATGGCTTGGCTTTAAGCTCAAGAAATATCCACCTTAGTGAAACCCAACGAAAAAAAGCACTACTACTTTCGGCAACGTTAAATAATATCAAAAATAATTACACCACCTTACCCTTGGCCGATTTGCTACAAAAGGCAAAAACAGCTTTTAAAGGTATAAGTGATGTAAAACTTGATTATATCGAAATTAGAGATAAAGATACGCTAGCACCTATTGTGCAATACAAAACACCTAATGCTGTTGCTTTAATAGCTGCCGAAGTGGGTGATACCCGATTAATTGATAATATGATGCTAGATTAACGGTTATAAAATTAATATTTTTTAAGTTTGCGCCATGCTTATAGAAGTTCTTAAATCTAAAATTCATCGGGTAAGGATTACCCAAGCCGAGCTAAATTATGTGGGAAGCATTACTATTGATGCCGACTTAATGGATGCTGCCAATATGATAGCCAACGAAAAAGTGCAAGTAGTTAATAACAATAACGGCGAACGCTTTGAAACCTATATTATAGCTGGCGAGCGTGGCAGTGGCATTATTTGCTTAAATGGTGCTTGCGCCCGCCTTGCACAACTGGGCGATATTGTAATTATTATGAGTTATGCTTTAATGCCTTTTGGCGAGGCTAAACTATATCAACCTATTTCGGTTTTTCCCAATCCCGATAATAAATTAATTTTATAAGCACTCCTCCCATTGAATTTAACTTTTAAAGCTGCCCTTAAATATTTCGTTCTTTTTTTGATAGGATTGTGGGCGGTTTATCTGGTATTTAACGGGCAAAATTACGATGAGATTTTTTCGTACATAAAAAATGCCAATTATTATTGGCTTACCTTATCGGCCTTGCTGGTGTTACTAGCACACTGGGTAAGGGCTTTGCGCTGGCAAATGTTGATACAAGCATTAGGAAAACCTGTTGCCTTAAAGCATACTTTTTACGCCGTTATGGTAGGGTATTTGGCCAATTTGGCTTTCCCTAGGCTGGGCGAAGTTAGCCGTTGTGGGGTACTAAAGAAAAAAGTTGACCTTGATTTTACCCTCCTATTTGGCACCGTAATTACCGAACGATTGATAGATTTGTTAAGCCTATTGCTGGTAGTAATGCTTACCATAGCACTACAATTTAAGCTCATATATTCGTTTTTAAATCAACTATTGGGCGCAGCTAAATTTAGTATATCAAGCATCGGCCTTAGCCTTATAAGCATATTAATTTTAGCTTTAATAAGCTACGGACTTTTAAAAAAATATCAGCAAAGCTCTTTTATCATAAAAGTACGTTCTTTTTTAAAAGGCTTATATACTGGGTTAGGTTCGATTTTGATTTTAAAAAACAGGTGGCTTTTTGTGTTTTATACATTTTTGATATGGGCTTTGTACATCTTATCGGTATATGTTGCTTTTTGGGCATTGCCCAATACTGCTTTGCTAGGTATTGGGGCAGCCTTTACAGTAATTGTATTGGGTAGCTTAGGTATGATAGCCCCAGTACAGGGCGGTATAGGTGCGTTTCATTTTATGGTAAGCAAAGCATTGCAATTTTACCAAATTAATAAAGCTACGGGCATTACTTTGGCTACGTTAATGCACTCATCACAAACATTAATTATTATTTTAATTGGTTTTTTAAGTTTATTTTTGATTTTGAAAACAAAAAAATCTTAAAACCCCAATGAACAAACTACAAATTATACAACATAAAATATTTACGCTATCAAGTATTTATCACCAGCTTAATATTTGGCGATTTGGGCAACAAAAAATAGTTTTTACCAATGGCTGTTTTGATATTATGCACCTTGGGCATATTGATTATTTAAGCAAAGCTGCCGATATGGGCACTAAATTAATTATTGGCTTAAACTCCGATACATCCACCCAAAAACTAAAAGGAAATACCCGCCCTATAAATAATGAGCTATCGCGAAGCGCTTTATTAGCCGCACTTTTTTTTGTAGATGCGGTGGTAATTTTTGATGAGGCTACTCCCTTAAATTTAATTAACCATATTAAACCCGATGTATTGGTAAAAGGTGCCGATTATACTATTCCCACTATTGTAGGAGCTGATGAAGTTTTAAAATATGGCGGACAAGTAACTACCATACCGCTTATTGAGGGCTATTCTACATCGGCAATTGAGCAAAAAATTTTAAACGCACACGCATAGTTTTGTTTAGCTACGTATAACCCCTAATATATTTTGGAAATAGCCGCCACCATTGCGTATGTAAAACAGGAATTGGCTTGCGCCGAAGCTGGGCATGATTGGTTTCATGTAGAGCGGGTGTATAAAACTGCCCAGCATATAGCCCAATACGAAAACGTGGATGTGCTAGTGGTAAAACTAGCTGCGCTGTTACACGATATTGCCGATAGTAAATTTAATAATGGTGATGAAGAAATAGGGCCTACAAAAGCGGGAGATTTTTTACGTAGCCTACACGTAACCGAAAATGTGGTGCTGCATGTACAGCAAATTATCAGGAACATGTCGTTTAAAAATAGTTTTGATGCGCCTACTTTTAGTTCCCCAGAAATGCAAGTGGTACAAGATGCCGATAGGCTTGATGCCATGGGTGCTATTGGTATTGCAAGGGCATTTACTTACGGAGGTTTTAAAAACCGTGAACTGTACAACCCAGCCATCCCACCCAAAACATCACAAACAAAACAAGATTATAAAAACACCCAAGCACCCACCATTAACCACTTTTACGAAAAACTGTTGCTGCTAAAAGATGGCATGAATACGCCCACAGGAAAAAAAATAGCGATACAAAGGCATCAGTTTATGCTAGCGTATTTGGAACAGTTTTATGCCGAGTGGGAGGGGGAAAGGTAATTTTCCTCCGTGGTTACTTGGCGCATTTATTGCCCACAGATTGCACAGATTTTTTTTTCGGCAATATTTTATCTCTCTTTATAATTTTAAAATTTCACATTTAACGATGCCATAAAATTGGTTTCGGCTTGTGGGTAGTAAAAATTTTGGGTAACAAGCCCTCCCGCTAGGTAACTAAAAGTATAGCCATTGCTGGCGTATAATTTATTAAACACGTTATTTACTTGCAAGCCCAAGCCTATATTTTTTATAGCTTTAGTTTTAATATTGTACTGCAGCCTTACATCGTGTACAAAAAAAGCGTTTAGTTTACGGTTTTGGTTGGCGGTATTATCTAAAAATTGGCTGCTTACATATTTGCTTAGCAAAGCAATTTCGGTATTTTTTGTAGGCTTAAAGCCGATGGTACTGCCGCCTACAAAACTTGGCGAAAAAGCAATATTGGTTTTTTTGTACATATTTACTTGTTGCCCTCCGTTATCGTAATCATCCAAAAATTCGGTAAAATTTTTGATTTTATTTTGGCTTATTGCCGAGTTAAGCATCCACGAAAGTGAAGGTAAAATTTGTAACGCCATATCAAGCTCTATCCCGTTTCGGTAGCTTTGCGCTACGTTGCTGCGTATGGCTTCGCCTACATCGTTTATTTGCCCTGTAAGTACCAGTTGGTTTTTGTATTGCATACTGTATAGGTTTATACCAGCTGTAAAGTCTTGTTTTTTAAACCTATAACCCGCTTCTATATTGTTTAACCGTTCGTGTTTTGGCCTGCTTGCCGGGCTTGATTGTGTGTATTCATCGCGGTTGGGTTCTTTATTACCCACCGAAAACGATGCGTAAACATTGCTTTGCGTATCAATGGTATATGTTAAACCCAGTTTAGGATTAAAAAAGTTTAAGGCATCGCTTTGTGTTACATTTTGACCTGTATTGTTAAAACCTAAAAAATCGTAATTGATTTTTCGGTACTGCATATCCGCAAAAAGCGATAAATTATTTATTTGATATTGTGCCTTGGCAAATACATTGAAATCGGTTTTAAAACCATTGTTTTGGTTTAGTCGTTGCCTTATTTTACTATCGGCGGCGTATTGTGCCCAAATAATTTCGGTAAAATGGTTGCCATTGTATTGGTTATAAGCACCGCCAAGCGTAAAATTAAAAGTGTTATTGGGCGTGTAAATAAAGGAATAAGTTGCACCATAAAAATCGTTATCTAACCATTTTTGGCGTATCAAATTGGTGCTATCAATTACTACATTGCCTACGTTTATAGGTGTAAGGTTATAATCGGCGAAAGCCTGGTTTTCTTTATATTCTTCGTAATAGCCTGCGCCTTTGGTATAATGCAAAGCACCATTAAAAGTTATTTTAGGTGAGATGGCTTGCGAGTACAACAATTGGTAATGGCTTTGCTGGTAATTATCGGTTTGGTTATCGTAGGTAAAACTGTTGTAGCGGCGGTTGGTAGCCAGCGAATCTTGCGGTACGCCGTTCCAGGCTTGGTAAGTTTTTTCTTTTCCCGAAAAAGCATTGATACGCAACAAGCTGTTTTTACCATAATATGCACCTGTAACAAAATACGATTTTAAGTTAGAAGTTGCCCTATCTATATACCCATCAGATACTATCCGCGATAAGCGACCATCGAAACTAAATTTTCCATTAATTAAACCTGTACCCATTTTAAGCGTATTTTTTAAACTGCGGTAACTGCCAGCGGCTGTATTTATTTCAGTATAAGCGGTATCTTGCCTTGTATTGGTTTGTATATTTAGGCTTGCGCCGAAGGCTCCGGCACCGTTGGTTGATGTACCTACGCCACGTTGTATTTGTACATTATCAACCGAGGAGGCAAAATCGGGCATATTTACCCAATACATTCCTTGGCTTTCGGTATCGTTTATGGGTATGCCATTTACGGTTACGTTTATGCGGGTAGCATCGGAGCCACGTATGCGTAAACCTGTGTAGCCTATGCCTGCACCCGCATCGGACGATACCACCACCGATGGTGTTTGGTTTAATAGGTACGGCAAATCTTGCCCGAAATTATTTTTTTCTATATCTGTTTTGCTGATGTTTTTGAGTGTGGTAGCGGCATTTTCGCTAGCTCGGGTGGCAGTTATCATTACTTCATCGGCTAAAAACAGGTTATTTTTTAGGGCAATAATTAGGGGGCTGCTGCCCGATTGTACCGTTAGTATTTGGGTTTGATAGCCTACGTAACTTACCTGCAACACGTATTTACCGGGTTTTAAAACCGCAATTTTAAACTCGCCATTGGCTAAAGAAATGCCTGCATAATTACTGTTTTTGATGCTGATGTTTGCGCCAGATAATGGCTTTTGACTATCGGAGGTTATAATTTTACCTACAATAAAGTTTTGTGCGCTTACTAAAAAGGGCAACAGGGCGATGCTTACGCCAGCAATAAATTTTTTCAATGTGTTTGATTTTTTTTAGTTAAACTTAACCATAGGCTGGGGTTACCCACGGTTTATACATTAACTTATACCTTTTTAATCCCTACGTCGGCATTACCCGCATCAGGTGCACTTTGAAATTCAAAAGTTAAAATTAAAAAGCCGGTCTGGTTTTTAATTTTGAATTTTTACTTTCACAGATGGGTATGATCTCAGCCTGTTTTTGTATTTGTGTAAAGTTTTTTAAAACCCTAACATCACAAACAAGGCACCCCTTTTTGATGGGGCAAATGTATATAAATTATTTCGTTTTTTTTTACCGAATGGTTTTCGGCTAAAAATCAATACAAAAAACTAACGCAACATTCACACAAAAAAAATAAACCCACCAAAAAATATCTCACCAAAAACCATACAAAATGTTTATTTTGCGGCAATGCAGTTTAAAGATATTATTGGTCAGCAAGCCATTAAAAAACACCTTATAGATACGGTTAGCCATAATAGGGTAAGCCATGCACAATTATTTTTGGGACCCGAGGGTTGCGGAAGTTTGGCCTTGGCCATTGCTTATGCACAATATATTTGCTGCGCATATAAATTACCCAACGACTCGTGTGGCGAGTGCGCATCATGCAAAAAATACCAAAAATTAATTCACCCCGATTTACATTTTTCGTTTCCTTTTTTTGCAAAAGATAAAGACGATGTAGCCAGCAATTACATTAGCGATTGGCGCCAAGCCGTTACACAAAACCCATACCTAGGCTTAGATAGCTGGCGATATAGCTTAAACGTAGATAACAAGCAGTTTAACATTAACATTGCCGAAAGCCACCACATTATTAGCCGCCTAAGCCTAAAACCCTTTGAGGCCGAGTATAAAATTATGATTATGTGGTTGCCCGAATATTTGGTAAACTCGGGCAATGCTTTGTTAAAAATAATTGAAGAACCTGCCGATAAAACCCTATTTTTATTGGTAGCGCAAAACCAAGAGCAGCTGCTAAACACCATTATATCTCGCACCCAAATTGTAAAAATACCCAAACTAGGATATACTGATGTGGTTGGTTTTTTAACCACACATAAAAATACAACCCCCGAAAAAGCGCAGCAAATTGCATATTTAAGTAATGGAAACTTACATACAGCACAGGAATATATTGCACACGAAGAAAATAATTATCACGAAACGTTTGTAATGTGGATGCGCCATTGTGTACAAAACCGAGGTATAGATATCGTAAACCAAGTAGATGAGCTTGCAAAAATGGGCCGCGAAAACCAAAAAAACTTTTTTAGGTACGGTATAAACCTTATGCGTGAAGCGGTATTATGCCTATCGGGAACGCCTATATTGATACACCTGCCCGATAAGGAACTAGATTTTATAAGCAAGTTTTCAAAAATTTTAACCTTAGCCAAAGCCGAAAGCATAGCTACCGAGTTCGAAAAAGCACATTACCATATAGAACGTAATGCGAACCCCAAGATATTGTTTTTAGATGTATCTTTGATGCTTGTAAAATTATTAAAGTTTAATACGTTCCCTGCGGGGACTCAACATATATTAGTATAAATTATGGGATGTGGAAGTTGCTCAACTGGGGGTTGTACCCCTGGGGGCTGTAAAAGTAACGGGTCATGCTTAACCGATGGCGGTTGCAGCAAGTTAGATGTATATGATTGGCTGGCCGATATGGATTTACCAGCTAATTTTAAACCTTTTAATATTGTAGAAGTAAGGTTTAAAGGCTCCCGAAAAGAGTTTTACCGCAACGTAGATAATATATACTTTGAAGCAGGCGAACTAGTAGCCGTAGAAACCGCTACGGGTGGTTACGATATTGGCCATGTATCTTTAACGGGCGAACTGGTGCGTATGCAAATGAAAAAACGCCGTACCAACGAAGAAAAAATTGAACTTAAAATATACCGAAAAGCAAGCCCTACCGATGTAGAAAAATGGAAGTTAGCCAAAGAAACCGAATCGGTAACAATGCACAAAGCCCGTACTATTGCTATTGAGCTAGGGTTAGCCATGAAACTAAGCGATGTAGATTATCAAGGCGATAAAAGTAAAGCCACTTTTTACTATACTGCCGAAGGTAGGGTTGATTTTAGAGAACTGATAAAACGCTTGGCCGAGTCTTTTAAAATACGCATAGAAATGCGCCAAATAGGGATGCGCCAAGAAGCTAGCCGCCTAGGGGGTATAGGCTCTTGTGGGCGAGAGTTATGCTGCTCTACCTGGTTAACCGATTTTAAAACAGTATCAACCGCTGCGGCCAGGTACCAAAACCTATCGCTAAACACCCTAAAACTTGCTGGCCAATGTGGTAAGCTAAAATGCTGTTTAAATTTCGAACTCGACTCGTACATGGATGCCCTAAAACACATCCCCGATAATGCCGATAGGCTTAAAACCATACGTGGCGATGCCCGATTACAAAAAACCGACATCTTCAAAAAAATTATGTGGTACGTGTACCCCGGCGAAGAAAACACTTGGATACCCCTCGAAATTGCTAGGGTTAAAGAAATCCAAGAAATGAACCGAAAAGGCGAAAAACCCGAAGATTTAAAAGACCTAGCCGTAGAAATTGCCGAAACCAAGCTCGTAATTAAAGCCTTTGATTATGAAAACGTAGTGGGGCAAGATAGCTTAACCCGCCTCGACGAAAAAGCTAGAAAAAAGAAAAAAAATAAACCAAAATCCAAAAACCGTAATACAGCCGAAACTACAGCACCACAAAAAAACGTAACAAAACCACAAGCAACTGCTAACGTAGATGGGAAAACTAAAGCAACACCAAACGCCGAAACACCCCCTAAAAAACGCTTTAATAACCGCAATAAAAACCGTAATAAACCACCCCAAGCACCGCCTTTGTAAATGAAAATAAAATTAATAACACTGTTTTTTTTTATAGTAATAGCCACCTTACAAGGCTGTATTGATAACGCCATTACCGATGATTTTATAAGCGTACCCAGCCAACATTGGACTTATGCCCAGCCTATCAAAAGCGCAGTAGAAATTACTCATCCCAATAAAAAATACAATATACTTATTAATTTACGCCACAGCGATGCGTATAAATATGCCAATATATGGTTTAAAGTAAGCATTATACAGCCCAATAAAAGCAAAAAAACCGAAAGGGTAGAATTTACCATTGCCAACCCCGATGGCGCTTGGCTAGGCACCACCAGTGGCAGTTTATTTACCTACCAGCTGCCCTATAAGCAAAATTATAGCTTCCCCCACAAGGGCAAATACACCATACTTGTTGAACAAAATATGCGAGATAATCCGCTCGACGGTATAAATGATATAGGCCTAAGGGTAGAAGAGGTAGATGGGCAATAAGGTTCTAAAGTTTTGTAACTTACGTAAATGATAGCATTATTTACCCAAAGCTAGCCCCACCTACTTGCGCAGGCAAGTTTCGCTCATGTGCTTTTTAATGCGGGTTTACCTTGCACCGTGTTTTTTATACATGTAGCTTTGTGTGCTTTGCGCTTTCGCATTACAAACTTTGTTTACCTGCTGTACCCACCTGTTTTCTGTTTTGTAAAGATAAAACCCTATTTTTGCCCAAAATAAAATTAAATGAGCACAACCCTATCCGAGCAAGAAGTACAACGCCGCCAATCGTTACAAGAATTAAAAAACTTGGGCATAAACCCATATCCAGCAGAAGCTTACCATGTAGATACCTACGCTGCCGATATTACCACAAACTATCAAAACGAAAAAACAGCCTACAAAAATATAAGCATGGCCGGCCGAATTATGACCCGCCGCATTATGGGTAACGCATCCTTTGCCGAAATACAAGATGCCACAGGCCGTATGCAAATATATTTAAAACGCGACGACCTTTGCCCCGATGAAGATAAAACCCTTTACAATACCGTGTTTAAAAAACTGCTAGATATTGGCGATTTTATAGGTATTAAAGGTTACGTTTTTACTACCCAAACAGGCGAAATATCGGTACACGTAACCCAATTAACGCTTTTATCAAAATCGTTAAAACCATTACCCATTGTAAAACGAGACGATGAAGGCAACACCTACGATGGCTTTACCGACCCCGAAATGCGTTACCGTATGCGCTATGTTGACTTAACGGTAAACCCTCATTTTAAAGAAATTTTTAAAACCCGCTCAAAAGTTATCAGCACCATGCGTAATTATTTTGATGCCCAAGGTTGGCTAGAGGTAGAAACACCCATTTTACAAGGCATACACGGTGGTGCGGCGGCAAGGCCTTTCAATACTTTTCATAATACGCTAGATATGCCTTTGTTTTTACGCATAGCTAACGAACTGTACCTTAAACGCTTAATTGTTGCAGGTTTTGATGGGGTTTACGAATTTGGCAAAATGTTTAGAAACGAAGGGATGGATAAAACCCATAACCCCGAGTTTACCTCCATGGAAATTTACATTGCCTACAAAGATTATATTTGGATGATGGCCATGGTGGAAGATTGTTTAGAGAAAATTACCCTAGCCATACACGGCAAAACAACCGTAACCGTAGGCGATAAAGAGATAGATTTTGCAGGGCCTTACCAACGTTTATCTATGTACGATTCTATTTTAAAATACACAGGTATTGATGTTTCGGCCATGGGCGAAGCACAACTTTTAGAGACCTGCAAAAGCCTTAATGTAGAGGTTAACGCAACTATGGGCAAAGGTAAATTGGTGGATGCCATTTTTGGCGAAAAGGTAGAACATGAGTTGATACAACCCACCTACATTACCGATTATCCTATTGAGATGACGCCGCTTGCCAAAAAACACCGTAGCCACGAAGGCTTGGTAGAGCGGTTCGAGCTGTTTGTAAACGGCAAAGAAATTGCCAATGCTTACAGCGAATTAAACGATGCCATCGACCAAAAACAACGCTTCGAACACCAGCTTACCCTAGCCGCCCGTGGCGATGATGAAGCCATGGCCATGGACGATGATTTTATACGAGCCCTCGAATATGGTATGCCACCCACAGCAGGTTTAGGTATTGGTATTGATAGGCTAGTAATGATGCTTACCAACCAGCAAAGCATACAAGAAGTATTGTTTTTTCCGCAAATGCGCCCCGAAAAAAAGGCTAAAGTAAACGACAACGATTTTATAGCCCTTGGCATACCTGCACAGTGGATACCTGTAATTATAAAAATGGGCTTTAACAACCCCGATGAATTGCAAGCCGCTAACCCCAACAAAGTATTTAACGACCTTGGCGGGATGCGTAAAAAAATGAAACTGGATTTAGTAATGCCCACAAAAAACGAGGTAATGGCTTGGTTTGAGCTGAGAGAATAAAATCATACTTCAAATACGGTTTTAAAAAAACACCACACCACCTTATTTATTAACCACATTATTTATAAATTTCGGGCTTACAATAGTTGAGATAGCCCCCTGTATGATGATAAAAAAAATAGTTTCCCTTACCTTATTAGCCGCTGCAAGTTTAAGTGCCTGTAATTCAAACAAAAAAGAACAAAAACACAAAGTCGTAACGTTAAACCCGCAACACGATAGTTTATTATTGGTTTACAATCCCGCCCAAGCGGATAAAAAACTAGATGATTATTTTAAAGAAATACATAAAAAACGAAATTTTAATGGCAATGTATTAATAGCCAAAAACGGCAAAATAATTTATGAAAACGCATTTGGCTGGGCCGATTATTTGCACCGCGATTCGTTAACTATTGGTTCTAAATTCCAGCTGGCTTCGCTTTCAAAGCCATTTACGGGTACCGCTATTTTAATGTTGATGGAACAAGGAAAGCTTAAATTAACCCAAACAGTAACCGATTTTTTTCCTGAATTCCCTTACCCCGGTATTACGATTAAAATGTTGCTTGCGCACCGCTCGGGCTTAATTAACTATGTTTATTTTACCGATAAAATATGGAAACAAAAATATAAAGGGATGACAAATATGGATGCCATGGCGTTATTTGCCCAATATAAGCCAAAGCCATATTTCCCGCCCAATAGAATGTTTCATTACAACAATTCTAACTTTATGGTATTGGCAGCCATTGTAGAAAAAATTACCCAAAAACCATTTGCACAATACATGCAAGAAGCTATTTTTAAACCTTTGGGGATGAAAAACACAGCCATTTATTCGACAGCCGTTTACGAAAAAATACCTGTTGATGTGGTAGGGCATGACCGTAATTGGCGAAGATCGGTAAGGCAAGATTTTTTGGATGGTACCACTGGCGATAAAGGAATATACAGCACCGTAGGCGATTTATACCTGTTTGACCAAGCAATACGCAATAGCAGGGTACTTAGCCAAACCACCCTCGATTCGGCTTATACCCCACAAAGCAAATTGCAAAATAAATACTTTGGCTACGGCCTAGGCTGGCGCATTTATACCGATAGCCTGCACCAGCAAAAAGTAATTTACCATACTGGCTGGTGGCATGGGTTTAGGCATATTTTTTTGCGAGATACCAAACAAAATATAACCATTATACTGTTAAGCAACTTGGTAAATGGAAGCATTAACCAAATAGACGATGTGTATAAAATAATAGGTATGCCAGTTATTAGGCGTGGGGTAAATGCCGATGATTGAGTGCTGTGCTATTAACCTCAACCCCTAAAAGTTTAGATAATAAATAATTTCATTTTCAGTAATAGCTCAGTGGTTTGTTTATTAATTTCGGCTATTACACTTTCTGTAGCATTTGGCATTATATCCTTGTTTAGATAAGGATATATTTATAATTGTAAACTGTAAACAGAATTATTTAGAAAAAGTGTAAACTTTTTTCAGGACGAGACAACTAGCCTTGTACATATTATACATAAATGTACAAGGGTTTTGTTATCAAATATTTAACTCTTTTTTTAAAGCAAAAAAGTAGAATTACGGTTATTGTTAAAGCTACCAAACAATATTTTTATTAACGATAGTGCCAAGGCAAATATCATTGCCGACCAAAATCCATTGGTGCTAAAACCCTGTAGTAAATTATCAACCAGTATTACCATCAATACGGTAATAATAAACGACATTAGCCCAAGCGATAAAACATTGATAGGGAAGGTTAAAATCCGTAAAATAAAGCCAATAGTGGCATTGCTAATGGCTAGCAGTACGCCTACAATAATTGCGGTTACATAGCCATTAACCTGTACACCAGGTACAAAGTAAGCGGCCAAAACTACAGCCAAGCCTGTAAGTAATATTTCAATGATAAATTTCATGATGAGGTGTTTTTTATAGTTGTAAATAAATTTATGGATGTGGGTTTCTTAACTGTACTACTTTGCTGTTTTTCTTTTTCATTTTAAGGTTAAGCATTTCTACCAGTACCGAAAAAGCCATGGCAAAATAAATATAACCCTTGGGTATATGCTGTTCGAAACCTTCGGCCAGTAACGATACGCCTATTAAAAGTAAAAACGAAAGGGCTAATATTTTAACTGTGGGATGCTGGTTTACAAAATCTGAAATACCCCCTGCCGATACCATCATTACACCCACAGCAATAATTACTGCGGCTATCATTACCTCGATATGATCGGCCATGCCCACGGCTGTAATTACCGAATCTAACGAAAAAACCAAATCTAATATTAAAATCTGAATAATTGTAGCTGTAAATGAGTGTGGCTTGCGCTTGTTTTCGTGTTCGGGTTGGCCTTCTAGTTTTTCGTGAATTTCGTGTGTACTTTTATAAATCAAAAATAAGCCTCCTATAATCAAAATTAAATCGCGTCCCGATAACGATAATTGTTCTAAAATTTTACCATCTTTTACATTTAGCCACTGGCCCATATTAAATAAAGGGCTTGTAAGTTTCATCATCCAAGTTAATGATAGTAAAAGCATTACACGGGTAATCATGGCTAAGGCTAAGCCTAATTGCCTAGCTTTTTTTTGTTTATCAGCAGGTAGTTTCCCTGCCAATATGGATATAAAAACAATATTATCTATGCCCAGTACAATTTCTAAAAGGGTAAGGGTAAGTAACGAAATCCAAATTTCGGGCGATGTTATCCATTCCATAGTTGATTATTTATGCCAAAAGTAACAAAATGAATATACAAGCCACAATTTATTTAAGGTAAATTATACACTATACCTAACGATAATGCTTGGCTGGATTGTAGGGTGTTGCTAAAATCATCATCGTAAAGAGCTACGCCATTTACCATCACGTTAATAAACTTATTTACTTTTGCGGTTAGGGTAACATCCAGTCGTTGGTCTATATGTTGTATTTTTTCATACGCAGCAAATAATAGATAACGCGATTTTAGGTTTAAGTTTTTGGCAATATCTTTATCAAAATTTGCCACCATTTGAAAAGCGAGTTCGTTGCGAAAAACTTTACCAATAGGTACCCCAAAGTTTTTGGGATTATTTTTGTATAAGGTAGTATCCAGTACAAATGTTTGGCGGGCTGTACCTGTACCTAAGCGTAAACTAAAGTAATTGATGGGTTTATACTCGAAACCTACCGACTCGGTAACATAGCCTGGTGCCATAAAGTTAGAAATATTAGTTCGGGTTTCGTTACCCGCTACATCTTTGCCATAAGTATAGCCAATATCAAACTGCGACTCGAAACTTAGGGAGCCAAAAAAGTACCAGTTTTTTGATATTTGCAATGCAGCTTTATTATCTATAAAAATACGGTCGTTGGTTTTACGTTCTAATTGGTTTTTGTTTTTTAGTTTACCATAAATTAAATCGAGTTGTGTAATATAGTTTACACGTTCTTTATTATACTCGGCTTTGTATAAAAATTGCCCGCCCAATGCCAGCGAATTTACCCCGCCACCGCTCCAGTTATTGCTAAATGCGGCTTGGTTAACATTAATACTAAATGTACTTTGGTTGCGCCAATAATTAACTTTAACGTTTAATAACCTGGGCGGTATAGTTGTTTTTTTAAGAAAAAATAAAGGGCTTTTGCTTATGAGCGGGTTTTTTTTAAGCGTACTTATTTGGGTTTTTACGGTATCGGCTTGGGGCAGCGCATTTTGTGCCTTGGCATTTGTAAGCCCCAGTAAAAATGCTCCCACTATTAAAAAATTAAAAATATGTTGATGTAAACTTTGCTTCATACAGATTTATTTGCGTGTATATATTTTAAAAAAGCCCACAATGTACGCTTGCGCAAATATAGTATATCCCCATCATTTGCATAAGCTTCGCGTTCAAAAATTATATGGTAATAGGCTTGGTAACTATTTTTATATCTCCATAAATTTATAATATAATTGGCGGCATATAAAATGTAAAAAGGCAAAATCAGTAATTCTAACTGTTGCTGCAAGTGTATGGTTTCATGCCTAATAATTTGGCTATCATTACGGTAAGCTGGTTTATTTATCAGTATAAACGGAAACAAGGCCATGCCATTCACGTTTAAAAATGGAACGTAAATAATAGGGTAACTCAATTTAAAAATGTGTTTTAAGCATATAAGGTTTACACGGTTTTTACCCATTATTTTTATAATGCTTAGTTAATTTTATATGGCTTTATTGTTTGTTTCTTAAAACTACATGCGGGTAATATGCAAAGGTAATTAAAAACAATAGTGGCTAAAAAAATTAAAGCTATATAAATCAAAATAAAATTATCTTTGGGGCATAAACCATACCAATTAAACCTATTGTAACCAGCCAATAAATAATGAAGATTTTTATTTTTTTAATGCTATATTTTTGTAGCCTTTGCCCACTTATGGCTACCAACTACTACCTATCGGCTAGTGGAAACGATGGCAATAAAGGTACAACCCTAAGCCAACCTTGGAAATCCATAACCCGCCTAAACCAGCAAATATTAAAACCCGGCGATAAAGTTTTATTTAAAAAAGGAGATACTTTTTTTGGTGAGATTGTTGTAAAACAATCGGGCAGTAGCAAGCAAGCAATTACAATATCGGCTTACGGCACTGGTGCCAACCCTATAATTACAGGTGCCATTAAACTACATAATTTTACGGCCTACAACACGCATATATGGCAAGTTAAACTAAACCAAACGGTAAAAAACTTATTTGATAATGGCAAATTAAAAACACTAGCCCGCTACCCCAATACAGGTTTTGCTATTATGCAAGGTGGCGTAGGCGATAGTGTAACCTTTATTGATTCATCGCTAAAGCAAAAAGAAAAATACTGGGAAAACACCAACCTACGTTTTAGAACCTGGGATTGGGAAGTACGTACCAGCGTAGTTAAAAAATTTGGAAACCATAAAGTTACCATTAGCGATAGCTCAACCAATACCTTGGGCAAAGGCTGGGGGTACTATTTCGACAATAAATTTGAAGAACTAGATACCTTGGGCGAATGGTTTTACCATCCCACTCAAAAAATATTATATTATTACGGCGGCAATACTTTTACAGGCAAAAACACCGAGGCTGTTACATTAAATTGTGGTGTAAGTATATATAATAGTGTGCGTTATGTAAACGTTTCGCAGCTTGATATACAAAAATTTGATACTTTTGGCATTAACCTATTGGGTAATAATAGCCATATTATACTGGCACATAATAAAATACAATACATTAACCACACGGGTATTGCTATCGGCCAAATTGCAAAAAACTGTAATGTAAATAACAACGAAATTGCGGATATAAACGGCCGAGGAATATACGCCCTAGAACCCGAAAACTTACTTATACACAATAATTACGTACACCACATAGGCCTAATAATGGGCTATGGCATAAGCGGCGTAAATGGCATGGTAGGCATTACTATTGCCAATAACGAAGTTGTAAAACTTGCCCAAAGCCATACTGCATTAAACAACAGTATTAAATACAATAGGGTAGAAAAAACGGGTTACGTGGGCATTAGAATGGATGGTGCTTATAGCACAATGGAAAATAACGTGGTAAGCAATGCATTATTAAAGTTAAGCGATGGTGCAGCCATATATTGCTGGGCAAAATGTAAATTTTATACCCACAATAATCAAATAAAAAACAATGTGGTATCGGATGTAAAGGGCTCTAATTACGGTACTACCAATAGCCATAAATTGCCCGATGCCAATGGTATTTATTTAGATAACTTGGTTTACAATATAGCGGTAGAAGGCAATACGGTTTCAAATATTTCGGCAATTGGTATTCATATAAATTCCGATGCGCATGATAACACGGTTAAAAACAACCTACTATACAATTGTAAAAACAGTTTATCGGTAGCCGAGTGGTTTAACCCCAACACAACCCGCAACAATATATTTAGCCATAACACTGTTTTTATAAGCCAAAAAAACTATCGTGGCGTACTTTTAATAAATTGGCTTGTACCCAGTACACAAAACATGGCCAGTTTTAACCACAATAAATATTATACACTACACTCCGATACCCTTGCCCGCGATTTATATAATACTGTAGATGCCATGGGCAAAAAAAATACCATTGATAAAAGTTTTACTTTACAAGATTGGAAAAAACTATACGGTTACGAAAAAAATGGGATGTTTAATAACTTAAATCTAAACCAAAATGCGTACCCACACCTTATTATAAACACCCAAAAAATAAGTAAAACGTTAAATTATAAAAATCAACTAATTTACACTTTGGGCCGCAAAAAAATAACTAAATTAACACTTCAACCTTTCCAATCTACAGTAATAATAGCCGAGAAGTAAATGGTATGTTTCACATTAGGTAAATGATGTATATTGGCAAATTTTAAATATAAAACTATTGGCAAATGACTAAATTAAAAACAACCTTATTAGCGCTATCGATTGCCGTTTTGGGGCAACAAAAGCCATTATATGCACAAGCCATAACAGCTATTATCCATAATGATGGTAGCTATGATATTGTAGGCAAAGCGGTAAAAATTACCAATTGCTACCCAGCTTTGGATAATAAATCATTAAAAGTAACCCAAGTTAAAATATCCGAAAAGGGAAATAGTAAAACCATTGATTATATTTTAACCAAGGGCAAAATTACTTTACAATTTGGAGTTGAAGACACCGCATTAACTATCAATACCAAGGTAGAAGGCTTAAACTTTAGCCCAGCTTCCATATCCATCATCCATGATGCCGAAGTTATTGGTGCAAAACAACTTTACAAAACGCCAGTAATGATAGGTGGTGGTGCGGGCATTAAAAACTGGCCCGAAACCACAGAGCAATACCCCGATTGCCACTCCATAACCGGTTTGGTAAACGATAGCGGAGCGGCAATGGTAGTTTCTACCCGCAATTATAAAAAGTACATCTCCCAACTAAAGCCCTACCCATCACAGCTAAATGGCGGAAAACACTTGGTTGATGTAAATATTAATACAGAGAAAGTATCCGTAACCGATATCCCAACATTTTATTTTACAGAAAACACAGTTGCTTACGATGCCATGCGCAACGAGGCTACAGCCGCAGCAAAATTTATGGGCGTAAAAAGTGCTAAGCCACAATCTTATCATTGGTGCTCGTGGTATTTTACCTATTATCATCTGGACCAAGTTATGGTTTCTGATTATCTGAAAGGATTTAAGGCCATTACACCATCGGTAAATATCCAAACCTTTCAAATCGATGCAGGCTACCACCCACATTTAGGCGATTGGTTAGAACCGAGCTTTAAATTTCCTAACGGGATAGAACCATCTGTTAAAGAAATTATAGCAAAAGGGTATAAAGCCGGTATTTGGATTGGCCCGTACATGGTGGGCAATAGAAGTAAATTATATGCCGAGCACCCCGATTGGATATTGAGAAAAAACGATGGCAAGCCCATTATCCAAATGACTTTTTATGGCGAAGAACGTTTATGGGGATTAATAGATGAAGAAACTTATGTTTTAGATACCAGCAACCCCGCTGTAATGGCTTATTTACGCAACGTTTTTCGTACGTTCAAAAAAATGGGCATTAGCTTTTTTAAAACAGATTTTATGTATTACGGATGGGAATCGTCCAACAACGTAAAAAGGTTTATGCCCGGCAAAACATCGTCCGAATATCAGCGAGAGTTTTTTGATATGATACGCCAAGAAATTGGGCAAGATGCCTATTGGCTAGGTTGTATTGCCCCTTTCCCAGTAATGCTGGGTTATGTAGATGGTATGCGCATGGCAGGCGATATTAGCCCCAAATGGGAAGCCTGTGCTGGTATGTATAATGAGATGAAAGGCGGGCAACACATCAACAATGTTTGGTGGCAAAACGATGCTGACGCCTTGATAGTGAGAGAAAAGTACAACTATTTAACAGATGAAGAAACCAAATCTTTGGCTTATTGGGTAGGGATGCTGGGCGGTGTGGTAAACACTTCGGATTTGTTTCACCAAATACCAAAAGAAAGGGTAGAATTGTTTAGGTTTTTAGAACCCGGTTCCCAAAAATATTCGGCCAAAGTGCCATTTATTACCAAAGATGAAAAGTTTGAAGTACTTACCCGACAGTTTACTGCCCAAAAATCGTATGCCGTTTTGTTCACCAATCGTAAAGACGTTAAAAACACCGCAACATTTACCTTAAAAAGTTTGGTGGACGTAAAGCAAGCCACATGTTTTGCTTGGGATGTGGCCAGTACGCAAAAAATAGGTGTAATGGATAGCTTAACCATCGAATTAAATCCTCACCAAAGCAAGCTCATTTATATTTCTACCGATGGGAAATCTCCGGAAGGGATGACCTTGGGCGGCAAAGTAAAATAAATAAACCAGTTAAATAAATATAGAATGAAGGCAAGGTTAATAAAAATATTTTTGTTCCTAATTCTTGGATGTAATGGCTTGTACGCACAAATTCCAGTAAAAATCGACATCTCAAAACTGCCGTTTTCTTACAAAGGGGCTTATATGGTAATAAGCATTGTTGAAAATGTACCCGGCGAGCAAAAACTTTACTTGAGGGATATTTCGGGTAACCGTATGTGGCAAGATAACAGCATATTTTTATTAGAGGCTTATGCAAATGGAAAACCCGAAAAAGCAAACATTACGGCAACTTCATCCAAAGTTACGCTTAAATCTGCGTTGGGTATTATTGAACTTTGCTTTCAAGACGATAACATTATCAGGTTGCGTGGCAATGGTACAGGGCTAAAAATAACACAAATTGCCAAAGACCAAAGCAACCTAATAATGCCTACCAAACCTGGCCAGTGGCGTGTGCAACAGGGCGGAAACGCACACTTTGTATTTACTGCGCTAAAGGGCACTGCCACACAATTTGGCGAACGTTATACTTTAAATGCCGATGGCTTAAATAACCAAGTACAAGGCGAAGTTTACTTTATACAAGTGCCTGGTGGCGATGGCAAATTCGAATCGGCCATAAATCAATACCCCTACGGTTGGGATAAAAGCGATTATAGCTTAGGTTTTGATGATTGTGTACTTAAAGCGAACAAAAGTTTAAGCAACTGGGCAAATAAAGTACCCGAAATTGATAAAAAGTACAAAGCGGCTAATATGGCGGCATCGTACCTAAACTGGTCTAGCGTGGTAAAGCCACAAGGTTTTATGAACCGCCAAATAATTTATACATCAAAAGGTAAAATGCGGGCTATTTGGGCTTGGGATCATTGCTTTACCGCCATGGCTTTGGCCTATAAAAACCCAATGCAGGCTTGGGATAATTTTATGATATTTTTTGATCACCAAAACCAAACAGGCAGCTTCCCCGATTTTATAAACGATAGGCAGGCATTGTGGGGATTGGCTAAACCGCCCATTCATGGCTGGGCACTAAAAAAAATGATGGATGCCAACCCCGTTTTCAATCAACCCAAATACTTAAACCAAATTTACAAGCCCTTAGAAAAATGGACAAACTTTTGGTTCCAATACCGAGACGATGACCATGATAGCATCCCCGAGTATCACCACGGAAACGATTCGGGCTGGGATAACGCATCCATTTTTGATGCTGGCTTTCAGGCCGAATCTCCAGACCTATCCGCTTACTTGGTAATTCAAATGGATGTATTGGCCGAAGTGGCGCAAAAATTAGGCAAACCTAAAGAAGCAAAAATTTGGAAATCTAAAGCAAACAAACAGCTAGATAGGTTAATAAAAAATCTTTGGAACGGTAAGCAATTTGTAAACAAACGTATGGACGATAACTCCGTTTACGATAAAAGCCAATGCTTAATTAACTATTTGCCATTGGTACTGGGCAAAAGGTTACCTAAATATATTGCCCATAAAATGATAACCGACCTTAAAACAAACGGCCAGTTTACCAAAATTGGTTTAGCCAGCGAAAATCCAAATGGCACTTTATACAAAGCCGATAGTTACTGGCGAGGCCCAGTGTGGGCACCTCCTACCCTAATTATTGCAAGTGGAGCATACAGCTACGGAGATAAACAATTTGCTACAGAAATAGCAAAAAGATACTGCGATAATTGCACCATCAATGGCTTTGCCGAAAACTACGATGCACTAAGTGGCGAAGGTTTAAGAGACCGAGCCATTACTTGGACATCTTCGGTTTTCCAAATCATGGCACACGAATATTTAACCCAAAAATAACTTTTTATGAAAAAAATAAGCATTCTCGTTTTTGTTTTTTTAATCGTTACTGAAATAAAAGCACAAGATTTTACCCGTTTTGTAAACCCCATGATAGGTACTGGGGGTAACGGCCATGTTTTTCCAGGTGCTACCGTTCCTTTTGGTATGGTGCAATTAAGTCCCGACCAGCGTACAACAGGTTGGTCTTTTTGTTCGGGCTATCATTACGATGAAAATATAATCCTCGGCTTTAGCCATACCCATTTAAGCGGTACAGGCGTGGGCGATTTGGGCGATATTTTATTAATGCCTTACATAGGCAAAAAGCCCGATACCACACAATATCCGGGTAAAACCCAGTTTTCGCATAGCCAAGAAAAAGCCAGCGCAGGCCTGTACGAGGTATTTTTACCCAAACCCCAAATAAATGTTAGGCTAAGTGCTTCACAGCATGTAGGCATACATGAATATACTTTCCCAAAAACTGCCGAGGCTTTTATCAATATCGATTTAAAACATAAAATTTATTCGGATTGGGGCAAGCAGGTAGAAAGCGAGTTTGTTATCGAAAACGATTCTACCATATCGGGATATACCTACATTACCCGAGGCTGGGCGCCTTCTCGGCGGGTTTACTACGTTATTAAAACCTCTAAGCCTTTTAAAAAATCGTACCTCACCACCGATTTAGGTTCGGATGTTAAACTAGGCTTATTAAAACCTGGCATCCAAAGGCTAAGAAACGATAATTTAATGCTTAATCTCCAATTTAGCACCAACGATAAAGAGCAGATAAAAGTTAAAGTAGCCATTTCGGCCGTAAGCTTGGCCAATGCCAAAAATAATGCACTCGAAATAATAGGTTGGGATATAGACGAAGTACACAAAGCCGCAAAAAAACTGTGGAACAGTTACCTATCTCGCCTACAAATTGATGCCGAACCCAAGGTAAAAGAAATTTTTTACACCGCGTTGTATCATACCTTAATACAACCCAACCAATTGGCCGATGCCGATAGTAGTTTTTTTGGCCCTGATTATAAGATACACAAAAGCAAAACGGGGAACTATTATTCTACATTTTCTTTGTGGGATACTTACAGAGCCGCCCACCCATTATACACTTTATTGGTGCCCGAAAAGGTGCCCGATTTTATCAACACCATAACTACGCATTTTAATTATAACGGCTATTTGCCCATTTGGGCTTTATGGGGTACCGAAAATCATTGTATGATAGCCAACCATGCTGTACCCGTTGTTACTGATGCTATAATAAAAGGGTTTGTTAAAGGGAAAGATGTGGAAGAGGCTTACAAGGCCATAAAAACCAGCTTAACCGAAGATCACCGAGGCTCACATTGGAACGGATGGGAATACGTAAAATACGGATATATGCGATCTGATAGTACAGGCGGATCGTCCGTATCTAAAACCTTGGAATGTGCGTATAACGATTGGTGCGCTGCCCAAGTAGCCAAAAAATTGGGGAAACACCAAGATTACAGCTATTTTATGAACCGAGCCCAGTTTTATAAAAACCTATTTAAACCCGATATGGAAATGATGTGGCCTAAAAAAACAGATGGTAATTGGGCAGTTTGGAACGAATACCAAACAGATTACGCTGGCCCATATACCGAAGGCAATTCTTGGCAGTACATTTGGTCGGTACAGCATGATCCTTATGGTTTAATAAAATTATTCAAAAACCATAACGCCTGCGTACTCAAACTAGATTCTACTTTTTCCAATACACACCCCATAACCGGCCCCGTTAATGATGTTACAGGCATTATTGGCCAGTATGCACACGGTAACGAACCTGGGCATCATACAGCTTATTTTTACGGTTTTTTAGGGCAGCCCTGGAAAACGCAGCACAGGGTAAGGCAAATTTTATCTACCTTATATGATAGCCAACCCAATGGCTTATCGGGCAACGAAGATTGTGGGCAAATGTCTGCATGGTACGCATTATCTGCATTAGGCTTTTATCCCTACAACCCAGCAAACGGTGTTTATATACTAGGCAGCCCAGCAGTAAACAAGGCGGTATTACAAGTAGATAATGGCAAAACATTTACCATAATTGCACAAAACAATAGCCCTCAAAATATTTATGTAGCCGCTGTAAAACTAAATGGTAAACCTTATTTAAACACCTATATTAGGCACAGCGATATACAAAATGGTGGCGTGTTAACTTTTATAATGACCAATAAACCACTTAAAAAACAAACTTTAACAGCAAACCTGCCACCACTAAATTAATTTTTTTAGGGGGGGTGGGAGTGGTGGGTAACTACGCATTACCTCCCCACCACCTAACAATTTCAAAAAACACAAGCAAAAAAAAATCGACTACCACGAGTCGATTTTTTTTTATTTATAATACGGTTGCATTTTTATTCAACCACACTCACTTTAATCATATTGGTTGTACCTCTTTTTTGGATAGGGATTGAAGCCGTATTGATAACAATTTCGCCAACTTCTATCATCCCCGAATCTTTTAATATCCTATTTACTTCGCTAATGGTATCATCGGTGCTATCGTATTTATCAAAATAAAATCCTTTTACACCCCATAATAGGCTTAGGGTGTTTAATAAATTTTTACTGGTAGTAAAAATAAAAGTTCCGGCTTTAGGGCGGTAACTGCTTATTTGAAATGCGGTATAACCCGAAGTTGTCATCGCTACAATACCTTTTGCACTGGTTTTTTCGGCCAAAAACACTGCCGAACTGCATACTGCATCGGCCAAGTAGGTAGGTGATGTAATATCTAAATCTTTAGTTTTGTAATATTCAAAAGCGTTATCCTCTACATGGCGAATAATTTTATCCATAGTTTCGATTACAATTAAAGGAAAATCGCCTACCGATGTTTCGCCACTTAACATTACAGCATCGGCACCATCTAAAACCGAGTTGGCCACATCGTTTACCTCGGCCCGTGTAGGCCTAGGTGTAGTTATCATACTTTCGAGCATTTGCGTAGCTACAATTACAGGCTTTGCAGCGGCATTACATTTGGCGGCAATCATTTTTTGCAATACAGGCACTTCTTCTAAAGGCATTTCAACACCCAAATCGCCACGGGCAACCATTACCCCATCCGTAGCTTCAATAATGGCATCAATGTTTTCGATAGCTTCGGGTTTTTCGATTTTAGCAATTACCCTTGCTTGTTTTCCTCGGGCAGCAATAATTTGTTTTAATTCGGTAATATCTTCGGCGGTACGTACAAACGATAGGCCAATCCATTCTACGTCATTATCCAAAGCTAGGTGTAAATTCGATAAATCTTCTTCGGTAAGCGATGGGATAGAAACTTTGGTATTGGGTAAATTTACGCCTTTTCGGCTAGTTAATATACCACCATGTACCACTTCGCATATTACGGTATCTGTTCTATTGGTTTCTAATACCTGCATCTGCAATTTACCATCATCTAGTAAAATAATTTCGCCAGGGTGTACATCCTGTGGGAAAGTATCATAGGTAATATAAATTTGGTCATCATCGCCTATACACTCTTTGGTAGTGATTTTAATATGCGAACCATTTTTTAACACAATGCCCCCTTCTTTTACCAAGCCTATCCTTATTTTAGGCCCTTGCAAATCGGCAAGTATGCCTACATTGGTATTATATTCTTTATTAATTTCTTTTATGGTATTGATAACGCTTTGGTGAACAGCTTGGCTACCATGAGAAAAATTTAGCCTGCATACATCTACGCCAGCCTTAATTAATGATAATAATACCTCTTTATTAGACGATGCTGGCCCTAGGGTTGCAACTATTTTGGTTCTTTTATGGGTTGTTTTCATGTTTGTTTTTTTGTACGAATAAGGTTTTTTGCTACTTTGGTTATACCATAATCGTTTTAATATTTTAATACTTTTCGGTTAAATACATTGCAAAAATAGCTTTTTTAAAATGCCTTTGGATAAAAGGTTTTAAAAAATTAAATTTTCTTTTGATTTTAAGGTAGATGGATTAATTTCTAGCGCAATTTGTATCTCTTTTATCTGCTTTAAATGGGTTAAAATAAATTGTAGCTCCTCCTTATCACAAAAATTGCGCAACAATATAAAATAATCTGTTTCTTTCATCTCAGGTATTAAATATCCTTCGGCTCCTTTATTGGATATAATATAACAATCATTATCGCTGGTGTTTTTATAATAAAACTGCGAAAAATATTTCGACTGAGCGTTTGGGTAGCTAATACAGTAGTCCATCAAAGTTCTTTCGTAGTTTGTATTTAAAAATTTATTAATTAAAAAACACAGGCGGTAGTCTTTTAAAGGCGATATAATGGCTATTAAACAAAAATCTAAGTCAAGTTCAATTTTTAAAAATTTTTTATTCAAAATATATAGGTTACTTTAGAAGATTATAATTCCACAAAAATTAGGTCGAAAACTGTTTACAATTATAGTAAAACAAAAAGGTTTGATATTTGATAGAATTTATTTTTATTTGCAAATAATTAATTAACCTTAAAATATAGAGTATTATGTCTGATATCGCTTCGAGAGTAAAAGCAATTATCGTTGAAAAATTAGGTGTTGACGAAAGTGAAGTAACACCAGAAGCTTCGTTCACGAACGATCTTGGTGCCGACTCCTTAGACACAGTTGAGCTTATCATGGAGTTCGAGAAAGAGTTTAACGTGGCCATTCCTGATGACCAAGCCGAAACCATCAGTACTGTTGGCCAGGCTATCTCTTATTTAGAAAAAAACGTTAAGTAAGTTACATTATCAAACTAAATGGAGCTTAAAAGAGTTGTTGTAACAGGTTTAGGTGCGCTTACTCCTATTGGTAATACTGTCGAAGAGTACTGGAACAGTTTATTAAATGGGGTAAGCGGTGCCGCTCCTATTACACGTTTTAATTGCGAAAAATTTAAAACCAAATTTGCCTGCGAAGTTAAAAACTTTGTACCCGAAAATTTTTTAGATAAAAAAGAAGCCCGCAAGCTCGACCCATTTGTACAATACGCCTTAGTAGCAACAGATGAAGCCGTTAAAGATGCTGGGTTAGATTTCGGAAACCTAAATACCAACCGTATTGGCGTTATTTGGGGAGCAGGTATAGGCGGTTTAAAAACATTTTTAGATGAGGTAATGAATTTTGCTGCCGGAGATGGTACACCAAGATTTAACCCCTTCTTTATACCCAAAATGATTATTGATATTGCCCCAGGGCATATATCAATGCGCTACGGATTGCGTGGCCCCAATTTTTCTTGCGTATCCGCCTGCGCATCATCCACCAATGCTTTGATAGACGCTTTTACTTATATACGTATGGGCAGGGCAGATATGATTGTATCAGGAGGTTCCGAAGCGATACTAAACGAAGCAGGTATTGGTGGATTTAATGCCATGCATGCTTTATCAACCCGTAATGACGACCCCCAAACAGCCTCACGCCCTTTTGATTTAAACCGAGATGGTTTTGTTGCTGGCGAAGGTGCTGGTGCACTTATTTTAGAAAGCCTAGAACACGCAAAAGCCCGTGGTGCAAAAATTTACGCCGAAATTGTAGGTGGAGGCATGAGTGCCGATGCCAACCATATTACCGCACCACACCCCGAAGGCTTAGGCGCAAAGCTAGTTATGCAATCGGCTTTGGATGAGGCTGGCTTAATCCCTGCCGATATCGATTATATTAACGTTCATGGCACTTCCACGCCATTGGGCGATATTAGCGAAACCAAAGCCATAGTTGATTTATTTGGTGAAGATGCTTACCGCTTAAACATTAGCTCAACAAAATCAATGACGGGGCACTTATTAGGTGCCGCTGGTGCAATAGAATCTATTGCTTGTATTTTGGCTATTAAAAACGGTATTGTACCTCCCACCATTAATCACTTTACGGACGATCCTTCCTTCGACCCTAAACTAAACTTTACCTTTAACAAAGCACAAAAAAGAAATATCAACGCAGCTTTAAGCAACACTTTTGGTTTTGGTGGACATAATGCTTCGGTAATTTTTAAAAAATACGAAGAATAAGGTGGTGTATAACCTTTGTTTCGTAAAAGGTTTGTTGTTTTTTTTTAATATATAACCGCAGCGAATGCCCTTTTCGAAAATATACAAGCTCCATTTATCGCCCGAGCGCAAATATATTAAAGCCTTAAAAAATATTTTAGGTTTTGTACCAGGTAATTTGGCCTTGTATCGCTTGGCTTTTAGGCATAAATCAAAATCGGTAACTATAAAAAAAGGTACAAAAAGTAGCAACGAGCGTTTGGAGTTTTTGGGCGATGCCATTTTGGGTGCTGTAATAGCCGAAATCCTTTTTAAAATGTATCCCTATAAAGAGGAAGGCTTTTTAACCGAAATGCGCTCAAAAATAGTGAGCCGGGTAAACCTTAACCAACTGGCCAAAAAATTAGGTTTCGATAAATTAATAGAATTTGATAACCGTACCATAAATATTACAGCCAAGCATAGCTCGGTACTGGGCGATGCTTTCGAATCGTTAGTAGGCGCCGTTTACTTGGATAAAGGCTATAATTTTACCAAAAACTTTTTAGCTCAACGCATAGTTAAACCCCATATTGATATACTTATGCTTGAGCACACCGAAACCAATTTTAAAAGCAAATTGATAGAATGGTGCCAGCAACATGGCAAAGAAATAGCGTTTGAACTTATTACCAATGCCGAAGGCGAACACGATAAACTATTTACCGTACAAGTATTGGTTGATGGCCAAATTATTACACAAGCCCTTGATTTTAACAAAAAAAACGCCGAAAAACTAGCTGCCGAAAAAGCCTGTACACAGCTTGCTATTTAGCTTTTTGGTATTTTTTGAACGATTTTTTAATGTAATTTATAGCATCATAATCATTCCAATATTTTACTACTTCGTATTTGGGCCGGTATAGGTACATAAATTCGGCCATATCAGATTCTTTAATTGATGTATTATTTTTAATTAAGGCAATGTTAAAACGCCTATCTACCACGGTTTCGGCATTTTCGCGGGCTATATATTTGGTAAAAGTACGGGCATTTTTGGCATCGCTACCTAGCAGGTTATTTAATGCCGTAAGTGGACTAAATATATACATCAAAAAAGGTGTTTTGCCATTGTTATAAACACCCTTGGCCCGGTAGCCATCCAATATTTCTAATTGTTCTTGCTTTACCGATTTTGCTTTTACCACCACTTCGTCTAGTTGCAGAGCGAGTTTTAAATACAATATTAAATTTTGTTTTTTGAGTACCGTTTTTGTGGTTTCTTGGTAATTGCTTTTACTTATCAATAAGGTATCGCCCAAAGCTGCCTGTACCGTAAATGTGCCAAAATCATCCGTAACGCTGCTTAAATGCCTTGTTTGGTTGTAAACAGTAGCCTTATCAATCCGTTCGGTACCCCCATATTGAAACACAATACCTTTGAGTTCAAATATTTCTTGTGCGCTAGCCTTTAGGCACAAAAAAATTGTTAGGCATAATAAGCAAAATCTCATATTTTAGAAGGTGTATGTATTTAATTTTTTATGCGTATTTAATATGATAAAATCTTTATGAAGCGATAAATATAAATTTTTGTTTGCGATTTAGCCATGCAAATATAATTTATCCCAAATCATAAATTTACCATGGTTAGTAGCACACCAAACGCAAATTTTAGTGTTAGGTGCGCTACCAATCACGGGCATATTTAAAACAAAATTAAAGCCTTATAAGTTATGTTAAAATAAAATTATTTTGCCCCTAAAATTAACCATAAGCAAACGTAGCTTTTTAACAAACAAACTGTATTTTTGTAGCCATGATTGATTTACCCGTAATAGTTGCCAGCGATGTAAAACCACGTAAACCCGATTGGTTGCGGGTAAAACTACCCGTAGGTAAAGAGTATGCGCATGTACGTAGCTTGGTAGATGAGCATAAGCTACACACCATTTGCGAAAGCGGTAACTGCCCCAATATGGGCGAATGCTGGGGCGCAGGTACAGCAACGTTTATGATTTTAGGTAATATATGCACCCGTTCATGCTCGTTTTGCGCTGTGGCAACAGGCCGCCCGTTGGCTGTAGATACCGACGAACCTAACCGTGTAGCCAATTCTATTAAATTAATGAACGTAAAACATGCCGTAATTACATCGGTAGATAGAGATGATTTAAAAGATGGTGGCTCCATTATATGGGCGCAAACAATAATTGCCATACGCCAGCAAAGCCCCATTACTACAATGGAAACCCTTATTCCAGATTTTAAAGGGGTGTGGGAAAACCTTTATAGGGTGTGCGAGCAAAAGCCCGAAATAATATCACACAATATAGAAACCGTAAAACGCTTAACCAAAGAAGTGCGCATACAAGCCAAATACGAGCGAAGTATGGAATGCCTAAAACGTGTTTCGGATTATGGCATACGCACCAAATCGGGCATTATGCTAGGTTTTGGCGAAACCGAAGCCGATATTATAGAAACCATGACTGATTTAAAACAAGCTGGTGTACATGTACTTACCCTAGGCCAATATTTACAGCCAACCAAAAACCATCATCCAGTAATAAACTGGGTACACCCTGATGAATTTTTGCATTATAAAAATATAGGCTTAAAAATGGGCTTTAAATATGTGGAAAGCGGCCCTTTGGTACGGTCATCATACCATGCCGAAAAACATTTGCTAGATAATTAAACCATAAAATAAAGCAATATACCTTTAACCACGCCGTTTTTTTTAAACAAGCTCATTTTTTTTATGAAAACAAAGGCTAGTTTTATATAACTTAGGCTAGCCGGGCTTTACACTATTACCCCTCATTGGCCTTATTTTTTGGCCAATAGCATTCGGGGGTAGCCGTTTCAATCCCGTTTATTTACGCAGGGCTGGTTTTTTAACACCCAGATTTTACCGTAACAATTACCAAAAAAATTGCGAAAAAGTAAAATAAATGCCAAAATAAGTTAATTATTAGGCAATTTAGAATTAAATTATAAATTTTAATTATACTTACTTCGATATTGCAAATAGTGTTATGTATCCAACAGCTGTTTGTACCAATTAAAACCTAAACAATATATCAAAAAAATAAAAAAAATTGGCAATTTGCACCAAATTAAACCCTTACCATAAACCAACAATAACCATTCGATGTCTAAAAACAAAACACTTATTCCTGTAATACTTATTATTTCTTTATTTTTTTTATGGGGTTTTGCCCACAATCTTAATCCTATATTAATACCCCATTTAAAAAAAGCCTGCCAATTATCTGATTTACAATCGGCATTAATAGATTCTTCTTTTTTTATAGCCTATTTTGCAATGGCCTTGCCCGCAGGGTATTTTATGAAAAAATATGGGTATAAATATGGCATTATTATAGGTTTAGTAATATTTGCATTAGGCGCATTTTTATTTTACCCAGCAGCTAGCACCCGAAATTTTAGTTTCTTTTTGATAGCACTTTTTGTAATAGCCAGCGGACTCACTTTTTTAGAAACCGCCGCCAACCCATATATCTCAGTTTTGGGCGACCCCGAAACAGCAACCCAACGTTTAAATTTTGCACAATCATTTAATGGCTTGGCTGCTACATTAGCACCATTATTGGGCGGTATGTTTATACTTTCGGGCAAGCACCTTAGTGCGCAAGACGAGCAAAATATGTCGCTAACACAGCTAAACGAATTTTTAACAAAAGAAGCATCTAGCGTACAAATACCCTATATTATTATAGGTGTAATTGTACTTACGGTAGCGGTTGTTATTTGGCGAACCAATTTACCCGAAATTGCCGAACCCGAAGATACACAACACCAAATGGCGCAAAAACATCAAAGTATTTTTAAAGAAAAAAATTTGATGCTAGGTGTTTTAGCGCAGTTTTTTTATGTAGGTGCCCAAGTTTGTGTGTCTAGCTTTTTTATCCGCTTTGCAGGTAAAGTAGCAGGCATTGAAGAAAAATCGGCTGCTTATTTTTTATCGGCCGCATTGCTAGGTTTTATGATAGGTAGGTTTTTTGGTACTTTTTTAATGAAATACATAGCCCCATCACGCTTATTGGCCATATATGCAGTTACCAATATTGTGCTTTTATTGATAGCTATTTTTGCCGATGGGTATATATCTGTATATGCTTTAATTGGTGTAGAGTTTTTTATGTCTATTATGTTCCCTACTATATTTTCGTTAAGCATACAGGGCTTAGGAGCTAAAACAAAAAAAGCCTCCTCGTTTTTAATTATGTCTATTGTAGGCGGTGCAATTTTCCCTTTAATAATGGGGCGAGTTTCTGATGCCAGTACCATACAACTAGCGTATTCGATACCCGCCTTATGCTTTTTAGTAGTATTTTACTTTGCCATTAAAAATGCTAAAGTAACAAATATCACAATGGTAAGTGGACATTAATTAATACCCACTTACATAAAAAAAAGTCCAATTTTAATTGGGCTTTTTTTTATGTTTCGAGATTTAAAAAAATCGTTTTCGATGTAGCTTTGGGGTATAATTAAGCAGCTTTATAATACTTTTTGCGGCACCAAAAGGCAAGGTTTACCAAGGCAATTAAAGCGGGTACCTCTACCAGCGGGCCAATAACGCCAGCAAAAGCCTGCCCACTATTTATACCAAATACACCTATAGCTACGGCAATTGCGAGTTCGAAATTATTGCCGGTAGCGGTAAAAGCAATGGCGGTATTTTTGCCATAATCGGCACCTAGTAGCTTTCCGCAAATAAAACTCAACAAAAACATTATTGAAAAATATATTACTAAAGGCAGGGCAATACGCAATACATCAAAGGGGATTTCTACCATAAGTTTACCTTTTAAGCTAAACATTACCACAATAGTAAAAAGCAAAGCAATAAGTGTAAAAGGCGATACGGTGGGTATAAATTTGGTTTCGAACCATGTTGCGCCTTTTAGTTTTAGTAAACCGTAACGGCTAATAATGCCCAGCGCAAAAGGTAAACCTAAATAAATGCCTACGCTTTTTGCTACTTGGGCAATAGTAATGGGTACACTTAATCCTTCAATACCAAAATATGGGGGCAATACCGTAATAAAAAAATAGGCATAAACACTGTAAAGCAATACCTGAAAAATACTGTTAAGGGCAATTAACCCTGCGGCATATTCGCGGTTTCCCTGCGCCAAATCGTTCCACACTACTACCATAGCAATGCAGCGGGCTAGCCCAATTAAAATTAAACCTACCATATATTGGGGGTAATCCCTTAAAAATGTGATGGCTAAAACAAACATTAAAACAGGCCCTAAAATCCAATTTAAAAACAGCGACAATCCTAATATTTTGGTGTTTTTAAATACTTGGCCCATGTTTTCGTAACGTACTTTTGCCAATGGTGGGTACATCATTACAATAAGCCCAATGGCGAGCGGGATATTGGTGGTACCGCTATTAAATGCGTTGATAAAACTACTACTTGATGGGATAAAATAACCGATGGCTATGCCAATGGCCATGGCAACAAATATCCAAAGGGTTAAATACTGGTCGATAAAACCTAGTTTTTTTCTTGCTACTAAGGGTGTACAATTATTTGCGGACATGGTTATTTTTTAATTTGCGAAAACACATAGGCCATTTCGGTTGCAATTTGCAGGCTGCGTTCCTCGTATTTTTGCGCTTGTAACGGGGTGTTATCGAATGCCTTGGGGTCGTCAAAAGTTATTGGGATGCGGCTTTGGGCACCAGCTATAAAAGGGCAAGCACCATCGGCTTGTGTACAAGTAAGTATGGCCGCATAATCGCTTTGGGGGTTAAAATCATCGTCGTACGTTTTCGAAAAAGCGATGATGGGATGTTGGTTTGCGGCATATTTTATGCTGTAAATTGGGTTATTCCCGCCGGCAATAGTTTTAATTTTAAAGCCGCTATTGGTTAAAGTTTGCGCAACGGTGGCAAACATTGCTGTGGCTTGGGTACCGCCCGAGTAGCAAAAAACATTTTTTATGTTAAAAAATGCCGCGGCTGTTTGCGCCCATATTTGCGCCAAATGGCTTCTTCGCGAGTTATGTGTGCATATAAAGTTAAGCCTAATTTCTTGCCCGCTTGTAACCTTGTTTTGAATATAGATAACCAATGGCTGTAAAATCGCTTTACGCTCAGTACTAATGTCATCGGTTTTTAATGTGGCCATTACCTGTTCAATAGCTGTAAATAGTAGTGGTGTGGTACTTGTCATTTTTATGTTTTTGGTATGGATTTAACAACAGCCTCCGCCTGAGGTGCAAGCGTTATCAAGTTTTATAAAATTATTTTTAGGTGCTACACATTTTTCTTTGGCTAGGCAATCGGTATGTTTTGCTATAAGTTTAAAACATTGCCCATTATAATCTAAACCATATTTACCTATTGTTTCGGTTTGATACTCCAGTTCAATTTCAATATCCTGCGGTGTAATTTCTTTTTCGAATAATGAAATAATGTTTAACAAGCTGGTGGGAGCTAATCGGTGCTGGGTATCATCATCTACCCAAATTTGCATGCTTACTAGTTTTTGAGTGTGCATTTGGCCACCGCAATCAATAAATTGTTTGCTTAGCAAACCTATTTCGGTAATATGAAAATGCGCTGCAACAGGCTCGCCATTAGGCTTTACAATATTAATTGCTGATGCACCCGTTAAATAATTTTTAAATTCGGATAGTTTCATAATGGTATAATTTAGCAACAATTGGTTTTTTTATGGTTTAATAATTGGGCTATATGGGCAAAATAGGCTTGTAAAACGGCTACCACATTTTCATCAATACAATAACAAATGGCATTGCCTTCTATGTTTCCTTTGATAATGCCCGCCGTTTTTAATTCTCTTAAATGCTGCGATACAGTGGGCTGCGCCAAAGGCAATTCATTTACAATATCGCCACATATACAAGTATCTACGCTAAGTAAATAATCGATAATGGCTACCCTTGCTGGGTGTGCCAATGCTTTTGCCAGTGAGGCAATGGTATTTTGATGCTGACTGAAATGATGTGTTTTGCTTGCTCCCATATTTTTATATTGCAATATTACGATATAGATGTAAAGAAAAGAAATTTTTAGGAGAAATTTTTTCGAGAAAAAAGGAAATGGGTTTCGTTCAATTGCTACAATTGATGCCTTCGCTTTGAATTGATGCCTTCGCTTTGAGCGAAGGCATCAATATCGGAGGCATCAAGCGAGGGCATCAATTCATTTTACAACAAATCAAATCCAATATCTCGCCTAAAATACACGCCATCGTAATACACTCGGCCAGCGTCGGCGGTGGCTTGTTGTAGGGCGGTAAATAAATCGGGTTGTAAACTGGTAATGGCCAGCACTCGGCCACCATTGGTTTTTACCAAGCCATTATCGAGGACGGTACCTGCATGAAAAGCGGTTGAATCTTTTAAGTTTTCTAATCCTGTAATGGTTTTTCCAGTAATATATTCGCCTGGGTAACCCGCCGAAACCAGCATAATGGTAGCTGCGGTTTTGGGTGAGATGATGAGTTGATAGTCGGCTACTTTTTCATCGGCTACAGCCATCAAAAGTTCTAAAAAATCGCTTTCTATACGGGGCAGTACACTTTCGGTTTCGGGGTCGCCCATGCGGCAATTATATTCTACTACTGATGGCTGGCCGTTATCGTTCATCAAACCAATAAAAATAAAACCCTTATAATGGATGCCCTCTTGCCTTAACCCATTAATAGTGGGGATAATTACGGTTTCTTCTACCTTTTTCATAAAAGCAGCATCGGCAAAATGTACGGGCGATATAGCACCCATACCGCCTGTATTTAGGCCCTTATCGCCTTCGCCTATACGTTTATAATCTTTGGCTTCGGGCAGTATTACATAATTTTGGCCATCGCTAACCACAAAAACCGAAAGCTCGATACCGTGTAAAAACTCCTCTACCACTACTTTTGCACTTGCTTTACCAAATTTTGCTTCAGCTAGCATAAGGGTTAATTCGGCTTGCGCTTGGGCAACCGTAGTGCATATTAAAACGCCTTTACCAGCGGCTAGGCCATCGGCTTTTAGTACAATAGGCAGGCTATGGTTTTGTAAATAAGCCATGCCTTGTGGCAATGTTTCGATGGTAAAAGTGTGCGAACTGGCCGTAGGGATGCCGTATTTGTGCATAAAATTTTTCGAAAAATCTTTGCTCCCTTCCAGTTGTGCGCCATCTTTTTTGGGGCCTATTACGGGTATATGCGCCAAGGCTGGGTCGGCCAAAAAGAAATCATGAATGCCCCGCACCAACGGTTCCTCGGGCCCTATAACTACAAAAGTAATTTGATGGCTAATTACTGCCGCCTTTACAGCTTCAAAATCGAGTACATCAATGGGTAAATTTTGGCCAAATTGAGCTGTGCCTGCGTTGCCAGGGGCAATAAAAAGTTTAGTACAATGTTTACTTTGACTTATTTTTAAACTAAAGGCGTTTTCTCGTCCGCCGGCACCTATTAATAAAATATTCATGTGCCAAAAATAGTTTTTACAATTTAAAATTATTTTATTTTTTTAGGTTTCCCTTTTCGGGAGAAAATTGGCCAGCACAGTATGTTTTGTAGGTAACAAAGCAAGGTGTAAATGCGTAAAAATATTTGATGCGCTCTGCTAATTGTACTGAAAAAAACACTTTTTTTATATTTTATTATTTTCTTTTCAAGCAAAAACAACCCCTTTTTTTAGGTAAAAAAAGGGGTTAAAATGCCTATAATATGAGTTTTAAACATTTTGTTGAAAACTTTTTTTAATAAAAAACATTGTTTTAACATTGGTTTGATGGTTTTATGCGATATAGGCAATGTTTCTCATCCCCTTTTTAACTAAAAATTGTTTCTAATTATTATGTTTGTAACAGTTATGCTACACACCAAAATCGTAGGCATTAATTAAACCAATTATTAACCCAAAATAAATTTCACAGGATATGAAAAAAAATATACTAACGCTTTTACTATTGGTTGTTTTTTCTAATGCGTTTGCTTTAACTTTTTACTACAATGGAGCAACGGGTACAAATGCAATTACAACTAGAACTAATTGGGGGCAAAATAACGATGGTACTGGTACAAATCCAACAAATCCTCAGTTTACAGCGCAAGCGCACACCTACATTATGGTAAATACTGTTAACGATATGGTGATAGATTTAAGTACAACTTGGGCATTAGGCACAGGCTCAACCTTAACAATAGGCGACCCTAACCCCATTTTTTACATTGCAACCCTTCGCATACTGGTAGGTGGTAGTATTACTGGTGCTACAGTTAATGTAAACGATAGCCCCAACGATTATCGTTATAATAAATTGGTAATCAATAGTACCACTATGCCTACATTGGGTACAACATTTGGTACACAATTTTTAAGACAAAGCTCGGTAGAATTTGGTGCCGCTGCCGACCTTACTGTACCCATCCGAAATTATGGCGATTTAATTATTTCTGGTAATAAAGCAGGTACAACCATTACGCTTCCAGCAGGGCAAATTGGTATTTCATCTACCTTTAGCATTACAGCAACAGGTAGTCCTACTCCTATTGTATATAGTGTTAATCCAGCTAATGTTGTAAATTATAATGGCTCAAATAACATAAACATACCAGCGGTTCCGTTTCAATACAGCAATTTAACTATATCTAATGCGGGTGTTAAAAACATACTAGGTAGCCCTAGGGTAAATGGTGTTTTTTCTATACAAGGCGATGCTGATAACATAGGCTCGCTCGATTATGCCGCTGCGGCAGTGTTAGAGTACAGAAACTTTAATACTCCCCGTACCCGTTCGGCATTGGGTTACTCGTTTCGCATAGATAACTACGGCGGTGGTGGTTCAAACCCTAACACCATTAGGGTTGCCGATGGTGCCACTGTAAATATTGACGATGTGATACCTATACAAACTAATGCATTGCCTGCTCCTAATGGTACTTGGAACTCACCTCAATGCAAGATGTTTTGCGATTTAGAAATTACAGGTACAGGAAGAGTAAATATAAACAATGGCTGTCGTATAGATTTATTTAAAAATTTAATTACCTCGGGCGGAGGCCAATTGGGCGGTGTGGTAGGTTCCAGAATACATATAAGTGGTCCTGGTATTGTAAATATAGGTAAAATTAATACTTTGGGGTTTGTGTGTTTAGATAAAGACTCAAATTTAGGAACCTTTACCGATAACTTAAATGTTGGCGATTTATATGTTTGGAATCCCATTGATGGAAATGCAGTTGCCGCAGGATTGTTTTCGTTTAATCCTGGAATAAGCATTACTGCAGGCTCTTTAACCATGGGTAAAGAAGCACCAGGTACCCCATTACCTGCCAAAGCTTACACGCCAGGTTCTGGGGTAGCTAACGGTACCCTTATTTTAAACAATACTGCTTTAGGAAGCGGTGCCACCCATGTACACAATATAACAGGCAATGTAACTATTATTGATGGTACAATAGATTTTTCGACCGCAAACATGGCCGACAATGAATCTGTTGTGCTAAATATAGGGGGTAATTTCTCTAAAACTGGGGGTACTTTTCAAACCTCATCTACCGATGTTAAGTATGGCAAAATTAACTTTAACGGCACAGCCCAAAATCTTTTTAATACCACGGCGGGCAGTACCGCTACCGAGGTTAATTATTACGTGGTATCGCCTAGTGTGAGTACCTTAACTAATAATTTTGATTTAAGTACGGGTAGCGGTGCCTCGTCGATACAGGTTAATAGTGGCGGAACATTAGATTTTGGCACCCGAATAGTTACTGCAGGTGCTTGGTTTACGCTTGTAGGTGGCGGTACAGTTCGTACAGCCAATACAGATGGTTTTTATTCTACAGGTGCACTAGGCAGTGTACAAACAACTAACCGGTATTTTTCGAGTACCGCCAACTATGTGTATAATGGCACTACTGCAGAAATTACAGGTGTTTTTACTACCGATCCTACCGCTTTAACGGTTAATAGCCTAACCATAAATAATGCTGCTGGTGTAACAGCCTCGCAAAATTTCACAGTAAACGGTACTTATACAGGTACAGCAGGGGTATTTGATATTACAGGCCGTACAATAAGTATAGTAGGCGATATAGCCAATAGCGGTACAGGCACTTTGCGTGGAGGTGGCACAGCAAACCTAAATGTACTAGGTACAGGTGCTATTGCAGGGCCACTGCGTATCGACCAAAGTAGTCCAGGGGTAAGTAGAGGCACAGGCGCAGCCGATGATCTTACCGCACTAATTCCTGGAACTAGCAACAGGTTTAACAATGTAACACTTAACAGAACAGGAGGAGGTACATTAACGCTATCTAATGAGATGCAAGTAACCAATACCCTTACCCCTACCGCAGGCACCCTAGCCAGTGGTGGAAATTTGGTAATGCTAAGTACGGCTTCCACCACCTCCAGTATATTGGCCTTGCCAGCTTCGGGCGCAGCCATTACAGGCGATGTAGTAGTACATAGTTTTTTCAAAGGCGGTTCAGTAGCTAGCAACCGAGGCTTTAGAATGATAAGTAGCCCTATCAGCAGTACAGCATCGTTTTTCCAACAACTAAAAAACCGTTTTATAATTACCTGT
>RDXP01000135.1 GCA_004292865.1 Sphingobacteriales bacterium
ATAATCAATTTTCGTGATTAATTTGTTATAAACAAAATTTTTTGTGTAACAAATTGGTTACAATTAACTGTTTTTTAGCTTATTAACCTTTATATGTTTACTAAAAAAATGGATAATGTTGTAGTTAAAGCAATTAGCTTTTTAATACTTTGAAATAAAAATAAAAATAAACAGATGGTGGGTAGTGGGTAGTGGTTAGTTGTTAGTTGTTAGTGGGTAGTGGGTAGTTGTTAGTGGTTAGTTGTTAGTTGTTAGTTGTTAGTTGTTAGTTGTTAGGCCTAATAAACCTGATAAAAAATGGAATTTACTTTGCTTATCAGCAGCTCGATAGCCCGTTGCCCGAAGCCCGATAGCCCGTTGCCCGAAGCTCGATAGCCCGTTGCCCGAAAGCCCGAAGCCCGCCGCCCGAAAGCCCGTTGCCCGAAGCTCGATAGCCCGCCGCCCGAAGCCCGATAGCCCGAAGCCCGCCGCCCGAAAGCCCGCCCTCACACCACCTCATCAACCAAATAAAATAACGACTGATAATTATGCCCTGTGGCTTCGCTTAATGCCATTTCGCAAGTTTTGGCCGATGAGTAGTAGCCATCATATTGCTGTTGATTTACTTCCGTAGCTTCGTTATGGGTAGCGGCTTGGGTAAGGCCTGGGTAATAAAATCCTCTATCGCCTGCCATACCACAACAGCCTGCCTGATACGGAATATCGTAAGCAACAGCACAAGCACTGCCAATTGTTTTTAACTGCTGCTGCAATCCCATTTTGGTAACACTACATACAGGATGAAACACAATGTGTTTTTTAGGATGTTTAATTTTTAACCTGGGCAGCAACATATCGGTTATATAATTGATAGAATCTATTATTTTAAGTTCATCAAACCTTTGCTGGTTTTGCACCGATAAATATGGCCTAGCTCCGTGTAAACTTTGGGTGCATGAGGTTACATCCATTAATATGGGAATACTTCCGCCCTGCGTCCACATCCATAATTTATCTATAATACTATTTGCGGTATGCTTATAGGCTGGTGGAAAGCCTTTGGACTGAAACGGCTGCCCGCAACAGTTTCCCGCCACATTACTTGGTATTAATACCTTGATGCCTGCTTTTTCTGATACCGACAATACCGTTTCGGTAAGCGATTTTTTATTTTCCATATCCGCACCCATTACCCTTGTAATACACGATACAAAATAAATTATATCGGGTAAGGCTGGGGCCGATAATGGCATAAACACTGGCCCTGATAATTGCTTAGTCCATAATGGCATAAAGGGCAATAATTTTTTAATACCTACCGTAAATTGATACATGGTATTTTTGCCGAATACACGGTTTATTATACCGCCCACTTGTAGGCCAAATTTTAAAACAAGCTCTAATACTATAAAGTTTTTTGCTAGCAATAAAGCAATTTTATTTGCCTGTTCCGAATGGTTTTCGGCCCTTAACCGTTTTACTAAATCGCCCGTGTTTATACTTACAGGGCAATCGGTAGCGCAAAGGCCATCAACGGCGCAGGTATCTAAACCTGCAAATTGGTATTGCTGTAACAATATTTTTTTATCGCTTAGCTTGTTCTCTATAGTTAGGCGTTGCAAAGCCCTGCGTATTACAATGCGTTGGCGGGGCGTAAGTGTAAAATCTTTACTTGGGCATCGGTTTTCGCAATAGCCACATTCAATACATTTATCTACCTCATCCTCCACCACGGGCAATGTTTTCAGGTTTTTAATGTGGCAATTAGGGTCGTTATTAAGTATCACATCGGGGTTAAGCATCCCATAAGGGTCAACGGCTTTTTTTAATTCTTGCATTATTGCGTAAGCCTCGTTTCCCCATTCGTTTTTTACAAAAGGGGCAATTTGCCTGCCTGTACCGTGTTCACCTTTTAAGGAACCATTGTATTTTTGAATAACCAAAGTGGCCAGTTCTTTGGCAAATAAATCAAACGATTGTATTTCGCTTTCATCGTTCATAGATTGCGACATTACAAAATGCAAGTTACCTTCTTTGGCATGGCCAAATATAATGCTATTATCAAACCCATATTTTAGCATCAATTGCTGTATATCTATTACGCCTTCGCCAAGTTTTTCGATAGGCAGCGCAATATCTTCGAGCAGTACCGTAGTTCCTTTTTTTCGGGCTGCAGCCACCGATGGGTACATGCCTTTACGTAGTTTCCAATAGGCTGCTTGCTGCTGGGCATCGCTAGTAAAATGTAAAGGATGTAACAATTTTAATGGCTGTAAAAATGGCTGGGCATTTGTAAACTTATGGTTCAGCAATGCTTCGTCTTCGGCTTGGTATTCTACCAAAATTGCCGTTGCATTTGCAGGTAATTGCTGTATTAGTAAAGGGGCATCTTTTTGGTTTTGGATAGATTGTAATGCCGCCCTATCCATTAGTTCTAATGTTTCGGCACCCGACTGTTTTAAAGCTGGGATAGCTTTGCAGGCTGTTAAAGGATTGTTAAAATAAAGTAAACCTGTAATTTTAAAAGCATTATCGGGCAGGGTTTTAAAAACCGCTTCTTCAATAAAAGCCAAAGTACCTTCGGCACCTATTAATAAATGGGCTAATATATCCAAAGGATGTTCGAAATCTAAAAAAGCGTTTAAACTATAACCTACCGTGTTTTTAATTTTATACTTCTGTTTTATTTTATCAACCAATTGGGTATTAGCTTGTAAGCGATGCTTTAATTGTAAAAGTTTATGGTAAAGTGGCGTTTCTTCTATTTCGAAACGTAGGTAATCGTCCTTAACTTCGGTATTATAAGTTGCCCCATTAGGCAACATAAATTTTATATACCTCAACGTATGGTAAGTATTATGTTGCACACCGCAGCACATCCCACTGGAATTGTTAGAGATTATACCCCCCATCATGGCAGCGTTTATAGATGCTGGGTCGGGCCCGATTTTACGTTGATACTTTTTTAATTGTTGATTTACCTGTGCCGCTATAACCCCTGGTTGTACACGCACCAGTTCACCATAATTTTCTACCACACATTTCCGCCAATAGCGGCTTAAATCAACCAATATACCATCAGTAATGGCCTGGCCCGATAGGCTTGTACCCCCAGTTCTAAATACCATGGGAATGCTTTGTTGCTGCGAGAGCAAAAAAAGTTTTTTTATTTCGTCGGGGCTCGATGGCTGTACCACCACCTGTGGCACCAAATAATAAAAACTGGCATCGGGCGCAAAGGCGTACCTATCAATTAAATTGGCTTTAATTTGGGGGGCTGGGAGGATGGATTGTAGCTGTAACAGAAGGTTGTTCATTAAAAAACTAGTGGTTTATATTTTTTACACAAATTACAGATTTATACATTTGATTTTACAACGCCACTTCGCCTTGGTTATTGGACAATATATACATGAATGCCCCAGCTACCAAATAGGCAAACCCACAGTTGATAAACATAATAAAAACAGCTTATTGCCTTTTAGATTATTGTTTTGTAACCTGAGTTTGATTGTTGAACTTAAATATAATTTATTGTTAATGAGTATTATAATTATTAATAGCGTTACCAATGCCTACCTGCGTGAAACAGTTAATGTACAGCGTGTTTTCTACCTGCACAGGCAACAAACGGCCTAATCATCATCATAAAACACTATTTATAAATCCGAACTAGGTTATAAAGTATTTAATCTACTTTTGCGTATCCCATAAATAAAATAAACTACCAAGCCTATGGCCAGCCATATTAAAAACCTAAACCAATTTGTATGGCTTTCTTGCGCCATTAAATAAAAACAACTGGTAAAACCCAACACAGGTATCAAAGAAAAGTTTTTGAGGTAAGTAAATACCGTAACCACTATTAAGGAAGCAAAAAATATAAGCATTGGGAAGCCTTCTAAACTAAATAATAATTGGAAATAAGTAGGCAAATAATAGTGTATGGCATACGTTCCTCCCATAAGCATTATCGGCAGTATGTATTTGCCGTTTATGTAAGGTACTTTAAACTTGGTTTCGGGTTTGTTTTCCATTTGGTTAATTACCAATATACCAGCACATACCAGCACAAAGGCGAACAGTGTACCAATACTGGTGAGGGCAATTACGGTATCTAAATTTAAAAACAAGGCGGGCACAGCTACTACAAAACCTGTTACAATGGTCGAAAAAGATGGCGTACCATATTTGGGATGAATTTTAGAAAACACTTTTGGCAATAAGCCATCTCGGCTCATACTCATCCATATACGTGGTTGCCCCATTTGAAAAACCAGCAATACACTTGCCGTAGCAAATACGGCACTTACCGCAATAATACCCGCTATCCATTTTAAACCCAACGCATCAAAAATTAAAGCCAACGGGTCGCCTACGTTAAGTTGTTTATAACTTACCACACCCGTTAAAACCAAGGCTAATAAAACATATAAAATGGTACAAATAATAAGGGAATAAATCATGCCTCGAGGCAAATCTCGTTGTGGGTTTTTACACTCTTCGGCGGTGGTACTTATGGCATCAAAACCAATATAAGCAAAAAACACAGCCGATACCCCTTTCATTATGCCCGTAAAACCATTGGGCGAAAATGGCTCCCAATTGGCTGGGTTAACGTAATAACCGCCCAATACAATTACCACAAAAATAATTACCAATTTAAAGGCTACCAAATAGTTACTTGCATTTCTCGATTCTTTTATACCCACAAATACAATAGCTGTAATAATTACTACAATTGCCAAAGCGGGTAAATCCATTATTAAATGGAAACCAAAAACTTGTGGGGCATTGCGCCAAGCGGTAAATTGTTCGAAAACGGCAGTATCTAAAGTATTTAATTTTATACCCGTTTGCAAGGCTTCGGTAGCTTTTAAAAATCCAGCGTGGGCGGTCGAAAAATCCATGGTAAGCCACTCGGGAATATGCCCACCAAAACCTTTCACCAGTCGGGTAAAATAATCGCTCCACGAAATAGCTACGGCAATATTGCCAATGGCGTATTCCATCAATAAATCCCAGCCTATCATCCAGGCAAATATTTCGCCGAAGGCCACATACGAATACGTATAAGCACTCCCCGAAACGGGTACTGTAGAGGCAAATTCGGCATAACATAAAGCCGCAAAACCACAGGCAACGGCAGTAAAAATATACAAAAACACTACGCCAGGCCCACCATCGAAACAGGCTTTACCTATGCTGCTAAATACACCAGCACCTATAACTGCGGCAATGCCAAAGGCGGTTAAATCTTTTACACCCAGTACTTTTTTTAAGCCTACGCTGTGGCTATCGGAGTAGCCCGCTTCGGCATCTAATAATATTTTGGCTATTGATTTTTTACGGAAAATTTTTTTTTGCATTGTGTATTTATCTGCTTTTACCAAACATAAAAATAAATATTGATTTTTAGTTTATGAAATTTTTGAAATTATCATATTTAACCATATTCATTTCATAAAAATGAGGTTTTTTATCCGTTTCGGTATGATTTGGGCGTTTAAACACGCTGTTCGCTCTATCTTTTTTTATATATCTATCCCCCTGACCCCCAAAGGGGGAGATAAGGCGAAAAAAAGGATGCCGCTGCCATCGTTAACGCTCTAAAAACGTTATAATTTGTTGTATAAAAGCGATTTGTTAAATAAGTAACAATGGCTCCCATTAAAATTTTACCATAAAAAAAACCTTCCCCGTAATACGAGGAAGGTTTTAAAATAAATTTATTCGATTATTTTACGGTGGACATGTGCATTAACAAATCCACTAACTTATTGGAATAACCCCACTCGTTATCGTACCAAGAAACAACTTTTACAAAATTATCGTTTAATGCGATACCAGCATCGGCATCAAATATCGAGGTACGGGCATCGCCCAAAAAGTCGGATGATACTACGGCTTCTTCGGTATAACCTAATATACCTTTAAGTTCGCCTTCCGAGGCATCTTTCATTGCTTTTTTAACTTGCTCGTAAGTAGCTGGTTTTTCTAACCTTACTGTTAAATCAACTACCGAAACATCGGCCAATGGCACACGAAAAGCCATACCTGTTAGTTTTCCTTTAATTGCAGGGATTACTAAACCTACCGCTTTGGCTGCACCTGTTGATGATGGAATAATGTTTTGCGATGCGCCACGGCCGCCTCTCCAGTCTTTGGCCGATGGGCCATCTACTGTTTTTTGGGTTGCTGTGGTTGCGTGTACGGTGGTCATTAAGCCTTCAATAATCCCAAAATTATCCATTAATACTTTGGTAATGGGGGCTAAGCAATTGGTGGTACACGATGCATTGGATACAATGTTTTGGCTGGCCAATAATGTTTTATGGTTTACACCCATTACAAATGTAGGGGTATCATCTTTAGCTGGCGCACTCATTACCACTTTTTTAGCTCCTGCATCGATGTGTTTTTGTGCTGTTTCTTGGGTTAAAAATAAGCCTGTTGATTCTATAATATATTCGGCACCTACTTCATCCCATTTTAGGTTGGCGGGGTCTTTTTCGGCGGTTACCCTAATGGTTTTTCCGTTTACTACCAGGTGTCCATCAACTACTTCTACAGTACCGTCAAATCTACCATGGGTCGAATCGTATTTTAACATATAAGCCATGTAATCTGGCTCTACCAAATCGTTGATTCCTACAACGTCGATATTTTTTTTGATGGCTGCTCTAAAAGCTAATCTGCCGATGCGGCCAAAGCCGTTGATTCCAATTTTCATGTTGTTTAATTTTTATTTGCGTAATAATTTATTAGGTTATATATGGGTTCTTTAATTACAGTTACAATATTAATATTATTTTCGGTAGCAGTTTCTCTTAAATAATCTTGAAAATTACCTGCTATGGTGCCCACAAAATAAATAGGTTGGTGGCTACCATAAGTACTTATCAATGGTTTTAAATACGTGTTTATAAATAAATTAAATCCTTCTACAATTAAGTTTTTAATATAAATATCGTTTCGGTTATCCATAAAAAATCCCGAAAAGGAGCTTAAAAAAATATTGGGGTGTGTGTTTTTATATATTTTATCTATTATTTGCTTGCGGTCTAAATCGTATTTGTTTTTGAACAATTGGTGTAAGCTAGCGGGCAAGCTTTTATTTAAAAATGCTTTAACTAATTTACGTCCCAGCCAATTGGCCGATCCTTCGTCGCCCAGTATATAGCCTAAGCCGTAATTGTTTTCGATATTTTTTTTGCCGTTAAAGTACGCTGCATTTGAGCCACTACCAATAATACAGGTAATGCCTTCTTTATCATCGCAGCTTGCTTTAGCTGCGGCAAGCATATCGTGTTGTACAAAAACTCGGCTAAATTTAAAAAATTTACTAAAAGCGTTATGTATTATTTCGTTTCGCTCGGGCGATGATGCGCCTGCGCCAAAAAAGTATATTTTTTTTATTTTTTCGGCAAAGTGAATAAGTTTTATGTTTTTGTTTAATAAGCTGTTGATAAACTTTTCGTCGTTAAAAAATGGGTTGATACCCGCTGTTTTAAAATCGGCTACTACCTCTCCTTTGCTGGCAAGTTTCCAGTTGGCGTATCGGGTACCGCTGTATATAATTGCAATCATATATTTTAAGCTAGTATTACCGACATTTCCATTAAATCATCTTCCAGCTTAAAATCATGAAAATGTATTGCTTCGCTTAGGCTGGTTAAGCATATAGCATTGCCTTTAAGGCCTACCATTTTATGTGTTTCGCCTTTTAATAAGGCATTTACGGCGGCAAAACCCATACGGCTACCCAATATTCTGTCAAATGCACTTGGGCTACCTCCTCTTTGTAAATGCCCTAAGATGGTAACTTTGGTATCGTAAAAATTTATTTTTTCTTTAACCAATTTGGCTACATTATATGCCCCTCCATTTTTATCGCCTTCGGCCACTATTACAATGCTCGATGATTTTTTATTTAATGCTCCGTTTTCTATTTTGGTAATTAGTTCATCAATTGCGGTATCTACCTCGGGTAACATAATGGCTTCGGCCCCACATGATATGCCTGCTCGTAATGCGATGCAACCTGCATCACGCCCCATTACTTCAATAAAAAATAGCCTATCATGCGATGCTGCTGTATCTCTTATTTTATCAATAGCTTCTATTACCGTATTGGTTGCGGTATCAAAACCTAGGGTATAATCGGACCCATATAAATCATTATCAATAGTACCTGGTACGCATATAATTGGGATATTATATTTTAACGAAAACCGCTCGGCACCTGTAAATGTACCATCGCCACCTATGGCTACCAAAGCATCAATACCTTGTTTTTTAACATTTTGATAGGCTTTTTCCATGCCCTCATCGGTTTTAAAATCTAAGCATCGGGCAGTTTTTAAAATTGTGCCCCCTATTTGTAGGATATTGCTTACCGAGTGCGCCGTCATGGGTTTAAAGTTATCATCTATCATCCCTTGGTAACCTTGCATAATGCCCACCATTTCTAATTGGTGGTATAGGCCAGTACGTACAACTGCTCTTATACAAGCATTCATACCTGGGGCATCGCCTCCAGATGTAAATACTGCTATTTTTTTTATTTTCGACATTGATATTTTAAGCTTTCGTTTAAAAGAAACACTAAGATAAGGTGTAATTTTTACACTAAGCAATATTTTTTACTATTTTTAACTTTTAATATCATTTTTTATTATAAACCGCCAATTAAAACGAATGGAAAAACTGTTGCAAAACTTTGATTCTATATTTTCTATAGATTGTATCATATTTGGGCTTAACGAGGGCGAACTTAAAATTTTGCTTATCGAGCGTAATGAGGAACCTTATAAAAGTTGGTACGCATTACCGGGTAATATTGTAAAACAAAACGAAAGTATCGATGCTGCTGCGCAACGTATTTTGTACGAGCTTACTGGCTTAAAAGGAATTTATATGGAGCAGTTTCATACCTTTGGCGAAGTAAACCGGCACCCATCGGGCAGGGTAATTACAGTGGCTTACAATGCTATGATAAGGCTAGATGGTACTAAAGAGTTAAAACCAGTTACCAATTATGCCAGTAAAGCGTTTTGGATGCCTGTAAAAGATATGCCCGCTTTGGCATTTGACCATACCCAAATTTTTAATAAAGGATTTGATAAAATAAGAAGTAAAATTAGCTACGAGCCTATTGCCTTTGAACTATTACCCGAAAAATTTACCTTAACCCAATTACAAAGCTTATATGAGGTAATTTTAAACAAAGAATTGGACAAAAGAAACTTTAGAAAAAAAATGCTGGCTTACGATATTTTAAAAGAACTGGACGAAAAACAAGAAGGCGTATCGTTTAGGGCTGCCAAATTATACAAATTTGACAAACGTAAATACGCTAAATTTTTTCAAAAAGAATTATCGTTTGGTAAAGATTAGCAATTGCATAATTGCTTATTTTTGAAAATAACTAAAACCCGAATAAAGTTAATTTATATCAATAATTTTAAAAATTATGAAAAAACTAATTGGTTTATTAAAAAATAAATATTTTATAGCAAGCATTGCTTTTGGGGTGTGGATGCTGTTTTTTGACCGTAACGATTTAATATCTCAATTTGATTACCGTAGCGATGTAATGAAACTAAAAAACGAAAAAGAATTTTATGTGAAAGAAATTGCTCAAGTTGAAAAAGACCTTACAGAATTAACCACCGACCAACAAAAATTAGAAAAATTTGCCCGCGAAAAATATTTGATGAAAAAAGACAATGAGGATGTTTTTGTAATTGTAGAGGAGTAGGTGGTTGTTAGTGGTTAGTTTTAGTGAATAGAGTGGGGAAACAAAAAAGAGGCAATGTAATTAAACATTGCCTCTTTAATATGCTTACAAATAAAATATTATTTTTTACTTGCTTCTTGCTCGGCTTGTTTTAATGCTCTGGACATGATAACCGAAACAATCGTATCTTCTGGTACATTAGTAATGGTAAAATCTTGTGTTATTAAATCTCTTACCCTTACCGATTTACCTACTTCAAGTACCTCCATACCTACTTCTACATACTGAGGCATATTTTTAGGCAAAGCGTTTACTTTAAGTTTACGTAATTTTTGAACCAGCTTACCCCCCATTTTTACCCCAGGCGATGTTCCTGTTAATTTAACGGGAATTTCCATTGTTAAAGCTTTATCTTCAAATAATTGAAGAAAATCAATGTGGATAATTTTTTCGGTTAAAGGATGAAACTGTATATCCTGCATAATGGCTTTAACTTTAGCCCCAGCTACCTCAATTTCAACAAAATTAACCTCTGGTGTGTAAACCAAATCTTTTAAATCAGTTGCTGTAATTGCAAAATGCACTTGACTTGTACCACCATATAATACGGCTGGCACCTTACCTGCGTAACGCAATTCCTTTGCGTCGCGTTTCCCTACGTTCTCTCTTTGAGAACCGCTAATTGCGATTGTGTTCATTTGTTGTAATTTATGTATGTAATTTATTAATATTAAACTTTAAAAAGTGCACTTATCGAGCCGTGTTCGTTTACATTGGCAATTGCTTTGGCAAACAAATCAGCGGTTGATAATACCTTTATTTTATTACTTTCGATTTTTACGGGTATGCTATCGGTAACAATTAATTCTAGCAAAGCCGATTTTTCGATAGTTTCATACGCATTGCCCGATAATACGGCGTGGGTACATACCGCCCTTACGCTTTTAGCTCCGTTTTCCATAATTAAGCCTGCGGCTTTAGATAGTGTGCCTGCCGTATCAACAATATCATCCATTAGCACAATATCTTGCCCTGTTACATCGCCTATTATCGACATTGATTCTATCTCGTTGGCTCGTTTTCTACGCTTATCGCAAATAACTACTTCGGCATTAAAAAACTTGGCAAAAGTACGGGCTCGGTAACTACCTCCCATATCGGGCGAAGCAATGGTTAAGTTTTGCAATCCTAAACTTTTAATATAAGGTACAAAAATAACCGAGGCATCCAAATGATCTACCGGTATATCAAAAAAACCTTGTATTTGCGATGCGTGTAAATCCATCGTCATTACCCTATCGGCACCTGCGGCAGTTAATAAATTAGCCACCAGTTTGGAACCTATCGAAACCCGAGGTTTATCTTTCCTATCTTGCCTTGCAAGCCCAAAATAAGGGATTACAGCCGTAATATAATGCGCCGAAGCTCGCCTTGCAGCATCAATCATCATTAATAACTCGATTAAATTATCGTTAGGCTGGCAGGTTGATTGTATCAAAAAAATATCACAACCACGTACACTTTCGTTAAAATAAGGTTGGATTTCGCCATCCGAAAACCTAGAAATAACCAAATCACCCAGTGGCCTGCCATAACTTTTGGCAATCCGTTCGGACAGTACTTGCGTACGTGAACCCGAAAATAATTTTACCGTATTAAACTGTAAGGGCATTTTATGTGTATGTGATAAAATAAAAAAAGCTGGATACAGAAAAATGTTCTAATCCAGCTTTTTATTGTTGTGTTGCCCGACCAGGGTTCGAACCTAGACATACGGTACCAAAAACCGTTGTACTACCATTATACTATCAGGCAAGCTTTTCGTTCAAAAATATTTGTTTTTAAACGGAATGCAAATATAGGCGCATTAGCCAATTGATGCAAACTTTTTTTTAAATATAATTTAGCTGTTTTTTACATGGCTAAAAACGGCTTCGGGGCAGCCTCATTTTTGATTTCGGATTTCGGATTTTTGATTTGTTGCCATACAAGCAATTTCAGGATTTTTGATTACTAAAACGCTTTATTTGTACTTAAAACAGGGTTTAAATGGATTATTACATTTAAAAATCCAGCTAATTTACCAGATAATATAATTGGTTAAAATTATAAGTAATGCCTAATACTAGCCTGCCAGCGGGCATTGGGTGGTCATCTTTGGCAGCCCAAATATTACTTTGTAGTGCCATATTTAGGCTAATGTTTTTGATAAAAAAATCGATACCTACGCCACCCATTAGGTTGTTCATTACATGTTCGCCAGTTTTTAAGCCTTGGTATTTTGCGCCTGCAGTGTATTCATAAGCAAACTGTGCCGATGGAACCATTTTTAAGGTATTGTTTAGTTTTACATTATAAAAAAAGTTTAAAAAACTGGTTGTGCTATTGGCTATGCTTTCTTGATCTTTATTTTGCCCGTTTACTTTATAGCTAGCACTCAGGCTTAAACCGGCTTTTTTATAGCCTAAAATATAGTTTAGGTAGGCAAAACCATCGGTACTGCCTGTACCTGCTTGGGTAATGGTACTAAATTTTATACCCTCAAAATTTTCGGCATTAAATTTACCTGTGGGGAGTTTAATGCCCAAACCTACGATTAAGCGTTGGTTTATAATAGGCTTATCTAGCTTACGCAAAAAGTGGTAGCCTGCAAATAGGTTTACATCGCCTATCCCCGTAAGGGTGCTTGTATTGCCATTATATTTTTCGGTATTGCTGTTGTATGGCACAATGGCGTTTATTTCAATACGTTTACTTAAAAAATATCTTGCCCTTATTTCGGTAGCTCGGTAAACTTCGTAATCGCTGGGGTTGCCATCATGTTTGGTAATGGGTGCATTGGTTTGGTTATTGAAATTAAAAAGTTGTGCACCTTGTGGAAAAATAGGATGTTTTTGCCCTCTGTAACCGCCAAACGAACGATAGCGATGCAGCAAGGTTATGCTACTTTGGTTATCGTAAGGGGTAATACCCATATAAGAACCGCAAATATCGCAAGCATTTGCCGCCAAATTAAGTGTCATTAATAGTATAAAAAAAGCGGTTTTAAAGTTGCGGTAGTTCGGCAAATTTAGGGTCGTGTATAAATTCATTATCGGTTAGGGTTTTTAAAAATGAGATAATTTGTTGTTGCTCGGTGGCGGATAGCGGTATGCCCAAAACACCGTTTTGTTTTAATTTAGCATCCAGGTTGTTATGATTTTTTACACCCGAATTGTAGTGTTTTAACACATTGTCCAGTGTACCAAAACGGCCATTGTGCATATACGGGCTGGTTACGGCTATATTACGTAATGTGGGCACACGAAATGTTCCAAAATCGGCCATAGCCAAAGTAATAATTTCTCGGCCAGCATCTTTGGGGTTTATATCTAAACCGTTAGATGTAAAGCTGTTATTGGTAAACAATGGCTCGCTATGGCAGGTGTTACATTTTTGTTTAAAAAGGGCATAACCGGCCAATTCGTCGCTGGTAAATTCACCACCTTTTTCTTTACGGATGTATTTATCGTAAGTAGAATTTGCCGAAACCATCATCCCTGTAAATTGTGTAAGGGCTTTAAATAAGCGTTGCGAATTTATTTCGGTGCTGCCAAAAGCGTTTTTAAATAGCTGTGGGTAAGGCGGTTTATTGCTTAAAGTTTTTACAATATTATCTAGCGTATTGGCCATTTCGCAAGGGTTAACCAAGGCATTAAGTGCCGAAAGTTCGATATGGTGTACGCCGCCATCCCACATAAAATTGGGTTGCCACACCAAGTTAAAAAGCGGTGGGGCATTACGTGTGCCAAAGCAATTGTTTACCCCGTGGCTTACCTTATGGTCTAAATTAGCAAAGGCAGCAAATTGCTGGTGGCAGCTGCCACAATTGGTGCTGTTATCAATAGATAGTGCGTTTTCGTAAAATAAACGATGCCCCAAATCAAACCCTGCTTGGCTTACCGTATTATCGGTAAATTGGTAAACTGGCGCAGGGAAATTAGAGGGTGCCGCAAACGTTATTGGGGTTTGTGGCATCTCTACATTGTTTTTTTTACAGCCAATACCTACCATTAACCCACAAGTTAGTAGGCTAATAATTACGACTGATTTTTTCATCCTAATTATGAATATGGGTTACACTAAACATACCCATGGCATAATTATTGGCTACCGTAACCGCATTAGGCCCGCCCATAAAACCGCTTAATGTGGCAAAGTTTATATTGGTATTACCTTTAAATAAACAACCTGCATCAACATATAAATGTATTTCGGGCTTAGCATTGCTGCGCACCCTAAGGCCACCCGTAGGGAAAGGTAAAGTTACTTTACGTATGGTATTGTCGGGTGCTTTTGCGCCGCCTACATGAAACATTAGCATATTGTCCATAGCGGTTGATTTTGATGATGTGCCTTCTAACATTACAAAAATATAGCCTGTATTCCAACTCCAATACATCCCTTTTGCTGGGTCTAAGGCACCCGTTTGTGCGCCTGCAAAATTACGTAACGAATCTACACCTATTACAAAATCCATACTTACATAATCGCCAGCGGGTACATCACTAATGGTTTGTAAAGTGGTTTTTTCGTCGGCAGCATCAATTAATAAATAGCTTTCGGGTATTAGGGTTTTGCTACCATCGGCTTTGTTAAAAGTTAGGTTGCAAATACGGTACTTAAAGGTGGTGATTTTAAAATCATCGCCATTGGCATTGATATATGCCCCAGTATTTAGTTCAAGCTCTTGGTTACCCACCATATTATCAAACTCGAGGTTTACTTTGCCCAAGCCTGTAAATTCGTTGTTATTGTTTTTTTTGCAAGATAAAATGGTGCATATAAGCGTAGCAAAAGCTAGGCTTTTAAAAATTGTTATCGGTTTCATAAAAATTAAATTGTGTTAAATGCAGGCTAGCGCAAATTGCGTTAAACGTACATTAGGTTAAAAAAATAGGGTTAAAAAAACAAGGGAAATTTTAGCCTAGGCCTGTGGAGGCTCAAAAACAGAATTTGATTTTTTGGGATATATAAATGTAGGGTTGTTAAAAACGCGTTTAATGTTTTTAACCAAAGGCGCAGTAACCGCTATTTTGGCATCAATTAATGCTTCGTACAAGTTATTTTTTTTGGTTTGTTGCGCTTGCGATTTTTCGGATTGCTGGGCTTGCTTAATTTTTTTCATTAAAAAACAATTTCCTTTACAATGCAGCTGGGGTTTATTGCGGTTTTCGCAAAGCGATGCTGCAATGTAATTTTTATTGATTACAAAACCCGCATAAATAAAATACCTGCTAAAGCCCACGCTTAGCAAGGCAAATATTAAAAATATGGCGGTTAATTTTCGCATGTGTATTTTACAAATGTAAGGCTTGGTAGCTTATCATGCAATAAAAAAACAAACTGCAATTTTTTTCGTAAACATACCTGCCTATAACTTAAAAATTTATGGTGCAGTATATGTATAAGTTATTTGTTGCAAGTCCAGTTTAAAATGCGCTTCGTTAATGCCAATTTTTAAGTTCATTATATTTATTTGTTGCGGGTGCAAGGCTAAAAGTATATCATTTTTAATGTCTATTTTTTTTACGCTATTTACTTTTTCGGTTTCTAAATAGCACCAAACCGCATCATCAATAACCTCGTAACCAACACTTTTAAGCGCAATAACCCTATCGTTTACACTAATGCTTAAATGCTTTTTGAGGTATAAAGCCACTAAATTACTTGCTTGTGCCTTATCACTAGGCTGTGCTATATCTAATTTTACCTTGCTATCGTTAAATATTGCTTTCTCCAAATCATCACTAAAAATTTTAGAACTTATTTCGAGTGTTTTTGACTTTTGATTGTGCTTAATATCGGTAACACTTACATAAAAAGGATGCAATAAAAATAAAAGTATAGATAAAATATGAATCATAATTTATAAATTTAGATTTTAAAAGTAACCAAATAATTTCAATGCAAAATTTTTACTTGTACTTACAGCTTGGCTGGCAACACATATTAAACTGGCAAGCCTATGATCATATATTGTTTTTAACCGCTTTATGTGGCGTTTATTTAATTTCCGATTGGAAAAAAGTACTTTTATTGGTTACCGCTTTTACCATTGGGCACTCGCTTACTTTGGCATTAAGTATTTTAAATATTTTTACCTTAAACAGCCAATGGATAGAGTTTTTAATTCCCTTAACCATAGTACTTACATCAAGCATTCATATTGTACAAAAGCGTAGCTTTAACAAAAAAATAAATTTTACGTATTTGCTCACCTTGTTTTTTGGTTTAATACATGGCTTAGGATTTTCTAATTACCTTAAATCTTTACTAGGTAAAAACGACAGTATTGTTACCCAATTATTGGCTTTTAATATTGGTATAGAAATTGGTCAGATTGTTATTGTAACTTTAATTTTATTAGTTTCGTTTATCGTTATAAGTATTGTAAGAATACAAAAACGCGAGTGGCATTTATTTTTATCTTCGGCTATATTTGGTATCGCTTTGGTAATGGCATTAGAGCGGTTTCCCGGATTTTAACCTCTATTAAAAAAATATGAAAAAAATACTTTTTACTTTATTGATTGTGGGATGCTACCGTAGCACAATTGCACAATTTTTGCAAAACAACCCTGGCAGTAACCATGGCAACAAGTTTGAACAACTAGAAACCATATTACACGACCCTAATATGTACCGCTCGGCATCGGGCGCACCAGGCCCAAAATACTGGCAACAAAAAGCCGATTACGCCATTAACTGCGAAATTAACGATAAAACACAGGTTTTAACAGGCAGCGAAACCATTACTTACAGCAATAACTCGCCCGATGGCTTAACATATTTATGGCTACAGCTTGATGAAAACGAGCACAAAGCCGATGCGCCAAACCAAACTTTTAACGGCAGTGCCATAAAAGATAAACTTTCGGTAACACAAATGCAGGCCATAATAGGTATCCAAAAAGGCTTGGGTGTAAATATTTTAAAGGTACTAGATGTTAATAATAATGCGCTAAAATATACCATAAACCAAACCATGATGCGTATTGAATTGCCAAAAACATTATTACCCAACCAAAAATTTGTTTTCAAGATTGATTGGAATTATAAAATATCCGACCGAAACACCGTTAATGGCCGTGGTGGTTACGAGTATTTTGCCGACGACGATAACTACCTATACACCATTACACAATGGTATCCACGCATGGCCGTTTATTCGGATTTTGCAGGTTGGCAAAACAAACAATTTGTAGGCACTGGCGAGTTTGCCTTAACATTTGGCGATTTTAACGTAAACATTACCGTACCTGCCGATCATATTATAGGTGCCACAGGCGAGTGTAGCAACTACGCCAGCGTACTTAGCCGCCCGCAATTACAGCGTTGGCAACAAGCCCAAATGGCCAAAGAACCCCTAGAAATAGTTAACCTAGCCGAAGCTAATAATGCTTTAAAATCAAAATCTACAGCTAAAAAAACTTGGGTTTACGCAGCCAAAAATGTACGCGATTTTGCCTTTGTAAGCTCACGCAGATTAGTGTGGGATGCAATGCGGGTAAAACTTGATGGCGGCAAAACGCCTATGGCCATGTCGTACTACTGCCCCGAAGCGTACAGCCTTTACCGCAAATACTCTACAAAATTGGTAGCACATACCCTTAAAGTTTACTCCAAACACACGATAGCTTACCCCTACCCCGTGGCAATTTCGGTTGAGGCTACCAACGGTATGGAATACCCAATGATTTGCTTTAATTACGGCAGGCCCGAAGCCGATGGCACTTACAGCGAAGCCGTTAAATACGGGATGATGGGCGTGGTAATACACGAAGTAGGGCACAACTTTTTTCCGATGATTATAAACTCCGACGAACGCCAATGGACTTGGATGGACGAAGGCATGAACACTTTTTGCCAATACCTAGCCGAGCAAGAATGGGATAATAATTACCCATCACGCCGTGGCCCAGCCCATTTAATTACCGACTATATGCGCCTGCCCAAAGACCAACTAGAACCTATTATGACCAACTCCGAAAACATTATTCGCTTTGGTGCCAATGCTTACGGAAAACCCGCAACAGCTTTAAATATACTGCGAGAAACAGTAATGGGGCGAGAACTGTTTGATTACGCCTTTAAAGAGTATGCCCGTCGCTGGGCTTTTAAACACCCCACCCCCACCGATTTTTTTAGAACAATGGAAGATGCCTCGGCCGTGGATTTAGACTGGTTTTGGCGTGGCTGGTTTTACAGCACCGACCCTGTTGATATTGCCATTGATGGCCTAAAATACTTTAGAATGGACACCAAAAATCCGGAAACGGAAAACCCCGAAACCAAAAAAACCGACGAAAACGATGCCTACATTATAAGCCGTAAACGCAACCGAGATGCAGGCATAAAATTTGCCATCGAAGCCGATACCAGCCTGCAAGATTTTTATAATAAATGGGATAAATACGCCACATTACCCAAAGCAAAAGAAAATTTTAAGGCTTATTACAATGGGCTTAACGCCGATGAAAAAAAACTGTACGATAGCAAAACCAATTTTTACCAATTAGATTTTAGCAATAAAGGTGGCTTGGTAATGCCCCTAATTTTAGAATGGACTTATGCCGATGGCAGCAAAGAGGTAGAAAACATATCGGCCTATATATGGCGTAAAGACGAAAACAAGGTTACCAAAGTATTTGCCAAAAACAAGCAAGTAGTAAGCGTACGCCTGGACCCTTTTAGAGAAACTGGCGATATAGACGAAAGCAACAACAGTTTTCCGAGGGTAATAGCACCCAGCAAATTCGAAATGTTTAAACAACAGGCCTTGCCACGTGGCGCATCGGGCGGCGGAAACCCAATGCAAGAAGCAAGAGGGAAGTAGGTGTTTTTTTTGGGGAGGGGCAGCGGGCTTCGGGCAGCGGGCTTCGGGTAGCGGGCTTCGGGTAGCGGGCTTCGGGCAGCGGGCTTCGGGTAGCGGGCTTCGGGTAGCGGGCTTCGGGCAGCGGGCTTCGGGTAGCGGGCTTCGGGTAGCGGGCGTGGCACACCAAATACTATCACTACATGTTTGGTGTGCTACCAACTAAGGGATAAGAAAATGCTTCAAAAAAATATGCTTCGTATGTGCCATTTTGGGCTTAAAATGTTATTTCATTATGAAATCCCGAAGCAAGAAAAAATACACGTAAGTAGCTGATAATAAAATATATGTTTATTTCATCGGCAAATCCCGATGTTAAAATATGTCCATATATATAAAGTTATCAGTCAGGCTATTGCGAACCAACAACAGAAAAAAGTAATTAAAATAAAAGAAAAAAAATAATGAAAAAATTTCTAACACTAAAACACTGGCAACTATTCGGACTTTTAATGGGACTTCCAATAGTATTTCAGCTCATCACAATTGGTTCACTTATTTCAAGTCACGACCCGACAGCTATGTTTTACTTTTTCCCAATTATGATGATATTAGTCATAGGGTTTTTCTTTGGTTGGTTCTACGCACTTGGGACAAATCTTTATAAGAAACTTCCACAAACGGCAACAATGAATTTAACCCGTTTCAAAATTTCCCTTTTAATTCCAGTAATCTATTTGTTACTGATTTCTGTTTTTATGGTAGGTATGTTTTCCTATATTTCTAGTGATGTAAAGCCAAATCTAGCAATTTTTGCTTTGATAGTTCCTTTACATTTATTTTCAATTTTCTGTATTTTTTACTGCTTATACTTTAACGCAAAAGCATTAAAGACAGTAGAATGGCAAAAGCCAGTAACATTTAGTGATTTTGCTGGAGAATTTTTTCTGATTTGGTTTTTTCCAGTTGGAATTTGGATTATTCAACCAAGAATAAATAAACTATTTGACACAAATATTGACAACAATAATCAAACGCTTGACTTATAAAAAAACATGATAAACTTACAAAAAGCAACATTTGGGGGTGGCTGTTTTTGGTGTACCGAAGCCATATTTACAGCCGTTAATGGTGTTACAGGTGTAACATCGGGATACATGGGTGGCCAAAACGCAAACCCCACTTACGAACAAGTATGCTCGGGAAAAACCGGGCATGCAGAAGTGATTGAAATTGATTTTGATGAAAGTAAAGTTAGTTTTACTTCGCTTTTGCTGATATTTTTTAAAACCCACAACCCTACTACCCTTAATCGCCAGGGCGGCGATGTGGGTACGCAATACCGTTCGGTAGTGTTTTACCATAGCGAGCAGCAAAAGCTGGATAGCCAAAAAATGATACAACAATTAAGCGATGAGCAAGTTTTTACCGACCTAATTGTTACCCAAATTACCCCAGCGGTTACTTTTTACCCTGCCGAAAATTACCACCAAAATTATTTTGTAAACCACCGTAACCAGCCTTATTGTATGGCTGTTATAGAACCTAAATTGGGTAAGTTTGCCGCTAATTTTAAAGATAAAATTAAACCCGAGTTGCTGTAAAATATTGGCTTTATAGCAAAAAGTAGCAGTAAAGTATTATTTTGTTTTTATAAAGAGGTAAGGCTAAAGCATTAAATTTGAGTAAAATTTTAAATTTATCAAAGGTTTTTTGCGTGAGGGATTGAAGCGGTTAGCCTTTTTTTTATTGCCCCCAAATGCCAATGGGGGCAATAAAAAAAAGCTATGAGCGCAAAGCCCGACCTATAAATTAAAAAATGCAACCCCAAAAGGTTGCATTTTTTAATTTATAGGACACGCCCAAATAAAAAAATTATACGGCTACATTATGCTCTCGTAGGGCATCGTTTAGGGATGTTTTTTTATCGGTTGATTCTTTACGCTTGCCTATAATTAAGGCGCAGGGCACTTGAAAATCGCCAGCGGGGAATTTTTTGGTGTATGAACCTGGTATAACTACCGACCTTGCAGGCACCAGCATTTTGTACTCCACAGGCTGGGGGCCGCTTACATCAATAATTTTTGTAGATGCTGTAAGTACCACATTGGCACCTAAAACAGCTTCCCGCTCAACCCTTACACCCTCTACCACAATGGCTCGGGAACCTATAAAACAGTTATCTTCGATAATTACGGGTGCGGCCTGTATAGGTTCTAATACGCCGCCAATGCCTACGCCTCCGCTTAAATGTACGTTTTTACCTATTTGTGCGCATGAACCTACGGTTGCCCAGGTATCTACCATGGTGCCTTCATCAACATAGGCACCAATGTTTACATACGATGGCATCATAATTACGCCTTTGGCTAGGTAAGCACCAAACCTTGCAATGCCGTGTGGTACCACCCTTACACCTAGTTCTTTATAATTGGTTTTAAGTTTCATTTTATCGTGAAAAACAAAAGGGCCAACTTTAATTTCTTCCATATCGCGGATAGGGAAATACATGATTACGGCTTTTTTTATCCACTCGTTGGTATGCCAAAGGTTGCCTACAGGCTCGGCCACTCGCATTTCGCCTTTATCAAGGTGGTCAATTATTCTTTCAATAATATCTCGGTATTCTTTAAAGTTAAGTAGGTTTCTATCGGCCCAGGCCTCTTCAATTGCTTTTTTATATTCGGCTATCATAAATTATATTTTGTGGTGCAAATTAAATGATTTTTATGAAATGCCCCGAATTTTGATTTATTTTTGAAAAAATAATATGGCCCAAAAATTAAGAATCGATAAATATTTATGGAGTATAAGGGCATTTAAAACCCGTACTTTGGCTGCTGATGCCTGTAAAGCTGGGCGAGTAAAAAAAGAAGGCACCAGCCTAAAGGCAAGTTACGAAGTAAAAGAGGGTGATGTTTTGGTGATTTCTAAAGCAGCCGAAAAAAAAACAATTAAAGTTACAGCTTTGTTATTTACACGGGTTGAGGCTAAAAAAGCGGTATTGTATTACGAAGATTTAACACCCGAAGAAGATACGCTACATTATAAATCGGCTTTTATGGCTACCGTTTTACAACGCGATAGCGGCACAGGCAGGCCTACAAAAAAAGACCGCCGAGATATTGATACCTTGCAAGAAAGCTGGTTTGAGGATACCGAAGGTTAATTTTTTAACAACAGTTTTTGCCAAAATAGTAGCGTATAATTTTTTAAGGCGTTTAAATTATTGTTTATTGTACTGCTATAAGCTTTTTAGCTAAATGTATTTTAATGAGGCGGTTTAAAATTTTATTCTACTTTTAAGGATTGTATTTTAATTATATAATTTTTATTAAATTTGGATTAAAAAAATTTAAAAAAATATATGTTTGAGAAAACAATTACTGATTATACAAAAACGATATATTTATATTTTAGGTTATCAATTTTGCTAATTTTAATAGCTAATAATTGTACTGCACAGGATATAGTTAAAGATTTTAAAATCAATGATTTCAATAGTATTTCGGTGTTTTCGGGCATTAATGTATATTTAAGCCAAGATAGTGTTGAAAAAGTTACCGTTATAGGCCCCGAGGATTTACTTAAAGATATTGTTGTAAAAAAAGAAAATTCGGGAAACTTAAAGATAGAAATGCTTACCTATTTGCTACAAAATTGGAAATGGGGTAAAAATGAACCATTAAAGGTTTTAATTTCATTTAAAAATCTTAATGAAATTAGTTTGAGTAGTGGTGCAAGTGCTTGTTCGGCTATTTATTTAAAATTTAATAATTTAACTATAAATTCTGATGATGCTAGTAACTCCAAGTTTGAGTTAACAGCCAATAAATTAACTTTGCATATAAAAAACGGTAGCGATATTCGTTTGGCTGGTAAAACATCTTCATTTATTATTGAAGCTACAAATGGCTGCAATATAAAAGCATTTGAACTCGAAGCTGATAGCATAAATGCGTTGCTAACGATAGGGTCGGATGCTGAATTAAATGCTTCGCAGGCACTACATATTTTGGCAAAAGACAAATCGAACGTTCATTATATGGCTACTAAGAAATTAGTAAAACGTTTACGCAGTTGGGATTATAGTGCAATAAAAGCTGTTAAAAATTGATTGTTGGGGGTATTGATTGTTTATTGTTTTAAAATTAATATTATTGTGCACCCGATAGGTTAATATTATTGTGCACCCGATAGGAATCGAACCTATATCATAAGAACCGGAATCTTACATTCTATCCATTGAACTACGGATGCAATTTTATTTTGTACGCTATACGTTAAACCTAAAGTGCATAATATCACCATCTTCAACCACGTAGGTTTTACCCTCTACGCCTAGTTTACCTGCTTCTTTGCAAGCGTTTTCGGAACCCAAAGTTACAAAATCTTGGTACTTAATTACCTCGGCCCGTATAAATCCTTTTTCGAAATCGGAGTGGATAACACCTGCCGCCTGCGGTGCGGTAAAACCTTTGGTAATTGTCCAAGCCCTTACTTCTTGTACGCCAGCGGTAAAGTAGGTATATAAATCGAGCAAACGGTAAGCTGCAACAATTAGTTTAGCTACGCCCGATTCGGTTAAACCTAAATCTTCTAAAAATATGGTGCGTTCTTCAAAATCTTCCAGTTCGGCAATTTCCGATTCTATTTTTGCCGAGATAATTAACACTTCGGCTTTTTCGGCTTTTACAGCTTCTTTAACCAAATCAACATATTTGTTGCCTTTTATTACCGATGCTTCATCCACATTACAAACATATAAAACTGGCTTAGCGGTTAGCAGGCTTAACTCATCAATAAATAAAAAATCATCTTCGGTAATTGCTGCTGTGCGTACACTTTTGCCTGCTTCTAAATGTGCTTTTACGATAGTTAAAATATCAAAAGTGCGCTTAGCATCTTTATCGGTTTTAGCCATTTTTTCTACCTTTTGCACCCGTTTTACTACAGTATCTAAATCTTTTAGCTGCAACTCGGTATCAATAATTTCTTTATCACGTATGGGGTCAACGCTGCCATCCACGTGTATCACATTGCCATCATCAAAACAACGCAACACGTGTATAATGGCATTGGTAGCCCTAATGTTTCCTAAAAATTGGTTACCCAGGCCTTCGCCTTTTGATGCGCCTTTTACCAAACCTGCTATATCCACAATTTCGATGGTATTGGGTACAACTCGTTGGGGTTTAACTAATTCGGTAAGTTTGGTTAGCCTATCATCGGGTACAGTAATTACGCCTATATTAGGTTCGATGGTGCAAAACGGAAAATTTGCCGCCTGTGCTTTTGCGTTTGATAAACAATTAAAAAGGGTTGATTTGCCTACATTAGGTAAGCCTACTATACCGCATTGAAGGGCCATATATTATTTTTGATTATGATTTATGATGGGTGATTTTTGATTTATAGCATCGTAAATGATGGGTAATTTTTGATTGCTTTAATGCCTTACTATCTTTACATACAAAATCTTTAATTTTTTGGCAAATGTAATTAGATTATTTGGTAAAGCGAACCTAATTTTCGCCTTAATTTATTTGATATTTTGTTCGCTTTATTGAGTTAATACCTTATTATTGTTATTAAATTTTATAAAATGGATAATATTATAACAAACGAAGATAGCAATGCAGAAAAACAACCTTTAACTATAGATGCCAGTTCGTGGGCGTTTTTATTAGAAACCGCTAAATGGGGTAAATTTTTAAGTATAGCGGGTTTTGTAGCATCTGGTTTATTAATTTTAATAGCCTTGTTTTTTATTTTTGGAAGCAAGGGTTTAAATACGTCGGCGCAAGGTTTACCTGCCTCAATGGGAGCAGCATTGGGCTATATCTACTTAATTTTAGGGGCTATATATTATTTTCCATCAAAACATTTATACGATTTTTCTTTTTACGGTAAGCAGGCTTTACTTATTAACGACCAAGAATCGCTCACTTATGCTTTAGGTAAATTAAAATCGGTTTTTAAGTTTTGGGGAATAGCCACCATTGTAATTATGGCTATTTATGCCTTGATACTGATAATTGCCATTGTTGGTTTTATGGCAACATCGCATTAAACAAGTAGTTAAATTTTTAGGGTAGCTTGGCTGGGGTAATGTGTTTTTATTACGTATGTTAGCGTTTAACCACCATATTTAATATTGTTTATTCCCCTTTCTTAGTTGCGCTATTTTTTTTAATATTTAAACCTGTATCTGTAAAGTTAATAAGGTTGTATCTATTTGTTTTGGTAAGATTTTATGTTGTTGCTCAAAAAACCAAATCTTAATCGAAAAACTAGTTTATGTACCCACCCATCAAATAATCCGATACAATACCCCGCCTTTTTGCCCCATTTTATCCACCATTTTTTCGGTAGCGGCATCTTTTATAAGTGGTGGAGCGTGGTGTGGTTTTATACGGGCATCAATAATTAATGGGCCAGTGCAACCCCAATGCTTGTTTTCGGTAAAGCTATTAATGCCGTGTATATCGTGTGATGGGTTACTGCGGGTAAATGTTACCCATACAAAATTATTAGCGGTTTGGGCGGTAAAGCCAGCATCATCGCACAAAATTAGCAGGGCTAAGCCTGTTAAATTTTTATCTTTTAAGTAGGCATTTAAAATATTTAATTCGTTGTTTAGTTGTGCTTTATCTAAAAATTTTGGTGCATCAACGGCTACAATACCGGGCATTACCAGTTTAAAATGATTAAAAGGTGCGGGCAAATCAAAACTAGCTGGTAGCTGGTTCCACAGTTCTCGTTTTTTTTCTCCGGCAACGGTAAAAGCTACCTTAGAACCCGAGTTTAAATCGGTTCCGCTATAATCAAGCGTATCTATGGTAGTTTTGGTGTAAAAGTGCAAATCGCGGGTAAAATCAATCCGCTCCATTATATGTGTTAAAAACTCTGGGATGTTGTGAATATCTACATCAGGCTTATCTTCTTTGGCACATATAAACAGGTATTTGGCTAGGCTTAACTGGCTTTTGCCCAGTATATGGTTGGCCAAAGTTAAAATTTCTTGCGGCTTACGTTCTTTAATATAGGGCGTATAACGTTCGCTGCCTATGGCAAAAAGTAAAGGATGCACACCTGCCGCATCCACAGCATTTACGGCGTGTAAACCGGGTATTTCTTTTGGGATGGCAGCGCCAGTAATATCATGAATAAGTGCACCAAAGCTGGTATCCTCTTGTGGTGGCCGACCAACCACGGTAAAGCTCCAAATTGGATTTTGCTTGTGGTAAACATTGTGCACTTTCATCAACGGAAACAAATGTTGCAGGCTGTAATATCCCAAATGATCGCCAAATGGCCCTTCCATTTTATTTTGGTGGGGCTCTACGGTTCCAGTAATTACAAAATCGGCATCGGCCGAAATACAAAAACCTTCCTTATCATAAAAATACCTAAAACGGCGGTTGTTTAATGCTCCTGCAAAAGTCATTTCGGATAAACCTTCGGGCAGAGGCATTACCGCTGCCAATGGGTGTGCTGGCGGGCCGCCTACAAAAATACTTACTTTTAAAGGTTGCCCCTTTGCGTTGGCTTTGGTTTGGTGTACGCCTATGCCACGGTGCAGTTGGTAATGTAGGCCAATTTCTTTATCTACAACATAATCATTACCAGATAATTGTATGCGGTACATGCCTAAGTTGGCATTCATAATGCCCGGTTTTTCTATATCTTCGGTATAAACCTGTGGCATGGTTACAAATGGCCCGCCATCCATTGGCCAGTTTACAATGTGTGGTATTTGGCTTATTTGGGTACGGCCAAAATTTACTTTTGCAAATCTTTGAGGGATTTTTAGTGGCAAAGCCGATAACGCCGTAAGCGATACACCTGCATATTTTAGCGGGTTTTTTATCGCTTCAAGCGGATTGTTTTTTAAGTTTACCAGTGTTTTTATGTTTGCAAGCGTATCTCTAAACATAAATTTGCTACGCTCTAAAGTGCCAAACAAATTAGATACCGCAGGAAACTTGCTGCCTTTTAAGTTCTCGAACAGCAAGGCTGGGCCACCAGCTTCGTACACCCGCAGGTGTATAGCGGCGGCTTCTAAATATGGGTCAACCTCTTGTTTTATCCTAATTAAATGCCCGTTTTTTTCTAAATCATTTACGCAGGCTTGCAGACTTTTATAACTCATAATAGGTAAATGGTTTTGGTGGGATTTTTGTTTTTGGGTGGGATATTTATTTTATCATTTGCTGCTGGCTTAAGCCAGTAGCAAATAATAAGTATCTTGGCTTCAATTTTACTAAAAAAAATCTCCTTTTACTTTTCTTTTTAAATTACCTTTGGATAATACGCTTTTACATTTTTTTTTAACGCAATTTAGCTAAAAAAACCAAAATCTGATACAACCCACTCCATGCGAGATATTACCCATAAACAAATAACCCTACGCAGCGCAAAAGCCATTGCCGTAATTTTTTGTAGCCCCGCAACGGTACAAACTATTAAAAACGATAAACTACCAAAAGGTAATTTATTTGATGTAGCCAAGGCGGCAGGTTTTATTGGCGCAAAGCAAACCCCTACCCTTTTACCACATTGCCACCCCGTTACTATTGATGCAATGGATATTGGCTTTACATTTTTAGATAAAGCAACACACCAGCAATTTTTTAACGATAATATTTTAAACCGTAGCGGCATTGTAATTATGGGCGAAGCAAAATCCATAGGCCGCACAGGTATTGAAATGGAAATGCTTACCGCCGTAAGCGTTGCCGCCCTCGAAATTTACGATATGCTAAAACCTATTGATACCGCATTAGAAATTGGACATATTAAATTATTAGAAAAAAAAGGCGGTAAAAGCGACCGTAAAAAATATTTTTCTACCCCGCCTACTTGTGCAATTTTGGTATGTAGCGATAGTACCGCCGAAGGAAAACGGCAAGATACAAGCGGCATCCTGATAAAGGAAATGCTACAAAATGTAAATGCTAATGTGATTGATTACCAAATAGTACCCGATAATAAAGCCCAAATACAACAACAAATACAGCAATGGGTGGCGCAAGATGTGCATTTTATTTTTACCACTGGCGGCACAGGTTTAGGGCCACGCGATAACACGGTTACAGCCGTAAAAGAAATTTTAGAACGCGATGCCGATGGCATAACCGAAGCCATGCGCCACCATGGCCAAATGCGTACACCTGTAGCCATGATGAGCCGAGGCGTGGCGGGTTCCATAGCCAATACCCTAATTGTTACATTGCCTGGCAGCAGCGATGGTGCAAGGGAATCGCTAGAGGCAATTTTGCCCGCTGTTTTTCATGCCCGTAAAATGATGAAAGGTGGAGGACATTAAACCATGGATTTTATACATTATTCGCAAGCTTTAGAAATTATTTTAGCAAATGCACAAAGTTTTGGTAAAGAAATAATTGATTTAGACGACTCGCTAAACCGTGTAATTGGAGAAAATGTTTTCTCTGATAGAGATTACCCGCCTTTTAACCGTAGCGCAATGGATGGTATTGCCATTGATAGTAAAGATGTAGAAAACAACATTACCCAATTTACCATTATACAAACCATATATGCAGGCGAGGCTTGCGATTTAATTTTAAAACCTGGCCAATGTTTTAAAATTATGACGGGTGCTGCTGTGCCGCTTTGCGCTGATGTTGTGATACGCATTGAAGATGTGGAATTAAACCAGCAAACGGCCAGCATAAAATCTCACAATATAAAACCTTTCCAAAATATTGCCACCAAAGGGCAGGATATTAAAAATGGGGAAATGGCTATTGCAAAAGGTACAAAAATATCGCCAGCCATCATTGGATTACTGGCAACCCTAGGTAAAAATAAAGTACAGGTAAATAAAATGCCTACGGTGGCTATAATTACCACAGGCGGCGAAGTAAAACCTATAAGCCACAAGGTATCAAATGTACAAATACGCAACAGTAACCTACACGTTATCAAATCATTATTAAAACAAAACAACATTGAACCTTTATACTGCCAGCATATTATTGATAACGAAAAGCTATTGGAAGCTGGTATTAAAAATTATTTAGATGTGGATATTTTAATACTTTGCGGAGGCGTATCGGCTGGCGATGCCGATTTTGTGCCTTCGGTTTTAAGCAGCTTAGGCGTACAAAAACTGTTTCATAAAGTAGCTATAAAACCAGGAAAACCTATTTGGTGCGGCAAAAAACCAAAGGGCGCAATGGTGTTTGCACTGCCCGGCAACCCGTTTTCGTGTTTGGTAACGTTTACCATTTTTATAAAATTTTTTATACACAAAGCTGTTGGTTTACCACAAAATGTACATAAAATATTGCCTTTAAACAACCATCGTAGCCAAAAAACCAAATTCGATGAGTTTTTTCCTGTAATTATTAACTACGAAAATCAAACCTTAAATAGTGTAGCTATTAATGGCTCGGGCGATATACGCCTAGGTTTACAAGCCAATGCACTCGCACTACACCCAGCTACAATGGGCGAAATCAATAAAACCGAAAAATTATTATATTGGGATATATGAAATTTGTTAGGCTAACTTTACCAGCAAAACAAAGGTTTGAGGCTTAATAAACGTTTTTTTAATACTAAAAATCAAGCCAGCATTTCTAGCAAATCATCCTCCCCTATTAAGGGTATTTTTAGTTTATTGGCTTTTTCTAATTTGGCGGGGCCCATATTATCGCCTGCTACTAAATAGGTTAATTTGGCCGATATGCTGCCCAATATTTTACCGCCGTTGGCTTCTATCATTTCTTTTAACTGCTCGCGGCTGTATTTTTCGAAAGTGCCCGAAAGTATAAAGTTTTGCCCCGTTAGTTTATTGCTTGCTAAAACTTTTTGTTGCTGGTTGCTTTCAAATTGTAAACCGCATTGCTTTAACGCTGCTATTTGTTGGGTATGGTTGGGTTCTAAAAAATATTCGATAATACTTTGGGCTATACGGTCGCCAATTTCGTCGGCTTGGGTAAGTTGCTCAATACTTGCTGCTTGTAGGTTTTCTATGGTTTTAAAATAGGTAACTAATTTACGGGCAACGGTTTCGCCTACATAACGTATGCCTAGGCCAAACAGTACTTTTTCAAATGGCATTGCTTTAGAATTTTCTATGCCAGCCAGCATATTGGTAATAGATTTTTCGCCAAAGCGTTCTATTTTTTTTAATTCGTCTTCGTGGTTTTTTAATGTGTAAATATCGCTAATGTGCTTTAAATACCCTTTTTGATACAGTGTTTCGATAGTTTCGGCTCCCAAGCCATCAATATTCATTGCCTTACGGCCAATAAAATGCTGCATTTTAGCCACTATTTGTGGTGGGCAGGCTTCATCGTTAGGGCAATAAAAAGCTACTTCGCCTTCGGTGCGCACCAGTTGGGTACTACACTCGGGGCAATGCGTGGGGTAAATTATTTTTTGTGCATTAGGCAATCTTTTATCCCGGTTAACGGATATTATTTTAGGGATAATTTCGCCCCCTTTTTCTACCAAAACGGTATCGCCTTGGTACAAATCTAAGCGGTATATTTCGTTGGCGTTGTGTAAAGTAGCTCGTTTTACAGTAGTGCCCGCCAGCAAAACTGGTTTTAAATTGGCCACAGGCGTTACTGCGCCTGTACGGCCAACTTGGTAAGTAACTTTTTGTAACACAGTTTCAACTTCTTGGGCTTTGTATTTATAGCTTATTGCCCATCGGGGCGATTTTGCCGTAAAACCCAGTTCTTGCTGCTGCTGGTAGTTGTTTACTTTTAAAACTATGCCATCAATATCGTAACTTAAATTAAAACGCTGGGTTTCCCAATATTTTATAAATTCTAACACTTGGTTCATATTTTGGCAAAGCCGATTGTGTTCGCATACTTTAAAGCCCCAGCTTTTTACCGCCGAAAGGCTTTCCCAATGGGTTTTAAAGGGGTTATTATCGCTGTAAAGAAAATATAAAAAACAATCTAATGGGCGTTTGGCTACCTCGGCCGAATCTTGCATTTTTATAGTGCCCGATGCAAAATTGCGTGGGTTGGCGTAAGGTGTTTCGCCGTTTTCTATTTTATCTTGGTTAAGTTTTTCAAAAGCGGCTTTGTGCATAAATACCTCGCCACGTATATCAAAATTTTGGGGTATATTGTTGCCATTTATTTGTAACGGAATGTTGCGTATGGTTTTTACATTTGCGGTAACTATATCGCCTTTTGTGCCATCGCCACGGGTTACGGCCCTTAATAAATTTCCGTTTTGGTAGGTTAAGCTCATAGATAGGCCATCAAATTTTAATTCGCACACGTATTCAAAATCATCGCCTATGGCTTTTTTTATACGTTGGTCAAAGTCTATTAAATCTTGTTCGTTATAGGTATTGCCCAGCGAAAGCATTGGCCATTGGTGTTCGAAGTTTTCGAACGTTTTGGTAAGCTCGCCTCCTACTTTTTGCGTGGGCGAATTGGGTAATATTAAGGCTGGGTTTTCTTTCTCGAGTTGTTCTAACTGCTTTAGCTTTTGGTCGAAATCGTAATCGGAAATTTGCGGCATTGCCAATACATAATAGTTGTAATTGTGCTGCTGCAACTCGGTTACTAGGTTTTTTATTTGGGATTGGGCGGTTAGCATGTTTGATCTTGATTTAATTGATTTTAGGATTTATAGGATGCAGAATAATTATCGGAATCTTGATTTATTTGATTTTTGGATTTATAGGATGTTTGTGTGTAATTATTTGAATCTTGTATATAATGCTTGTTATGATTTAAAAAATCTTGTACATCGTTTAATCCTCAAATCAAGATATTTATTTGATTTTGGAATTTATAGGATGTTT
>RDXP01000035.1 GCA_004292865.1 Sphingobacteriales bacterium
AGATGAGTTACGTATATATTGCCCAGTAACATCGGGTAGGGTTGTACTACCTTCATAACTAAGCATGTGCCAGTGAAAAGGATAGCGCCCTAGTTTTCCTGCCTGTCCGCCTCTTTTAATTTCTATCCCGTTAAGGTGCGCCTCGCCTACCATACCGTTCATTCTCATAATCATAATATGGCAACCAAAACCATTGTTTTGCCATAAGGCATCATCAGGAGATTGTATTACGATATTGCGAGTTAGGTTTGCTACCTCGGCTCTTTCATCTAGCACAGTTGGTGTAGTGGGCGATATATTTGCGGGTAATGTTCCAGGTGTAAGGCTCATTCCTGTTGCGGTTAGGTATTGCAATTTCCCCCAACGTTGTGCATTTAAACCATCTTGTATATTTAAAGACGTAGTACTGTTTACAGCGGTAATTTTAGTAACCCATGGAGCGGCACTAGATGCACCATAAAAATCTGAAGGGGCAACAATAATCTCATCATCCACAGTCCAAGATACGGGGTCTTTTAAACTTAAACTTGTTGCGCCCGCAGCTGCGTGGTCGTTAAGTTTGGTAATGGGTACTGGCGGTACTCCGTGTAGTTCAAGTTTTCCGGCCATTACCATAATTCCTCTTGTGCCCATACCCATAGCCGACTCGTTCATATCGCTAGCATTTAGCGTAATAATTGCTTTTTTTGTATAAGGCATTGCGGCGGTACCTACTTGTAGTGTGCCATGTACCATAATCCACCCTACTGTTAGGTTTAGGTTTTTATTGTCAAATTCTAGTTTGCCTAAAATGGTTAGGTTGGCCAGATTGGGAGGTGTTTCGTCCATAATCATATGCACACCCGCGGGGATGGTTACCGCACTGCCTGCTATGGGTTTGGTAGCACCAAATGATGCCCAGCTACTGTTGTTTGACCATAAAACTTGCGCCTGAGATTGGAGGCTTACCAAAAAGCTAAGGCTTAATAAAATAAAAAAACAACGATAGATGTGTATTGTTGCTTTTAAACAAGGATGCCAATCATACAGATTAGTTTTTTCCTTTGGATTTGTAAATGTTTCTTTATTCATAAATTAAAATATTAAAAAGTTAAAAGTAAAGATTAAAAACATAAAAATGCAATATTTTGTTTGCAAAAAAATAGCACTCAATTCTTTAATTAGTATTTGTAAATAAATATTGGGTGCAAATTAGGTAAAAGTACTACCCAAAAAACCCTCAAATACTAATTTTGCATTATTTTCTTTAGCTTTTTTGCATTTTGTTATGGTGTTTAGTTCATAAACCAGCATTGTTTTTGGCTCAAAACCTAAACCAAGTAATTTTTGTTTAAATAATCATTAAATCCGTCTCTTATTTATAGATTTAATCCATGTTTTTGTTTTTTTTTGTCTTCCTTTGTTTTTTTAACAAAAAGGCTAAAAGTATTAAATCTGTACCTAAGCTCGATAGTTAATTTATAGCACAATTTACCGTAAATCAATATTATGTATCGGTAAAATCGTGTTACCTGCCTGCGCAGGCAGGTAAAGCCACAATCTTAATCAAAACTATTAAAACATTGTTTTATCCATCGTAACGCATAGGGCTAACGCATTTAAAAAATAAAAATCTTTTTTAACACTTTTGTCGCTCAAAGTAACGCGAAGAGTCTCAAGAGTACGTTTTATAGACGCTTCACTTCGTTCTGAGTGATTGTTATGATAAAGCAAAAATATTTTTATTAAGATGACCTTTTTGGATTGGATATTCCATCGGTTTTTTAAAAATTACCCAATATTATTTTAAATGCGTTTGCCCTGTGCGTAACGCAGGGTATTTATATAATAGGCTTAATTAGTTTATAAGTTTGCGCAAGGGTATGTTTTTTTTGCACTATTAATAGCTTTAAAATCAGGTATATATTACCAAGCCTGCTCGCCCAATAAGGGTACAAATTTAAACGCATCGAGCTCAAATTTTTCGAAATCGTTTTCTGATACACGTAACACTGTTACCATTTTTTGTTGCTTAGCATTGCCTACTGGTATTACCAATATGCCACCAATTTTTAATTGTTTTACCAATATTTCGGGAATTAAAGGTGCGCCCGCGGTAACAATAATTTTATCGTAAGGGGCACACTCGGCAATGCCTTTAGAGCCATCGCCCAAAAAAAAACGAGGATGATAGCCAATATGTGGCAACACTTTTATGGTACGGTTATACAGCGCCTCTTGCCTTTCGATGGTATATACTTGAGCTCCCATTTCTAGCAATACGCAAGTTTGGTAACCACAGCCTGTGCCTATTTCGAGTATTTTATCACCTTTTTTAATATGCAATAATTGCGATTGATAGGCTACGGTATAAGGCGTTGATATCGTTTGCCCATCACCTATCGGGAAAGCCTTATCCAAGTACGCCTGTGCCCAAAAAGTTTCATCAAAAAAATAATGCCGTTTTACTTTGCCTATAGCGGCAAGTACATTGGCATCGGTAATACCCTTTTTTTCTTCAAGTTCTTTTACTAGCTTTTTGCGAGCACCCTTTTCGCGGTAATTATCAATAAATTTATACGCCATTGTAAAGGTAAAATTAGCATCATAAATTTAATTTTCACTATTTGCACTACAGGCAAATTTTAGTATTTTTAAAATTAGGTATTAAAAATTCAGAACAAATTATTTTTTTACTACTTTGGTAGCATATATTAGCATCGATGAAAAACACTTTACTGGCATTTATTTTTATTTTTTTGAGCCAACTGGCCATGGCACAATCGCAAAGCGAAAACAACTACAGCGCAGGCTTTAACATAATTTCGTATGGCGAGGTATCTAAGTTATTAAACGAAGTACGCAGTGCCGAAAGCTACAAATCGGCAAAGTTTAATGGCATTATTGCCAAGTTTAACGATAACCAAATTAGCTACCGCTTGGTGGCAAGCCGCTATTTTGATAAAGAGTATAAATTTTACAACGAGTGCAAAGAATGCGAATATATAAAAGGCAAATATACCAGTTACGAAATAAAACTAGGCTTCGAAAAAAATTTGATATATGCCAAACTTCAACCTTTTTTTGGGATTGATTTGGGCTATAAAAGCATCACATTTAATGGCCGAGCAACCGATTTTAAAACAGTAAACACCAAAGGAAACTACCAAGCCGAAATTCAAAAAAAAGGAAGCCTATTTTATCCCTTTGTAGGTTTAAAATATAGCCCCATTAACCAAATAACCTTTAGTATCGAAAGTGGCTATAATGTTTTTTGGAGTTTCGAAAAACAAATTAAACGATACGATGATATAAATAAAACCATTACTAATCAAAATGTTACCCAATGGGAGTTTTTAAATCAGCCAATAGGTATTTTTACTATTCAGTATAATTTTGGAGCTAATTGAGGGGGTTAGTGGTTAGTATATAATAGGTTACTATAAGAAATTTTTTACGCTATATATTTTGTTTTATTTATAGAAATAAAGCCCGAAGCCCATTGCCCGAAGCCCATTGCCCATTGCCCGAAGCCCATTGCCCGAAGCCCATTGCCCGAAGCCCATTGCCCGAAGCCCGTTGCCCGAAGCCCGTTGCCCGAAGCCCGTTGCCCGAAGCCCGTTGCCCAGGTAGCGTTTTAGTTTTACTGAGGTTAATTAAAGGCTATTACCAGCCACAGGTAATATTTTTCCGTTGTAAAATTTATGTCCATTTAAAGCAAAATCGGCAATATACTTACCCATTTCATAAGCCATAACGGGCGATTCAAATCCTGGAAAGGCTTTTTCGAGCATCTCGGTTTGTGCCGAGCCCAAGGCCAAGCAATTTACACTTATTTCGTACACCTGTAACTCTTTTGCCAAGCATTCGGTTAAGTTATGCAACGCCGCCTTACTTACCGAGTAGGCCGATAAACCTTCAAATTTTACACTTCCAAGGTAGCCCCCCATCGAGCCAATATTTAAAATATGTGATTTTTTTTGCATCAAGGCATACAAGTTTTTTACCATATTTACATGCCCCAGCACATTGGTTTCGAACATGTGGGCAAAATCGGCCGTATCGGTTAGGCCAAAAGGTTTATTAATTAATTCGCCCGCATTATTTATCAAAATATCAAATTTACCCCATTCGCATGCAATAATATCTTGTAAGCCAGCGTAATCATCGTTTACTATATCAAATACGATAGGGTAAATTTTAGCTTCGGGGTTTAGCCCCAATATAATTTGTTGCAGGTTGGCCAGCTTACCGCCCGACCTAGCCAAAGCCATCACCTGATGCCCCTGTACAGCCAAGTATATAGCCGTTTCGAAACCAATACCACTACTCGCACCACTTATAATTATTTTTTGCGCTGGTTTTTGCTCATCCATCAATGTATTTTGCATTATATTATAACTTAAAATGAATGTATTTATCTGCCAAATCTAATGTTTCGATAGCAAATAACAGAGGTAAAAAAACAGATTTCCTATTTTTATATTTCGCCCATTTTTTAAAATAATAATTAAAAAAGCAAGGCTAGCATTTTATAGCCTAGGGCTAACCCCGCCTTCCGCTTACCCGCCTGCTGGCATACCGCAGGTAGGCAGGTATCCGCTAAATCGGGTTTAGGTAACCTAGCCTAGTGCTTTAAAACTCAGGTTTACCTTGCACCGCAACTTTAATTATTAAACTTAAAATTATAGTTAACCTTAATAAGATTAACTACTTTTGTTCGTTCAAAGCATAGATAAAAAACATCTTAAAATTAAAAAAACAACATGATGCAAAAAACATTCTTAAAAATCACTTTTCTAGCTATTGCAATCGCTTTTTTTGGAAACACAGCCCAAGCACAACAGTACAATACAGGCGTAGGTGTTCGCCTTGGCGGTTACGAAAACGGCTTAACCGTAAAACATTTTATTAGTAGTAATACCGCCATAGAAGGTATTTTGGGTTTTCGCCCAGGGGGTTTTGCGCTCACAGGCTTGTACCAAAAACACGCTACCGCTTTTGATGTACAGTCGTTAAAATGGTTTTATGGCTTTGGTGCACACATTGGCGGTATAGGCAAAGGAAAAAGCTACAAACGCCATGGCGAAGATAGGCTGTATAATAATAGCGGTATTTTACTAGGTGCCGATGCCATTTTAGGTTTAGAATGGTTAATACCCGACTTGCCCATTACCCTAGGAGCCGATTTACATCCCCGTTTAGAACTATTAAATGGTACTTTTATCGATATCGAACCCGCATTAACCATCAGATACGCATTTTAATCTTTGGTTACAAATTACACAAAAATCCTACTTTGTAGCTTTGAGTAGGCTTTTTGTGTTTTTATGCCTCCCATCTAACAAACGCATGCAGCACAGCTAATTAATTACCCCCCCCCTCAATGCAAACCATAAAAACCCATTTCGCCGAAGCCCAAGAAATTTTAAATAATTTTTTATCCAATGAGGATAACTTTGTAAAAATAACCCAAGCCGGCGATTTAATTTTAAAAGCCATACACAGCGAAAATAAAATAATAAGTTGCGGTAACGGTGGCTCAATGTGCGATGCCATGCACTTTGCCGAAGAGCTTTCGGGTCGTTACAAACACGATAGAAAAGCCTTGCCAGCCATTTCCATTTCCGATGCCTCGCACATTACCTGCGTAGGAAACGATTACGGTTTCGAACATATTTTTTCTAGGTATATTGAAGCATTAGGCCAGCCGGGCGATGTTTTATTTGCCATAAGTACCAGCGGAAACTCACAAAATATTATAAACGCCATAGCCGCCGCCCAGCAAAAAAATATGAAAATTATTGCCCTAACAGGTAAAACAGGCGGTAAAATAGCATCACTTTGCGATATAGAAATACGAGCACCCTACGCCCAATTTTCGGATAGAGCACAAGAAATTCACATAAAAGTAATACACAGCTTGATAGATTATATAGAAAAAAATTTGGAAATAGGGGTGTAGTTTTTTGGGCGTAACCCCCGAAGAAAAATCGGGGGTCGCGTCGTCCGCTATATCTTTTTTTT
>RDXP01000136.1 GCA_004292865.1 Sphingobacteriales bacterium
GGTGGTAATGGTGGTGGTAATGGTGGTGGTGGCGGTTCTCGCCCTACCCGATCTGGAAGAAACTAAAACCTTATTAAAATTTCTATGAATTTAAAAAAAATAATCATTGCAGTAGCAATAGTTGCTACTGCCCTACCCACTTTTGCACAATATGCCGATGATGCTTTTTTGTTTTCAGGTGCAAAAAATAGCGCAACAGCAAGGTTTAACGGCTTGGGTGGCGGACACACGGCTGTTGGTGGCGATTTAACATCCCTATACGGTAACCCAGCAGGCTTGGGCATGTTTACCAAATCTGAATTTAGCTTTACACCCAGTTTTAATATCAATAATAATGAAACTAGTTTTTTGGGTACTAATACCACCCAAAGTACCAGCCACATTAACTTAAATAATATGGGTATCGTTTTTAACAGTCCTGTAGCTAAAACCAGCAATTTAACTAAAGGTGTTTTATCGTTTAACTTCGGTATAGGCTACCAAAAAACTAATTTTTTTAAAAATAATCTTGATTTTAACGGTGGCATAACTTTAAATAATGGTGTTGGCGAATACCTTGCTGATTTAGCCTATGCCGAAAATGCTAAACCTAACGAATTGCAAGGAGAGGTTGCCCTTGCCGCCTACGATAATTTTTTAATTAATGCCGATTCTAAAGATAAAACGCTGTATTATAGTAATACAAGTGCATCAACCAATCAAATGTTTAAATTAAATTCAAAAGGAAACCAATCAAACGTTGATTTTGCTTTGGGGCTAAATGTGAGTAATAAGTTATATTTAGGTACGAGTTTTAGCTTATCTTCAATAAATTACCGCACCACCAATGTACTTAACGAAAAAGGAACAACCCCAATTGATAATGTTATATATAATTATAATGTGAATTTATCGAACTATTACGATACACAAGCCTCGGGCGTAAATTTTAAATTAGGTGCAATATTTAAGCCAGTTTACGAATTCAGAATAGGTTTAGCATTAGAAACCCCAACTTGGTACGCCATTAAAAATGATGCCAAACAAGAGTTAAGATTGCTTGATAACGGCAATGTGAATGCAAGCGATAATTACCCTTTCGATTACAGAGTATCAACACCCTTAAAACTAAACGGAGGCTTAGCTTACTTTTTTGGTAAACGTGGTTTTATAAGTGCCAATATTAATTTTGTTGATTATAGTTCTATTAAAGTTAAATCAAGCAGTACCGCCATAGATACAAACGAGCCTAGTTATGTACGCACAATACAAAATTCTCAAAATATATTAAGCAATAACTATAAAGAGGCAATCAACTATAATATTGGTGCCGAGTTTAAATTAATTGATAACTTAATGATAAGAGCAGGTTATGCTTCTAGAGGAAATCCATATTCGAATGTTAAATATTCAAATTTTAAATCAGAAAGCTACTCGGGTGGCTTAGGCTATAAGTTTGGCACTTATTATATTGATGGTGCCTTAGTTGTTAATAATAGTAATGTAATTTCCGAATATAGTAACTATACACTAGGGCGTAATAACGAACCTTTTGGTAGTGCTAAAACCACCACCACCAACATCTCCCTTACCTTTGGTGCAAGGTTTTAGTCTAAATATAACACATAAAAAAAGGAGCGTTATATTTTATAACGCTCCTTTTTTTTTAATTTAGCATAAACGCAAACGCCCAAATCATACTTTGCTTCAATAAATAAAGATTTTATTTAACAAAATTCAGATTTATAAAATACTGTAAAAATATCAAAATCAATTATACGTTACTTTTAATCAAAATCTTAAAAATAATCTAAATAGTTTTTGCTCGTAATTTGTTATAATTGCAAAGCTTAACGCAAATAGTAGCACATGTATTTCAAAACCATACTCATCACCGTACTTAGTCTTTTATCTATCTCATCTTTTGCGTTTTCCTATCGGGATTCTATCGGTGTAGAAAACCTATCGGGCAAAAAAGTAATTCTTTATAAGATAGACCCCAAAGATAATTATTATTCCATTAGCCGTAAATATGGCGTAAGCCCCAAAATTGTAATGGATTTTAACAAAAATATTCCCTTGCAAATAGGTACTATTATTAGGATACCTACCTTAATGGATTTTGAAGCGGGCCAAACCCCAGCAGCAGCACTAAACCAAACTACAGCCACCGAAACCCTACATACCGTAGCTCCTAAAGAAACCCTATATGCCATTAGTGCCTTGTATGGTATGAAAATGGAAGATTTAAAAAAGTTAAATAATTTAAAGTCAAACGCATTATCTATCGGTCAAACATTAAAGGTAATTCAAAACAAAAGCAAAATAGCAGAAGTAAAGGAAGCCGAAAAAGTAATCGCCAAAGAAACTCCCAAACCCAATAATGCCGAAAAAACAACCCAAAACGATACCCCAAAAATAGAGCCGTTACCCAGCAATAAACCATTAGACTCGGCCATTACAAGCCCTAATAAAGATATACCAACCAATAAATACGGCATTACCGAAATGCAAGAAAAAGGCACAGCCGTATGGATTGATGATAAAAACTTAGATGCAACCAAAAGCTACGCCCTACACCGCACCGCACCCGTAGGCACAGTAATTAAAATTAGCAACCCCATGAGTGGCCGAAGCGTATTTGCCAAAGTAGTAGGCCGATACACCGAAAACGAAACCACCAAAGATGTAATTATTGTAATTACACGAGCCGCCGCCGAAGCTATTGGCGTAATTGATAAACGTTTTTTTGTAAACCTAGGCTACGGCATACCTACTAATGAAAAATAAACCTTATGTGGTAGGTCTTGCTGGAGGTAGTGGCTCGGGTAAAACAGTGTTTTTAAACAGCTTTTTAAAACATTTTAACCAACACCAAGTTTGCCTAATTTCACAAGATGATTATTATAAAAAAGTATCAACCGAAATGACAGCCGATGAAAACAGGCACCACAATTTCGATTTACCCGAGTGTATCGAGATTGAACAACTAGAAACTGATATTTATAACCTACTGGCTCATCAAACCATTTATAAACAACAATATACGTTTAATAACCCATTAGCCAAGCCCAAGCTGTTAGAAATTAAACCCGCCCCCATATTAATTATCGAAGGTTTATTTATATACCATTACCCCAATATAAACCCACTTATTAATTACCGCATATTTATTGATGCACCCGATGATATAGCACTCGAGCGAAGGTTAAAACGCGATTTAAACGAACGAGGCTACTCGGCCCAAGATGTAATGTACAAATGGAATAACCATGTAATGCCCTCATTTAATAAATATTTACTACCACACCGCGAAAGCTGCCACCAAATCATACAAAACTCAAGCAACCAAATAGAGCATATCGTGGCACACACCCAAAAAATAGCCTCCGATTTAAAAGCACAATTAAAAATAACCTAAGCCCACTCGCCTGCTTCCCTCTAATAGCTAGTCTTCGCCAATGGCGGATAAATTCTAGCCTCGGCAGGCATTTGTATATATTCATTGTACGAATTTATGATATAATCTCGCAGTTGCGCATCATCCAGTTTAGATATTTCGGAGTAAGTAGGCCTAAAAAACGACATATAATCTTCCAAAACTTGCCCACGTATCTTAGTTAAATCACTTACCAATGCTCGGTTAAATCGCCTATCGATAGTTTTTTCATTTAACTCTACATCAATAAACTTTCTAAAAGCTCTTTTTTGTTGCGATTGTTTGCTAAACAAATTGGTTAAACTCAACCCGCCATCTTTGCTTAATACACTTGTGCTTGCCACCGAGTAAGCCCCCGCATATTCACTTTTAACATCCTCCTTTTTTTTGCTAACATTTGCCTTCACAATTACTTCGTCCAATACAATCAAGCGAGGCTTTAGCACCACCACCACAGCCGATAAATCCTCCACAATCAAGGTATCACTTTGGTAACCCGGGCATGTAAAAACTACCAAATCACCCATTTCGGCTTTTACCTTAAAATCGCCCCGTTGCCCGGTATGGTCAACCGCTTTTTGCGTAAGGTTATTTACAAATACCAATTTCATCTTGCTACGTGTATCCGCATCGTAAGCCGTACCCTTTAATTGAGTTTGCGCCTGCAAAGCCACACACCATCCCAAAGCCATAAGTAAAAAAAGAGTGTTTTTCATCCCTGCAAAAATCTAATATTAATCCTTAATATGCAATTAATTAACCATATTTAACGCCTTCAAAATTATAAGATAAATTTTATTTACCCAAACATATTTTGGTACGCATCAGGCAAAAATCCCACAAGTAAACCCTTACTAGTTTCAATAATTGGGCGTTTTATACTGCTTGTAGCCTTCAGCATATAAGCCATAGCAGTATCTTGGTTACATATCCCATGTTTTTCGGCCTCACTTAGCTTTTTGTAGGTTAAGCCATTTTTATTCAACACCTGCTCCCAACCCATTTGCTCGCACCAGTAGCTTAACTTTTCGGAACTAATACCCAGCTTCTTATAATCATGAAAAGTAAAATCAATTTTGTTTTCAATCAACCACGTTTTTGCTTTTTTAACCGTATCGCAATTAGATATACCGTAAACCCTTACCATAAATTTTTTTTAGGTAAATATACAACCAATATAAATCTTAAATCATTTTTAACAAAATAATTACCCAAAGTTTCTAATTTTAATAAATATTATAAATAATTAAGGTAAATACAATACCATTTTATACACCCACCCGCTAGTTATAAAACCGATAATACGTTGCGTAAACCCTTACAATAGCTGCCACACCATTATAAAAATATGTTGAAAAACCTAGGCCAGCATTTCATAACCAAGGCTAGCCCCGCCATCCGCTCATACGCCCACGGGCCTTAGGCGCCTGCCGGTATCCGCTACTGTCGGGTTTATTAACTCAAGCCTGTACTTTTTAATGCAGGTTTATTTTGCACCGTATTCACTGTTATCTTCCCAAGTTGGAGGCACACCCACCACTAACATATCACCCAAAAATCACCTAAAATTATCCTTTGGTGTCAATAGTTCTTCACCAAACCCTCATCAATACACACTATTTATTTCTATCACCCCGCTTACATCCCACCACAAATCATTAATTCTATCAAAAATTACATAATTTTTTATTATCCCATCACCCATTTTATTGCTTTTAAATCACCATAATGCACTATTTAAACCACAAAATAATTACATTAAAAATAAACCAAATTATTTTTCAAAATAAATTTTGTTCAAATCTTAATTTTTGTAGTTTTGCAGTCCCCTAAGCAAAGGCTTGCAAAAGGGTACATAAGTTCTTTAAAATTATAGTATAACGCCTCCTTAGCTCAGCTGGTAGAGCAACTGACTTGTAATCAGTAGGTCATTGGTTCGATCCCGATAGGAGGCTCTTATAAATGAAAAAAGTATGGGGGGGTTCCAGAGCGGTCAAATGGGACGGACTGTAAATCCGTTACTTCGGTTTCGAAGGTTCGAATCCTTCCCCCCCCACAAAAACTTTATAACCTAAGCGAAAGTAGCTCAGTTGGTAGAGCGATAGCCTTCCAAGCTATAGGTCGCGAGTTCGAACCTCGTCTTTCGCTCATTATAACTTAAGCAGTCGGCTTTGCTCGCTTGTTTTTTTATTTTGAGAAGAATTACAACAAGGAAAGTAGCTAAATAGTATAAGCCGACGTAGCTCAGCGGTAGAGCACTTCCTTGGTAAGGAAGAGGTCATGGGTTCAAGTCCCATCGTTGGCTCTTTTAATGAGATTGAATAAAAATTAAACAAAATAAAAATTAATCAATTAATAAGTATAAATCATGGCAAAAGAAAAATTTGACCGTAGTAAGCCACACTTAAACATCGGAACAATCGGTCACGTTGACCACGGTAAAACTACATTAACAGCAGCTATTACAAAAGTATTAGCCGATGCTGGTTACTCAGAAGCTCGTTCATTCGATTCTATCGATTCGGCTCCCGAAGAAAAAGAAAGAGGTATCACCATTAACACTGCACACGTAGAGTATTCTACTGCTAACCGTCATTACGCACACGTTGATTGTCCAGGTCACGCCGATTACGTAAAAAACATGGTTACAGGTGCCGCACAAATGGATGGTGCTATCATTGTAGTTGCATCTACAGATGGTCCTATGCCACAAACTCGCGAGCACATTCTATTAGCTCGTCAAGTTGGTGTACCTTCACTAGTTGTTTTTATGAACAAAGTAGATATGGTAGATGATCCAGAATTGTTAGAACTAGTTGAAATGGAAATTCGCGAATTATTATCATTCTACGATTTCCCTGGCGATGATATTCCAGTTATCCAAGGCTCGGCTTTAGGAGGCCTTAATGGCGATGCAAAATGGGTTGGTAAAATCCTTGAACTAATGGAAGCCGTTGATAGCTACATCCCAATTCCTCCACGTTTAACTGAGCTTCCTTTCCTAATGCCAGTTGAAGATGTATTCTCTATCACAGGCCGTGGTACAGTAGCAACAGGCCGTATCGAAAGAGGTATTATTAACTCAAGTGAGCAAGTTGATATTTTAGGTATGGGAGCCGAAAACTTAAAATCTGTTGTTACAGGTGTTGAGATGTTCCGTAAAATACTAGACAGAGGCGAAGCCGGTGATAACGTAGGCTTATTATTACGTGGTATCGAAAAAACAGATATCAAACGTGGTATGGTAATTTGTAAACCAGGTTCGGTAACACCGCATACTGATTTCAAAGCCGAAGTTTACGTACTTTCAAAAGCAGAGGGTGGTCGTCATACACCATTTTTCAACAAATACCGTCCACAATTTTACTTCCGTACAACAGATGTAACTGGCGAAATTACCTTACAAGAAGGTGTTGAAATGGTTATGCCAGGCGATAACGTTACCATCAATGTTAAATTGATAAACGCTATTGCAATGGAAAAAGGCTTACGTTTTGCCATCCGCGAAGGCGGTAGAACAGTAGGTGCTGGCCAAGTAACCGAAATAGTAAAATAAGCACAAAACACTTATATTTTAAACATAAGTCTGCCTTATAAAGCGGACTTATGTTTTCTAATAAATAAGGGTATTGCGTTAAAAATAATTAAATAAACGGGAATAGTTCAACGGTAGAATAGAGGTCTCCAAAACCTTTGATCAGGGTTCGAATCCTTGTTCCCGTGCTTACTCAGATTTTAAAATGGCAAATATTGCAGCATATATAAAAGAATCATACGTTGAGTTAACCGAGAAAATGACTTGGCCAACTTGGAGCGAATTGCAAAACAGTGCGGTAATCACTTTGATTGCATCGCTTATTATTGCTTTAATAGTTTTCTTGATGGATGAGTCGGCTGGCAATCTATTAAAATACATTTATAAAACCTTTGCATAAAATATAGATAATGAGCGATCAATTGAAATGGTATGTAGTAAGGGCTGTTAGTGGCAAAGAGAGAAAAGTTAAAGAATATATTGATGCAGAAATAAGCCGTTTAGAATTAACACATTTGGTACCACAGGTATTAATACCCATGGAAAAATACTACCAAATGAAAGACGGAAAAAAAATTGCCAAAGAAAGAAATTTTTATCCAGGATATGTACTGATAGAAATTGCGCTTAACGCAGAGTTAGAGCAAATTATTAAAAGCATTAACAGCGTAATAGGTTTTTTAGGCGATAAAGCAGGTAACGCCGTACCGTTAAGGCAAGCCGAAGTAAACCGTATTTTAGGTAAGGTTGACGAAATGGCCCAACAAGGCGAAATGATAAATGTGCCTTATTATGTAGGCGAAAATATTAAAGTGATGGATGGCCCATTCAACGGTTTTACAGGTATCATCGAAGAAATTAACGAAGATAAAAAGAAACTAAAGGTAATGGTAAAAATATTTGGCCGCCGTACACCACTCGAGTTAAATTACATGCAAGTAGAAAAAGAATAAATTTGTTTTAGGTTTGATTTTTAAATCTTACCAAAAACAATACATAAAAACCTTAAATGTTACAAATGCTTCCACATTATTAACGTTTAGTAAATAAATAAAAAATGGCAAAACAAGTCAGTGCGTTAATCAAATTACAAATAAAAGGCGGTGCAGCAAATCCATCACCACCCGTAGGCCCAGCATTAGGTGCTAAAGGTGTTAATATCATGGAGTTTTGTAAGCAATTTAACGCCCGTACCCAGGATAAAGCTGGCAAAGTTTTACCTGTTGTAATTACTGTATATGCCGACAAGTCGTTCGAGTTTATCATTAAAAACCCACCTGTGGCCATCCAATTATTGGAAGTTACAGGCTTAAAAGGAGGGTCGGCCGAATCAAACCGTAAAAAAGTTGCCAAAATTTCTTGGGAACAAGTAGAGGTTATAGCCAAAGATAAAATGCCCGATTTGAATGCTTTTACAGAAGAATCAGCAATGAAAATGGTTGCTGGCACAGCCCGTAGTATGGGTATAACCGTTACAGGCAACGCTCCCTGGAACAATTAATTAACACAAATTTAAAGACAGTGGCAAGATTAACAAAAAATCAAAAAACGGCACTTTCTAAACTTAATGCAGGTAAAGCTTATTCTTTAAAAGATGCAGCTGCCTTGGTAAAGGATATCACAACCGTAAAATTCGATTCATCAGTAGATATTGATGTTCGTTTAGGAGTTGATCCGCGTAAAGCGAATCAAATGGTACGTGGTATTGCAGCTTTACCTCACGGTACTGGTAAAACAGTTCGAGTATTAGCCTTAGTAACTCCCGATAAGGAAGAAGAAGCTAAAGCAGCTGGAGCTGATTTTGTAGGTTTAGATGAGTACATAGCCAAAATTGAAAGCGGCTGGACAGATATCGACATCATTATTACTACCCCTAGCTGTATGGCTAAGGTAGGAAAGTTAGGTCGTATTTTAGGGCCACGTAACTTAATGCCTAATCCTAAATCGGGAACTGTAACGCCTAATGTAGGCCAAGCAGTTACTGATGTTAAGGCTGGTAAAATCGACTTTAAAGTTGATAAAACAGGAATTATTCATTGCTCAATAGGCAAAGTTTCATTTACTGCCGATAAAATTTATGATAACGCTTTGGAGGTGCTTCAAATCATATCTAAATTAAAACCATCGGCTGCAAAAGGTACATATTTTAAGAGTATTCATATCTCTTCTACCATGTCGCCTGGTATCGAAATTGAAACTAAATCAGTAGCGGGAATTTAAAGATTATGAGAAAAGAAGAAAAACACGAAGTTGTTTCTGCTTTGACCGAGCGAATGAAAGCGTATGGTAATTTTTATATTACCGATACCTCTAGTTTATCGGTTGCAAAAATCAATAGTATTCGCCGCAAATGTTTTGAAAACGAAATTGGAATTCAAGTGGTAAAAAACACCCTTATCAAGAAAGCCTTAGAGCAACTTGATGGTGATACAAGCCCTTTGTTCGATATTTTAAAAGGTTCTTCGTCGATTATGTTCTCGGTTTCAGGCAACGCTCCGGCTAAGCTGATTAAACAATTGAGAAAAACAGGCGACAAACCAGTTTTAAAAGCAGCGTACATTGATTCAACTGTATTTATTGGTGACCAATTATTAGATACTCTTGTAAACTTAAAAACAAGAGAAGAATTAATAGGCGATATCATTGGTTTATTACAGTCTCCAGCAAAAAATGTTATTTCAGCATTACAATCTGGCGGAAACAAATTGGCAGGAATTGTCAAAACTTTACAAGAAAGACAAGGTTAACAAACACCTCAAGTTTGAAACAATTAAATTAGTAACAAATTAAAAAATTAAATACAATGGCGGATTTAAAAGCGTTTGCTGAGCAGTTAGTAAACTTATCAGTTAAAGAAGTAAACGAATTAGCTCAAATCTTAAAAGATGAGTATGGTATAGAACCTGCTGCTGCAGTTGCAGTTGCTGGCCCTGCGGCTGGTGGCGATGCCCCTGCTGCTGTTGAAGAAAAAACATCGTTTGATGTGATTTTGAAAGAAGCTGGTGGTGCTAAATTAGCCGTAGTTAAATTGGTAAAAGATTTAACTGGCTTAGGATTAAAAGAAGCAAAAGACCTAGTAGATGGTGCACCTAAAGAATTAAAAGCTGGTGTAACTAAAGACGAAGCAGAATCTTTGAAAAAACAATTAGAAGAAGCTGGAGCGGTTGTTGAGATTAAATAATCCAATAGTTTCAATATTTTAACCATAGGTACCTAATCCCAAAAAATTGGATTAGGTGCTATGGTTTTTGCTGTATAGCATTATTTCAAAAAAAACAATTACCCCTAAACAGTAGTTTAGGTTTTATCGAATTTTCGGTTTAGTTTATTAAAATTTTAGACCCTTGGCAAACAATAACAATCAAAGGATAAACTTTGCCCAAAGTAGGCATGTTATCGATTATCCTGATTTTCTGGACGTTCAAATCCAGTCGTTCAAGGAATTCTTTCAGTTAGAAACCACTTCTGATAACCGTTATACAGAAGGTCTTTTTCAGGTTTTTTCTGAAAACTTTCCCATCTCTGATTCTCGAAACATTTTTGTTTTAGAGTTTTTAGATTATTTTATCGACCCTCCACGTTACAGCATACAGGAATGTATCGAACGTGGTTTAACCCACAGTGTGCCGTTAAAAGCAAAGCTTCGCCTTTCTTGTAACGATGCCGAACACGAAGATTTCGAAACCATCGTTCAGGATGTGTATTTGGGAACAATCCCTTACATGACGCCCAAAGGTACTTTCGTTATCAACGGTGCCGAACGTGTAATTGTATCGCAATTACACCGCTCGCCAGGTGTGTTTTTCGGTGTTAGCCGCCACACCAATGGCAGCAAATTATACTCGGCCCGTGTAATTCCTTTTAAAGGATCGTGGATTGAGTTTGCAACCGATGTAAACAACGTGATGTACGCCTATATCGACCGTAAGAAAAAGTTTCCAGTTACTACCCTTTTGCGGGCTATTGGTTACGATTCGGACAAAGATATATTAGAACTTTTTGGCCTAGCCGATGAGGTTAAAGTTAGCAAATCGGGCTTAAAGAAATTTATAGGTCGTAAGCTTGCTGCTAGAGTTCTAAAAAAATGGGTCGAAGATTTTGTTGATGAAGATACAGGTGAGGTAGTTTCTATTGATAGAAACGAAATCATTATGGAACGTGAAACCATTTTAGAAGATGACCATATTGATATTATAGTTGATGCAGGTGTTAAAACCATTATCTTATCTAAAGAAGATGGTGTAAATACTGGCGACTATACCATCATTTACAATACATTACAAAAAGATACGTCCAACTCGGCAAAAGAAGCCGTTGAGCATATTTACAGGCAATTGCGTAACGCCGAACCACCTGATGAGGAAACCGCTCGTGGTATTATCGACCGTTTGTTCTTTTCGGATAAACGTTACGATTTGGGCGATGTAGGCCGTTACCGCATTAATCGTAAATTAAAATTAGATACCCCAGTTGAAACCAAGGTTTTAACCAAAATGGATATCATTGCGATTGTAAAATACTTAATAAAACTTATCAACTCTAAAGAAGATGTTGATGATATAGATCACTTATCAAACCGTAGGGTACGTACTGTAGGCGAGCAATTATACGCTCAGTTTGGCGTAGGTTTGGCCCGTATGTCTCGTACTATCCGCGAGCGTATGAATATACGTGATAACGAGGTATTTACCCCCACCGATTTAATTAATGCCCGTACTTTATCGTCGGTAATTAATTCGTTTTTTGGTACCAACCAGTTATCGCAGTTTATGGATCAAACCAATCCATTGGCCGAAATTACGCACAAGCGCCGCTTATCAGCCTTAGGCCCAGGTGGTTTATCACGCGAGCGAGCAGGTTTCGAGGTGCGAGATGTACACTATACCCACTACGGTAGGTTATGTACTATCGAAACTCCCGAAGGCCCCAATATTGGTTTAATATCATCGCTTTGTGTACATGCTAAAATTAACAATTTAGGGTTTATCGAAACCCCATACCGTAAAGTAATTGATGGTGTGGTAGCGGTAGATCAGCCAGTTGTTTACTTATCAGCCGAAGACGAAGACGATACCACCATTGCACAAGCTAACGCATTGTACGATGATAAAGGTAACTTTGCCGACCCTAAAGTGAAAGCCCGTTACCAAGGCGATTTCCCTATTATCGAACCCGAAAAGTTAGATTATATGGATGTATCACCTAATCAAATTACCTCCATTGCGGCATCGTTAATTCCTTTCTTAGAACACGATGATGCGAATAGAGCCTTGATGGGGTCGAACATGCAACGCCAAGCAGTACCATTATTGCGCCCCGAAGCACCTATTGTAGGTACAGGTTTAGAAGGCCGTGTAGCCCGAGATTCGCGTACCTTAATTAACGCCGAAGGAAACGGTATTGTAGAATATGTGGATGCCAATAACATTACCATTACCTACGATAGAAACGATGACGATAGGCTAGTATCTTTCGATGGCGAATCTAAATCGTACAACTTAATAAAATTCAAAAAAACCAATCAAAGTACTTGTATCAACTTAAAACCAATTGTTAAAAAAGGCCAAAGAGTAGAAAAAGGACAGGTTTTATGCGAAGGATATGCCACACAAGATGGCGAACTAGCTTTAGGTAGAAACCTAAAAGTTGCGTTTATGCCTTGGCAGGGATATAATTTTGAAGATGCGATTGTAATATCGGAACGTGTAGTATCGCAAGATATATTTACATCGTTACATATCGAAGAGTTTGAACTTGAGGTGCGTGATACCAAACGTGGCGAAGAGGAATTAACACCCGATATCCCTAACGTATCCGAAGAAGCAACCAAAGATTTGGACGAAAACGGTATTATTAGAGTAGGTGCCGATGTAAAAGAAGGTGATATTTTAATAGGTAAAATTACGCCGAAAGGCGAATCAGACCCATCGCCCGAAGAAAAATTACTAAGAGCAATTTTTGGTGATAAAGCTGGCGATGTTAAAGATGCATCATTAAAAACTCCGCCTTCTATTAATGGAGTAGTTATTGATACCAAATTATTTTCGAGAGCTAAAAAAACTTCAAAAGCCGAAGAAAAATCGCAGTTAGAAAAATTAGAAATTAAACACGAGAAGGCTGTAAGAGACCTCCGCGAAAGCTTAGTAGATAAATTATTCACTATTGTAAACGGAAAAACATCGCAAGGAGTTTATAATATTTACAAAGAATTGCTTATTGCCAAGGGCGTTAAGTTTACGCAGAAAATTTTAATGGAATTAGATTTTAATCACATTAACCCAACCAAATGGACTACTGATGATGAGAAAAACGATTTAATTAAAGCCCTGTTGCATAATTTCGGTATTAAAACCAACGAAGAGTTAGGTGCTTACCGCCGAGATAAATTTGCAATTAGCGTAGGTGATGAATTGCCATCGGGCATTGTACAAATGGCTAAAGTATATGTTGCCAAAAAACGTAAACTAAAAGTGGGTGATAAAATGGCTGGTCGCCACGGTAATAAGGGTATTGTAGCCCGTATTGTACGTGATGAAGATATGCCTTTTTTATCCGACGGTACGCCAGTTGATATAGTTTTAAACCCATTAGGTGTACCATCGCGTATGAACCTTGGGCAAATTTACGAAACCGTTTTAGGATGGGCTGGTAAAGAATTGGGCTTAAAATTTGCAACGCCAATTTTCGACGGAGCATCACACGACCAAGTTGAGCAATATGTTAAAGATGCAAAAGTTCCCGAATCAGGCCGAACGTACTTATACAACGGTTTAACTGGCGAACGCTTCGACCAACCCACCACAGTAGGTATAATTTATATGCTTAAACTGGGGCACATGGTTGATGATAAGATGCATGCAAGATCCATAGGGCCATACTCATTAATTACTCAACAACCACTGGGTGGTAAAGCACAGTTTGGTGGTCAGCGTTTTGGTGAGATGGAAGTGTGGGCACTCGAAGCATTTGGTGCGGCAAATATCTTACAAGAGATATTAACTGTAAAATCAGATGATGTAGTAGGCCGAGCCAAAACTTACGAAGCTATTGTAAAAGGCGAAAACTTACCTACTCCAGGTGTACCCGAATCATTCAACGTATTGGTTCACGAGTTACGTGGCTTAGGTTTAGATATCACACTAGATTAAATTTTTATTAGGGTTAAAGGAGTTTACGCTCCTTTAACTTTATAATATAATTAAAACTTACTTCTAAAAAAAGAGAAAATGTCTTACAAAAAAGATAGTAAAATAAAAAGCAATTTTACCTCAATAACCATCAGTTTATCATCGCCAGAGGCAATACTGGAACGGTCGAGTGGTGAGGTTTTAAAACCCGAAACCATTAATTACCGTACTTATAAGCCCGAACGTGATGGTTTATTTTGCGAGCGTATTTTTGGCCCAGTTAAAGATTACGAATGCCATTGCGGTAAATATAAACGCATACGTTACAAAGGCATCGTGTGCGACCGTTGCGGTGTTGAAGTAACCGAGAAAAAAGTACGTAGAGAGCGTATGGGGCACATTAATTTGGTAGTTCCTGTTGCGCATATTTGGTACTTCCGCTCGTTACCTAACAAAATTGGTTACCTTTTAGGCTTACCCACCAAGCGTTTGGATTTAATTATCTATTACGAACGATATGTGGTAATACAAGCAGGTACAATGACCGACCAAGGAATCAATTATATGGATTTTTTGACCGAAGAAGAGTACCTAGATATTTTGGATAAATTGCCAAAAGAAAATCAATACTTGGACGATAAAGACCCTAATAAATTTGTAGCCAAAATGGGTGCAGAGGCTTTAGAAGATTTATTAAAACGCTTAGATTTAGACCAACAATCGTACGATTTACGTCACCAAGCGGCTAATGAAACATCGCAACAACGTAAAAATGAGGCTTTAAAACGATTACAGGTTGTAGAAGCTTTTCGGGATGCAAAAACAAGGATAGAAAACAATCCCGAATGGATGATTGTAAAAATTGTTCCTGTTATACCGCCAGAACTGCGCCCATTAGTACCTTTAGAAGGTGGTAGGTTTGCAACTTCGGATTTAAACGATTTATACCGCCGTGTAATTATACGTAACAATCGTTTAAAACGATTGATGGAAATTAAAGCTCCCGAAGTAATTTTGCGTAACGAAAAACGTATGTTACAAGAAGCCGTAGATTCGTTATTTGATAACTCACGTAAAGTAAATGCAGTAAAAACCGAAGGTAATAGAGCATTAAAATCACTATCCGATATTTTAAAAGGTAAACAAGGTCGTTTCCGTCAAAACTTACTAGGTAAACGTGTAGATTACTCTGGCCGTTCGGTAATTGTAGTTGGGCCTACGTTAAAACTCCACGAATGTGGTATTCCTAAAGATATGGCTGCCGAGCTTTTCAAACCATTTATCATTCGCAAGATGATAGAACGTGGCGTGGTAAAAACGGTAAAATCGGCCAAAAAAATTGTGGACCGAAAAGACCCATTGGTATGGGATATTTTAGAAAACGTATTAAAAGGACACCCAGTTTTATTAAACAGGGCACCTACCTTACACCGTTTAGGTATCCAAGCTTTTCAACCAAAATTAATTGAAGGTAAAGCCATACAATTACATCCACTGGTATGTACTGCGTTTAACGCCGATTTTGATGGTGACCAAATGGCTGTACACGTACCACTAGGTAATGCGGCAATATTGGAAGCCCAAATATTAATGTTGGCTTCGCACAATATCCTAAATCCAGCAAACGGAACACCCGTAACCGTACCATCACAGGATATGGTTTTGGGCTTATATTATATGACCAAAGGCCGTAAAACCGAAGAAGGACATATTATAAAAGGCCAAGGGGCTACATTTTACTCATCACAAGAAGTAATTATTGCTTACAACGAAGGCCAAATAGATTTACACGCTTTTGTGAAAGTGAGGGCTTTTGTGAAGGAAGAAAGTGGCGAATTGGTAAATAAAATTATTGATACCACCGTAGGCCGTATATTGTTTAACGAAGTTGTGCCGCAAGAAGTAGGCTATATAAATGAATTGCTTACCAAAAAATCGTTAAGAGATATTATTGGCGAAGTGGTTAAAAACACAGGTATGGCTAGGGCAGCTCAGTTTTTAGATGAGATAAAAACAATGGGCTTTAACTCGGCATTTAAAGGTGGTTTATCTTTTAACTTAAAAGATTTAAACATACCCGCCGAAAAAATTACCCTGTTAGATACCGCCCGTAACGAAGTGGCCGATGTAATGAACAATTACAACATGGGCTTTATTACCAATAACGAACGCTATAACCAAATTATTGATATTTGGACACGTATCAACAATCGCCTTACGGCACACGTAATGGATGTTTTGATTAACGATAACCAAGGTTTTAACTCGGTGTATATGATGCTTGATTCTGGAGCTCGTGGTTCTAAGGAGCAAATCCGTCAGTTATGCGGTATGAGGGGCTTGATGGCGAAACCGCAAAAATCGGGTTCGGGTGGCGAGATTATCGAAAACCCAATCTTATCAAACTTTAAAGAAGGCTTATCGGTATTAGAATACTTTATATCTACCCACGGAGCTCGTAAAGGTTTGGCCGATACGGCGTTAAAAACTGCCGATGCGGGTTACTTAACCCGTAGATTGCATGATGTGGCACAAGATATGGTAATTAAATATACCGATTGTGGAACACTTAGAGGTATGTTTACTACCGCGTTAAAAGATAACGAAGATGTGGTAGAGCCATTATACGATAGAATTTTAGGTCGTACTTCGTTACACGATGTTTACGATCCTTTAACCAACGAAATATTGGTGTATGCCAACCAAGATATTACCGAAGAGATAGCAAAAACCATCGAAGATTCTCCTTTAGAAGGCATCGAAATACGTTCGGTATTAACTTGCGAAGCACCTCGAGGTGTGTGTGCGCTATGCTACGGACGTAACTTGGCATCGGGCAAGCGTGTACAAATGGGCGAAGCTGTAGGTGTTATTGCAGCACAATCCATTGGCGAGCCAGGTACACAGTTAACTTTACGTACTTTCCACGTGGGTGGTACGGCATCAAACATTGCTGCCGAATCGCAAATTAATGCCAAATTTGATGGCGTTATTGAGTTCGAAAACCTACGTACCGTGGTTTATACCACCGAAGAAGGCGAAACTACCGATATTGTTTTAGGCCGTTCGGGCGAGTTTAAAATTACCGATGCCACCACTGGCCGTGTAATTATGACCAATAATGTTCCTTATGGCTCGTTCTTATTTGTTAAAGAAGGCGATACCATTGTTAAAGGCGATAAAATTTGTTCTTGGGATCCTTACAATGCCGTTATGATTTCCGAATTTGCAGGTAAAGTTGTTTACGAAGCTGTTATAGAAGGTGTTACCTTCCGTGAAGAATCGGACGAGCAAACTGGCCATAAAGAAAAAGTAATTATTGATACCCGCGATAAAACTAAAAATCCTGTGGTGAAAATTGTAAACAAAGCTGGCGAAAGCCTAAGAGAATACAATATACCAGTAGGTGCACATATTGTGGTAGAAGAAGGACAAAAAGTAGGCATGGGCGAAATTTTAGTAAAAATTCCTCGTACTACTGGTAAAACCCGAGATATTACAGGTGGTTTACCACGTGTAACCGAACTGTTTGAAGCCCGTAACCCATCAAACCCTGCGGTAGTTACCGAAATTGATGGTGTGGTAACTTTAGGTGGTATTAAACGTGGTAACCGTGAGATGACTATCGAATCACGTGATGGCCAAATTAAAAAATACTTGGTGCCTTTATCAAAACATATTTTAGTACAAGATAACGACTTTATTAAAGCTGGTATGCCATTATCAGACGGTGCCATCTCTCCTGGAGATATACTTTCTATAAAAGGCCCAGCAGCGGTACAAGAGTATATTGTGAATGGTATCCAAGAAGTTTACCGCTTACAAGGTGTAAAAATTAACGATAAACACTTTGAAACCATTGTACACCAAATGATGCAGAAGGTAATGATTGAAGATGCTGGTGATACAAAATTCTTAGAAAAAGAAGCCGTAGATAGGTTCGATTTCTCTATCGAAAACGATGATGTTTATGATAAAATGGTGGTTGAAGATGCGGGAGATTCTAACGTACTAAAACCAGGCCAAATTTTAACTGTACGCCGCCTGCGAGACGAAAACTCGCAACTAAAACGTAAAGATTTAAAATTAGTTACCGCAAGGGAAGCTAGGCCAGCAACGGCAAGCCCAATGCTGCAAGGTATAACTAGGGCATCGTTAGGTACCAAGTCGTTTATGTCGGCAGCCTCGTTCCAAGAAACTACCAAAGTACTAAACGAAGCAGCTATTGCAGGTAAGCGTGATCATTTATTAGGCTTGAAAGAGAACGTAATTGTAGGCCACTTAATACCATCAGGTACTGGTTTACGTAATTACGAACGTATAATTGTAGGCTCGCAAGAAGAATATGATAAACTGAAAGCTTCGAAAGAGGAAGAAGAAGTAGAAGCGTAGTTTTTTTCGCTAATGCGGATTTAACCATTTCAAAATTAAAATATAAGCCTGTTAGCAATAACAGGCTTTTTTGGTTTTTTGTACATTTGTTTATTATATTTGTTTTGTTAATTTTTTACAAAAAAACGAATTACGATGAGCGTTACAGAAATTCAACTTTTCCAGCTACTAAAAGCTAAACTAGGCGACCGTGAAGCCGAGTATTTGGTATCGTACGTAAAAAGTGAAGTGAAAAACGAGTTTGATAATAAGAAAGATGTTTTAGCAACTAAAGAAGACGTAGCCAATTCTAAAGCCGAAATTATTAAATGGATGTTTTTATTTTGGATAGGTCAGGTTGCGGTAACCGTGGGTATTGTATATACGTTTATCAATAAGTAAAAAAAAACTAAATTATTGCTATGCCTAGTTGCGTGTCCCCACGCAACAATTGAAAGAAAACATACCAATTTAAGTATAAGCGAAAATTGCACCTAAAAACAAAAAGTAATTGCTATAAATTTTACTTTACACATTTTTTAGGACAATATCTGGGAGTGTTTTTTTAAGGATTTTTTTGATAAAATATTTGGAAAAGGTGGTGCAGTTTAATGAGTGTTGCGTGGTGACACGCAACACGGCAAGGATATTTTCAAATGAATTTTTGTTTTTATAATCAATTGAATTAAACTTTATTAAATGAATGCGGCAGAATTAAAATCAGAAATATTTAAACCCCTTAATTCTTTGGAAAATAATAAGATAAAGGAATTTTATGGGCTTGTATTAAATTTTGTGAATGGGCAAAACGATATTGAAGAGTGGCACACTCTATCGGAGGAGCAAAGGCAAGGACTTTTAGCCGCCGAAGAGCAAATTAAAAAGGGCAATGGGATAGCCCATTTAAAAATAGTTGATAAGTACAATAAGAAATTGCTTGGTATATGAAAGACCGTACTCGTGGTTGGGTGGCACACCAAACGCTAAAATATTATTTATTTGCGTACGTGGATGATAGGTATTATACCCAAAAAATATTTTTGTTAGTGCCAATAAAACTACGTGTTTTTGCTATTTTTACTTGAATAAAATTTTATAAAAAACAGTTTGCTATGATACATAAAACAATTATACCCCAGCAATGTACCCTAGATGTTTCTTTTACCTTACCCAAAACTTATGTTGGTAAAGAAATAGAACTTGTTGCTTTTATAAAACAAAATGGTTTAAATGAGCAAGCCACCCAAAAAACATCTCCAGCATTAATGGGTAGCCCACTTAGCAACCAAGAGTTTTTAAATTGGGTACAACAAGCCGAAAACACAAATACCATTTCGTTACAAGAAGCTAAAGATAAATGGGCAATAAAAAAAGAGCAATTGTTGCAGATGACCAAATAAGGCTATCACAAAATGCTATCACAAATATTGATGAAATAGCTGGATATATTGCTTTTATAAAACACCAACCTATAAATGCAATAAAAATAGTGGAAGCAATTTATAAAACCATCGACTGTATTGCACTAAACCCTTTAGCATTTAAAGAGTGTAGCCACATTAAAACAAAAAATAAAATTTATAGGCAAGCTGTTTGCTCAAGTTGGCACATTATTTACAAAGTACTACCCACTTATATTACCATATTAGGCGTTATACATACTTCGAAAAACCCAACCGAAATTAAAATTCTTTTAAAAGGTATTAAATAATTGATTATATGAAATTTAATACTAATTCACACAGGCCTAATTTCTATTAAAAAGCTTAACCGCGTTTCTCTATATTACCTGAAAATATGCCTGTAAATTTAGATGCTCTTGTACGTTACCACACCATTGATAAATGTTTGCAAAACCGTTTACGAGATTGGACTTGGGAAAACCTAGCCGAAGCCTGTTTTGAAGCTTTAGATGAGGTACGTCACCGAAGCGAGAAAAATACAGTAAGTAAGCGAACCATAGAAAATGATATTAGAATTTTAAGAAGTAGCATTTTGGGATATAATGCACCCATAGTTTGTAAAAATGGGCTTTATAGTTACAGCAATGCTGATTACTCCATAAAAAATGCAACCTTAACCCAAGCCGATATACGCCATATTGCCTTTGCCGTTGAAACCTTAAAGCAATACAGAGGCTTTAGTTTCTTTGATAATTTGAAACAAACTTTTGATAGTTTGGAGCATAAGATTGCTATACAATTCCAGGAAAACCTAAGTAAATTGGTACATTTTGAGGATACTTATTTACCAACTGGCACAACCCTAATTAACCAAGTGTTAGATGCCATACAACACAAACAAGTATTAAAAATTGGTTACCAAAAATTTGATAGTGAAGTTATAAAGCAAAATATTGTACACCCTTACCTGTTGAAAGAATTTAAAAATCGTTGGTATGTTTTAGGTTATAACCCCAATTTTGAGTTTTTAAAAACGTATGCTTTAGACCGTGTAAAAGAACTAAGCATTTGTAAAACTGAAGTATATGTTGATGCTGTTGATTTGAATGCCCAAACTTTTTTTAAAAACGTAATTGGCATCTCAAACCCAACTGATGCTGTGCAAAAAGTATCTATTTTAGTAAGCCCAATTTTTGCATCCTATATTAAAACGCAACCTTTGCATCACTCGCAAATGATTGTAAAAGAAGACGAAAACGGCTTATTGATAAACTTAAACGTGGTACACAATGTAGAGTTAGAAACCTTAATATGCGGCTATGCAAACTTCCTTACTATCTTAGAACCAGCTTCGCTTATAATGGCTGTAAAAAAGCGGTTGGTTGATGCGCTGGCGAAGTTTGGTGAGTAGATTTCAGTTTTCTTAAAAATCTAATTTCGAGATTACATCCCGAAATTAGATTCAAACCTACTTGTGTGTTATTATTATAGTTTTACTAAATTTAATATATTTTTGTAGAGCCCTTTATAAGTTTAACTACGTTCTTTAATTGATTTCCCCGTTGCAAACAATAATTTATCAATATGGTATGTATAATCTTTAAAATTTTTCAGTTCATTAGTCAATTCTCTAGAGGTTAGCCACTCTTTATATAGATTTATGATTGGTTTGTGTCTCTTGTTGATAAGCTCAATTTTCCTTAAGCTACTTATTTGATCAGAATCCAATAATTTGTAAACAGCAAAAGCTCTAATTACGTGTTGGTCAATAATTGGCTGACCTTGCAACTTTGTTAAATACTTGCCAAATTGATAAAATACTAATGCATCATCTTGCTCGCTATTTTCAACATCACTATCTAAAACTCCTTTAATTATATGTCTAACTTTTTTTAGGTCTCCGTTTTTCCATACTGTTGCGTAAAGTATTTTAGCCAACGGGTCGGTTAATTTTGAAGTGATGTCTGATGCAAATTTATAATTGTCGTCAAGTATTTTGCTATCCTGCAATAACTTTATTTCGGTTGCACTTATACTAAATTCAATTTTCGGATAACCATCAATATTCATCCTATTTTTAATTGGAATTTCCATTTTGTCAGGAATGCATTCCAGATCTTCAATAGTTTTTGCTTTTTTGATTAGATCAAAGATGTCTTTTGTAAAATTTATAGCTTCTACGTCTGTCATAATTTTATTGTTAAGGTTTTATTAATTTAAGTTCGAAGGAGTCAAATGGTTCACAACCCCTTATAATATCAGATGCCTTTGCTTTCCAGTTCTCTATCAATGTAGTGAGGCAACAATTATATAAAGCTTCCCTTTTAGTGGAGCCTTTATCTTGTTCCCTTTTATCGTTAGGAAATTCGAAACAACACCAATTTTTAGACATAGTTATCTTTTTTATCTCATATACTTCTTCGATAATCAGCATTAATATTATTAAGACATTCCAATTTTTGTGAAATGTAGTATTTTTACTCGTTATAATTTTTTCTGTTGCTTTTTCTTCAATAGTGTCGTAACTAGAGTAGCTGCTAGAGCATCTGTGTTCAATGATAAATTTTTTAAAGTATTCGTTTATTTCTTTTATTTGGGTCATATCTGAAGAGTTTTTACAATTTGGCTAATGAATTTTTAGGTTTATTTTTTAAAAACTCTATACGCCTTTTGGGGTAGGTGCTGTTTGTCTCGTCCTGAAAAAAGTTTACACTTTTTCTAAATAATTCTGTTTAAAGTTTACAATTATAATTAAATCCTGAATACGGTTTACAATTTATATTTT
>RDXP01000109.1 GCA_004292865.1 Sphingobacteriales bacterium
TCCAGCCCGTCGGCCATTACTTTGCCTTTGGTAACCATTACGGGTGGGTCGGGCTGTAATTCGTTTTCTATTTTTTGTTTGATAGATGCGCAAACATTTATTTGCTCGGCAATGCGTTTAACACTCTCTTGGCCAATATCTTCACACACCAGTTTTATTTCCGCAATCGCCGCTAAGGCTCTTTTTAATTGTAGCACTTCGCGTGGATTTACTTTTTGCAAACCAATTTTTGAAATCAATCTTTCTAAGTCGCCAATGTGCCTAATTTGCGCTTTTAGGGCTTCTTTTATCTCAAAATTATCTACAAAAAACTGCACCACATCAAGCCGTTGCTGTATAGGTTTTTGAGATTTTAGTGGCATTACCACCCATTTGCGCAACATACGGGCACCCATAGCGCAGGATGTTTGGTCTAAAACTTCAATTAAAGTATGGGCGTTTTCGTTTGCCGAGCCTATGAGTTCGAGGTTGCGCACCGTAAACCTATCTAACCACATATAGCGGTCTTCTTCAATGCGGGAAATGTTTGAAATATGTTGCAGCTTGCGGTGTTCGGTTTCGTTAAGGTAATGTAAGGCTACGCCTGCGGCTACAATGCCCAGCTGCAAACGCTCTATACCAAAGCCTTTTAACGATTTTACTTCGAAATGGCGCAACAGGTTTTCGGTGGCAAAATCGAGCGTAAAGCTCCAATCGTCGATAGGGTAAGTATAAAAATTATCACCAAATTGTTCGGTAAAATCGTTGCGTTTGGCTTTAGAAAATATTACCTCGCTGGGCTTAAAACTTTGTAGCAGTTTGTTGATATAGTCGGCATTGCCTTGCGCCACCAAAAACTCGCCAGTTGAAATATCAAGCAAAGAAATACCAATTGTATTTTTTTCGAAATGCAGCGTAGCCAAATAATTATTGGTTTTTTGCTGCACAATATTATCGCTGTAGGCCACACCAGGGGTAACCAGCTGGGTAACGCCACGTTTTACAATTCCTTTTACGGTTTTTGGGTCCTCTAGCTGGTCGCAGATGGCAACCCTTTGCCCTGCCCGCACCAGTTTTGGCAAATACGTTTCGATAGAATGGTGCGGAAAACCCGCCAGCTCGATATGTGATGCTGCCCCGTTTGCTCTTTTAGTAAGCGTAATGCCTAATATTTGTGCTGCTTTAACGGCATCTTCGCCAAAGGTTTCGTAAAAATCGCCCACCCTAAATAACAGCAAAGCCCCAGGGTATTTTACCTTAATGGCGTTGTATTGGGACATTAAAGGGGTTTCTTTAGCGGCTATTATATTTTTCAAAAACTTAAATTTTGTTGGCGAATTTAATAAAATTAGATGGAGTGTGGGGATTTGTTGAAATTTAAAGGATTGTGGGATTTTGTAGCCTATCTTCTTAATTTTTGATTGAATAATGGTGATGTTAGTTGATGCGCTAAACACTTAAAACGTAGTGATAAATAGGGTATAAAAATAAGTGAAGAAGTTGAGAAAATTGGTATAATAAAGGATAAAAAAAA
>RDXP01000036.1 GCA_004292865.1 Sphingobacteriales bacterium
AAATTAATAAAATATCTATCAAAAGAAAAAAACTAAAAGCTAGTTATAACCTAGAATACAGAGAGTTAATGATGAAAGTTTAAAAGCGGTTGCCCTGCTTTAATAGCTTCAGGTGTTATAAAACCAAGTAAAAGTTTAAGAGATAAAATAAAAGAGGATGGGAATATAGTTTTAGAAAACACAAGCAATTTAAAGTTTTCGGATATATTAAAACACTTTGTTTCTATAATTATAGATGAAGAAGATGATGATTATAATAATAATATTGATGTATTAAGAGCAAAATTTATTTTTGGCATCCAAGCTTGGAATGCAGCTATGCTTAAAGAAAAAAGTGAAGATGAATACCTTATAAGTAGAAAAAATTTATTGATAGTTTTAAAGAGTTGGCAGGGATTGCAGAAATGTTTGATAATTTGGTTAAACGTAAGGAAGAGTATTTTGCAGAATTTAAAGTTTTATATGATGAAATAGATTTAAAAAAAAATAAATCGGGTTTAGTTTTAACCACTGCGGTTTCAATTTTTAATCTATAATTCTTTTTGGTACACACCTATCAAAAACTATTAAATTTTTAGATATTAAATATTTGCATATTATTAAGTGTGTAAAATCTTTATACCCAAAATCAAAACCTCCCCTTCAAAAAAAAATCTATACCTGAAATTCTACACATCAGTATTTAACTAGCTGATTTATAGATATGTTTTTCTGAATATAAATTCGCATAAGCTGCTGTTCTAAAACTTTTTATAGGGGAAATTGGGTCCTATTGGGGGGGAATCGAACAGCGGGTATTCTTAATAATTATGCCAATAATTTAATAGTTGATAACGCTAACCAGTAATATATTGGATTTAATTTTGTTAATTTGTTTTGATAATTTGTAGATTTCCTATACGTTTAAAATTTAAGTAAATTATTAAAATATGAAACAAATATTATTTTTTAGCCTTGCATTGTTTAGTTCTTATGCTTTTGGGCAAACCCAATCAAATTCTTTTATATCCAAGTCAGGCAACGAAACAGGCGTTACTGTATCTACCAATGGCAATGCAACATCAACAGCATTATTTATTAAGCAAGACTGGGGTATTAGGAATAAGAAATTTAATATTGGTTTAGGTGCAAGATTAACCTCTTCTTTTGGCAACAATAAACTTGAATATACAACCGCACCAGCTCGTTTAACAACTGGACAAACTGGCCCAGCGGTTTTATTTGCAAATCAAATTACTAAAAATATTGATACACTAACCGTTCAATCAACACAGATTAATACCTTAAATTTGTTCGCTTCTTTTAGATATGATTTTCTTGAAAAATGGGGTGCAGAGTTTAATATTGACTTGGCAGGATTTTCTTTTGGAAGTAAAACCAGCAGTGATTTAACTTATGGAGAAAATTCGAATAATAAGCATAAATCCAGCGCAAAACCAAGTAACCTTAATTTGTTGTTAATTGGAGATAACGATAGAGGATCTATAAATTCGGAATTTATGGCTACCTATAAAGTAAAACCAAACTTAAGGTTAAAAGCTGGTATGGTATATTTATTTAACGAATACAAACTAGATAATCCGGTTTCTTACACAAACTCTTTAGCTACTAACGTAAATGCAGAAACTTACAGAGCCAAGTTTGTAATGTTTGGAATTGGCGTAAACTACGTTTTTAACAAATAATAAACTTATACAGCAATAATGAAAAAAGCTTTTTTATTAATTTTGTTTTTTAATATATTTTATGCTAATGCGCAATTAAATTCTACGGCAACAGCAGCAATTGATTTTAAAATTAAAAATGCAGGCATTAACGTAAATGGTTCATTTACCAATGTAAAAACAACTGTTATTTTCGATGAAAGTCACCTTCAAAGTGCTTCGTTAGTTGGTATTGCACAAGCAAACTCTATTAATACGGGAATAGCATTAAGAGACAGGCATCTTAAAGAAAAAGAGGAGTTTTTTAATGTTAAAGAATTTCCCGTTTTAAATATGAAATCGGTAACAGTAACTAAAAAAAGTAATAATATTTATGCTGTAAGTTGGGATTTAACTATTAAAGGAATTACCAAACGCTTAAATGCCGAATTGCTTACAAAACCACAAAATGATGGGTTGCTAATGACTACTGAGTTTAAAATTAACCGAAATGATTGGGATATTGGCGGTAATAGTTTGTTTATGAGTGATATTGTGGCAATAAATTTAAAATTCTTGCTTCGCAAGTAATAAATACAAAATTTACACTACACAATGAAAGCACCTCATAAATTTAAAAACAAATTTATTCATCAGTGTTTTGTACTAAATTTACATTTTAAATTATTTGATAGCTTTTAGGATCCTTGTTTTATGTAAAAGTAAGTTACAATTGTTTGGATTTTAATTATAAATCATACTATGAAATTTAATAAGTGGTACAATCCATAATCATAAATCCTACATCAAAAATCAAAAATTCATTTATATTTACCCATTAAAAATTTGCACCGCATTAAAAATAATGTTAGATAGTTTACAACAAACCGATAAATACGAAGCCGTAATTGGGCTCGAGGTACATGTGCAATTATCCACAAAATCAAAAGCATTTTGTTACGATAGTGCCCAATACGGCAGCAAGCCTAACCATAATATTAGCCCAGTTTCGATGGGTTTGCCAGGTGCGCTACCTATGGCTAACCAAGCCATAGTAAAATATGCTGTAAAGCTAGGCTTGGCCATAGGCTCCACAATAAACCAATACAATTTTTTTGATAGAAAAAATTATTTCTACGCCGATTTGCCCAAAGGATACCAAATTACGCAAGATAATGAACCTATATGCAAAGGAGGTACTGTAAAAATAAGGCTTACCAATGGCCACCAAAAAAACATTATTTTAAACCGCATACATATAGAAGAAGATGCGGGCAAAAGCATTCACGATGTGGACGATAACTACTCGCTGATAGATTTGAATAGGGCAGGGGTAAGCCTGCTTGAAGTAGTAACCGAGCCCATGATAGCATCGGGCGAAGAAGCCGCCGCTTACCTTGCCGAGTTGCGCAAGCTGGTGCGTTACTTAAATATTTGCGATGGCAATATGGAAGAAGGCAGTATGCGTTGCGATGCCAATGTAAGCATACGCCTTAAAGGTAATACCGCATTGGGAAATCGTTGCGAGGTAAAAAACCTAAATTCTATTAAAAATGTACAACGGGCTATAGAACACGAAATTAGCCGCCAAATACAATTAAGCGAAGCAGGAGTGTATATTCACCAAAATACCCTAAATTTTGATGCCCTTACGGGGATAACATCCGTACTACGCAGTAAAGAAATGGCCAACGATTACCGCTACTTTCCCGAGCCCGATTTATTGCCTTTACAACTATCCAACGAGTATATTGAAGCCATAAAACAAACCATGCCTGCCCTACCCGAGGCATTGTACCAACAATTTATTGGCCAATTTGGCTTGCCAGCTTATGATGCTTTGGTGCTTACCGCTGATAAAGAAACGGCCGAATATTTTTTGAGTTTAACGGCTTTGGTAAATAATTACAAAGCGGCATCAAACTGGGTAATGGGTACCATACGCTCATACCTAAACGAAAAAAATATAGGCTTTGATAAATTCCCCATTTCGGCACAGCAAATAGCACAGTTGATTAATAAAGTTGAAGCTGGCGAGCTAAATAATAACCAAGCCAAAGAAAAAGTTTTTGTGGCACTGTTAAATCATCCCACCCAAAAAATAGACGACCTTTTAAAACAATTAAACGTTTTGATTGACACCAATACCAGCACAATAGATGGGTTTATTATGGCCGCATTAAATAAATTTCCTGATAAGGTAAAAGAATATAATAGTGGTAAAAAAGGTGTTTTGGGCTTGTTTATGGGCGAGTTGATGAAAATATCGGGCGGTAAAATTGATCCCAAAAATGCCAACCAGTTATTGGTTAAACAATTAGAAAAATTAAAATGAAAAATTTTACTGTAATTATTTTTGCACTACTATTGGCAAGTTGTAAAGATAAAACCAAGTTTGTTATTGAAGGCGAAATTAAAAATGCCACCCTACAAAAACAAATAGTACGCCTATTTACACAAAATGAGGCAGGCGAAATGCTGGTGGTAGATTCGGCCATAGTAGGCGAAAATAAAACCTTTAAACTGGCTGCCATAGCTACCGAACCATCTATTTATCAGGTGGGATATAACGATAAAAATTACCTATTGGTAGCCCATAATGGCAACCAAATAAATATGCTTATTGATGAAAAACAAGCGGCTAATTTTGGTATTGACGGTAGCCAAGAAGCTACCGAAACCCTGGCTTTAAATAAATTAATAAACGATATTGAAACTAAAAATGCCGCATTAAGCCAAAAATATTCACTATTGCTGGAGCATAATCCCGAACAAAAAGAAACCATTATCGAAGCCTACCAAAGCCAAGCCAAATTATTAATAAGCCCTTTTTTACAGCAGCTTAACCAATTTGTGAGCCATAATAGCCAGGCAATATCAGCCTATTATGCTGCCAGTTTATTACTTAGCTTGGATGAAAACAGCATTTACGAAAACAATATTATTGCTTACGCCAAAGGGATAAAAGGCAAGTATAAAAACAAGCAAATAGAGGCTTTTGTAACGCAAATGGAAGCCCTTGATAAAATAACGATAGGCAAAATAGCTCCCGAAATTATAGCCGAAAGCCCCGCAGGTAAAACCTTAAAGCTATCGGGTTTAAAAGGAAAATATGTACTTATTGATTTTTGGGCATCGTGGTGTGGCCCTTGCCGGCAAGAAAACCCATTGGTAGTACAAGCGTTTAAAAAATATGGTTCAAAAAATTTCACCGTTTTTAGTTTTTCGTTAGATGATGATAAAGATAAATGGATAAAAGCAATTAAAGATGATGGGCTTACATGGAGCCATGTATCGGATTTTAAAGGGTTCGAATCGCCAGTTGCCCTCACTTATAATGTTGTTGCTATTCCGTTTTCGATACTTATAAATACCGAAGGGAAAATAATAGCTAAAAACTTAAGAGGCAGTAGTTTAGATTTATTTTTGAACAAAAATTTAAAGTAAAATTACCTAAAAATATTTTTTTTATATCGTTAGGAATATGTAATTGTTAAATTAATGTACCAGTTAACAATTTGTTAATACTATATTAACCAATGCAAGCATAAATCCAACTAAATTCGTACCAAACTTAAACGAGCCATGAGTGCCACTAAACCAGTAATTTTAATAGTTGATGATGAACCCGATATACTCGAACTTATAGAGTATAACCTTAAAAAAGAAGGTTATCAAGTATATACTGCATCCAATGGGCAGCAAGCCGTAGCCGAAGCCAAAAAAGTAATACCTGATTTAATCATCTTGGATATTATGATGCCCAAAATGGATGGTATAGAAGCCTGCCGAATGATGCGGGCTATGCCTGAGTTTAAAAACACATTTATGGTATTTTTAACTGCCCGTAGCGAGGAATACTCGGAAATTGCGGGCTTTAATGTAGGTGCCGATGATTATATAGCCAAACCTATTAAACCTAGGGCTTTAATAAGCCGTATAAATGCCATTCTTAGGCGTAATGTACAAAGCGAAGAAACCTTAGATAGCAAAGTAGAAATAGGCGATTTGGTGATAGATAGAGATGCGTTTTTGGTTTTTCAAGGAGGCAATAAAGTTGTTTTGGCAAAAAAAGAATTTGAACTTTTGTACCTATTAGCCTCGAAACCAGGCAAGGTTTATACCCGCGAGGTAATACTAAAAAATATTTGGGAAGATAGTGTAGTAGTAACCAACCGCACCATCGATGTACATATTAGAAAACTACGTGAAAAACTGGGCGACTCGTATGTTACCACCGTAAAAGGCGTAGGGTATAAATTTGAAATCGAAGCGGAGTAGTGTGAGGGCA
>RDXP01000037.1 GCA_004292865.1 Sphingobacteriales bacterium
ATGGGTTGGCTTAACGCCGATTGTAGTTCTACACTTTTCAAAAACCCATATTTTCCCATTTGCGTAAGTACCACATTTCGCCTTTCGAGGGCCTTATCGGGATATTTTATGGGATTATACGTTGATGTAGCTTTTAACATGCCTATTAATAATGCGCCTTCTTGTAGGTTAATATTATTTAAGTTTTTACTAAAATAATGTTTGGCAGCCGTATTTATACCGAACGAATTGTTGCCAAAAGGTACGGTATTAAGGTACATGGTAAGTATATCGTTTTTAGTATAATTAGATTCGATTTTATAAGCCGTAAGCCATTCTTTAAATTTAGAAAACAGGGTGCGTACCACAGGAATATACTTTATATAACCCTGCGATTTATTGTACCGGGTACGGTATAAATTTTTTGCCAATTGCTGCGTAATGGTAGATGCACCACGTTTATCGCCTTTGGCGGTAGATACTATGCCCGATAGTATGGAATAAAAATCTACCCCCGAGTGCTTATAAAACCTTACATCTTCGGTAGCAACTAGTGCATTTACCACATTTGAAGGAATATCTTTAAACCGAACAGGGGTGCGGTTTTCGTTAAAATAGCGGCCTATAAGTACGCTATCGGCAGTATAAACTTCGGATGATACGCTAAGCGATGGAAACTTAATGTCTTTTTTGGTAGGCGAATAGCCAAAAAGGCCTAAAAAATTAATTTCAACTGCACAAATCAATACAATGATGAAAAATAAAATAATAGCTAAATACCTTAAATATTGGTTCGTAATTTCTTTAAACATTTTGTAAAGATGGTGAAAAATATGTAGCTGTAAATGGTGTAAAATTATTAAAGCTGTAAACGTAAATAATTGGGCAATTAATATCAAAAATAAATATTGTTTTATTTTTGTGGCCGTAGTTAGTGGCACAATAACCACTAAAGTTTATACAAAAAAATGTAGCGTTTGGTGTGTTACCAACTACGGGATTAGTGTGTTTGCTATGCCACCAACCACGGGAAAAAATAATAAATTTTGATGTACCCAACTTGGGTTGGTACTCAAAAAACAATCTCACAGTAAAAACATTTAAACCCATTAAAACCAAAATTTTAATTACCTAAATATTATCTAAATCATATAATTTTGTGTTTTTTTGTAATTTTTAATAAATTTTTATTTTTATTGATAATTTAACATAAAAAATTGTTTTAAATTTTGTTATTTTTAATATTATGCTTAATTTTATTAAAATTCAGCATTTAAAATATTTTATATGAGCACCTATTTACACCCACTACACCCCCTAACGGCTGAAGAAATATTGGCCACAAAAAAAATTATTTGTACCGAAAACAACTATCTCGATAATCAGGTACGGTTTGTATCAATAACCCTAGCCGAACCCGAAAAAGCAATCGTAAATACCTATAAAAAAGGAGAACAAACCCACCGAAAAGCTTTTGTAGTTTTATTAAACAGCCTTGAAGCCAAAACCTACGAAATATTGGTATCGTTAACCGCTGGCCGTATTTTAGAAACCGAATATATACCCGGCGTACAACCCACCATGACAGCCGATGAACAAATAGAATGCGAACAAGCCGTAGTAAATAGCCCCTTATTTAAGGCCGCATTGCTGCGACACGGCATTACACAGCCCGAAATGGTTACCGTTGATATATGGACAGCAGGCCATTATGGTGCCGAAGAAGAAAGCACTACCCGCTTGGCCAGGCCACTATGTTTTGTAAAATTTGATGAAACCGATAACCCCTACGCACACCCTATAGAAGGCATACGGCCCGTAGTTGATTTGAATACGATGCAAGTATTACGAATAGAGGAATACGATGTTACCCCTATACCGCAACAATTAGGCAATTACCGAGCCGATAGACTAAGCAATTTTAGAACCGATATTAAACCACTAGATATTATACAACCCGAAGGCCCTAGCTTTACCGTTGATGGATACGAAGTTTACTGGCAAAAATGGAATTTTTATATCGGCTTTACCTCTCGCGAAGGATTGGTGCTTAATAAAATAAGCTATAACGATGAAGGAAATGTACGTTCTATTTTATACCGAGCATCGCTATCAGAAATGGTAGTACCCTACGGCGACCCTACTAAAACGCAATACAAAAAAAATGCCTTTGATACCGGCGAATATGGTATGGGACAATGTGCCAACAGCTTAGAGTTAGGCTGCGATTGTTTGGGTTATATTAAATATTTTGATGCCGTACTTAACGATAGCAAAGGAAACCCTTTTACCATTAAAAATGCAATATGTATGCATGAAGAAGATTATGGCATATTATGGAAACATACCGATAGGCGTACTGGCCAACCCGAAGTTCGCCGCTCTAGGCGGTTGGTTGTATCATCAGTTTCTACAGTCGAAAATTACGAATATGGCTTTTTTTGGTACTTATATCAAGATGGTAACATACAATTTGAAATTAAGCTAACCGGAATACTATCGCTAGGGGCATTAGAAGCTAATATAAAACCTAAATACGGAAACCTTATAGCCCCGCAATTATACGCTCCTAACCATCAGCATTTTTTTAATATGCGTTTAGATTTTGATATAGATGGCGAACAAAACTCGGTGTACGAACTAAATGTAGTACAAGAAGAAGATGAACTAAACCCTTATTTTAATGCTTTTTATGCACAATCTACCCTACTATCGCCCGAGCTTGCTGCACAAAGAAAACTAAATATTGATACCGCCCGCACTTGGAAAATTGTAAACCCCAATGTTAAAAATGTAATGGGTGAACCTGTGGGTTATAAGCTAATGCCAGGCGATAATTGTGTGGCTTTTGCCAACGAAAAAACAAGCTGGTACCGCAGAGCTGGCTTTGTAAAAAACCATTTATGGGTAACACCTTTTAACCCTGCCGAAATGTATGGAGCAGGCAATTATCCTAACCAACACAAAGGGGGCGATGGGCTAGAAAAATGGACAAAAGCCAACCGAAACACCCAAAATACAGATATTGTAGTATGGTACACTATGGGCCACACGCACATTCCCCGTATGGAAGACTACCCTGTAATGCCTACTGCTTACATTGGTTTTTTATTAAAACCAAATGGCTTTTTTAGTCAAAACCCAGCCAACGATGTACCTCCATCCGAGAAAAAAGAAGCCACCAAAACATCTTGTTGTAAATAAAAAATATAATAGCAATGATAAAAAAATCGGTTACCTTGCTTAGTAGTATATTGTGGGTATTATTGCCCAAATGTAGCTTATGTTTGTACGCATACATGGGTGTTTTTAGCGCATTAGGCTTGGGTAATTGGGTTTTTAATAAAAATACGCTATTGTTTACGACTGTATTTTTGATTATAAATTTTGTTACCGTATTGTTAATGCTTTTAAAAGAAAAAGAATACAATTACGCTTTAATAAGTTTTGTAGCTGCAATTATATTTATAGGCAATAAAATATTTTTACATAACAATATGTATATCAATATTTTTATTACCCTTATCCTAATAATAGCCATTGTTAGGGTAAGGGTAGTAAATGTTTTATCAAAACGTTGCGTGTTTTATGGCCGCATAAGCTAATGCTTTTAACAAGTAGCTTACGCCACATTTAAAAACACAAAATTATGGTCGAAACAATCCAATTTTATTTTGCTATCGCGATTTACCGTACCTGCCAAAATTTGTTTCGAAAGCTCGTTTAATATCCGTTTTTGGATAACCCGTTTTAATGGCCTTGCGCCAAATTGTGGGTCGTAGCCTAGTTCGGCAAGCCAATCGAGGGCTTCGGTACTTGCTTCAAGGGTTATACCCATCTCGGCCAAACTGCTTTGAACGTGTTTAAATTGTAGGTTTACTATATCTCTTATCTCATCGCGGTTAAGCGGTGTAAACATAATAATCTCATCAATACGGTTTAAAAACTCGGGGCGAATGGTTTTCTTTAACAGTTCAAACACTTCGTTTTTGGTTTTGGCAATTACGTTTTCACGATTTTCATCATCTAACAACGTAAAGTTTTCTTGTATCAGGTGCGAGCCAATGTTTGATGTCATGATGATAATGGTATTTTTAAAATTTACCACACGGCCTTTATTATCGGTTAAGCGGCCATCATCAAGCACCTGTAAAAGTATGTTAAACACATCGGGATGGGCTTTTTCTATCTCATCTAACAAAATAACCGAATAAGGTTTACGGCGTACGGCTTCGGTAAGTTGGCCGCCTTCATCGTAACCTACATAGCCTGGAGGCGCACCAATAAGGCGTGATACCGAGTGGCGTTCTTGGTACTCGCTCATATCTATCCGCACCATTGCGGCTTCATCGTTAAACAAAAATTCGGCAAGGGCTTTGGCCAATTCGGTTTTTCCTACCCCAGTGGTACCTAAAAAAATAAAGGAACCAATAGGTTTTTTTTGGTCTGATAAACCCGCCCTCGACCGCCTTATGGCATCGGCAATAGCCTCAATAGCTTCGTTTTGGCCAGCCACACGGTTGTGCAATTCGGCTTCTAAATGCAGTAATTTTTCTCGTTCGCTGGCAATAAGTTTGGTAACGGGTATGCCTGTCCAGCGGGCAACTACGCCTGCAATATCGTCGGCGGTTACTTCCTCTTTTAGCATACGGCTATCGGTGGTTTTGCTTGCCAATTGTGTTTGCAGGGCTTCTAATTGGGTTTGTGCATCTTTAATTTTGCCGTAGCGTATTTCGGCAACTTTGCCATAATCGCCTGCCCGTTCGGCTTGGTCGGCGGTTTGTTTTAGGTCTTCAATTTCTTCAATTTTGTTGTTTACGTTATCCACCAAATCTTTTTCGCCCTGCCATTTGGCTTTTATCTCATCACGCTGGGTACTCATATTGGCAATTTCTTGCGATAAAATGGTTACCTTTTTGGTGTCGTTTTCTCGTTTAATGGCTTCCCGTTCAATTTCTAATTGCATTATTTTACGGTTCAGTTCATCCACCACTTCGGGTACACTATCCATCTCCATACGCAGTTTAGATGCTGCTTCGTCCATTAAATCAATGGCTTTATCGGGCAAAAACCTATCGGCAATATAACGTTGCGAAAGCTCAACGGCGGCAATAATGGCTTCGTCTTTTATACGCACTTTGTGGTGAGTTTCATACCGTTCTTTTAGTCCACGCAAAATAGAAATGGCATCGGCGGTATCGGGTTCTTCCACCATTACTTTTTGGAAACGGCGTTCCAGGGCTTTATCTTTTTCTAAATATTTTTGGTATTCGTTTAAAGTTGTGGCACCTATAGCCCGCAATTCGCCACGGGCAAGGGCTGGTTTCAAAATATTGGCGGCATCCATGGCACCTTCTCCACCGCCTGCACCTACAAGGGTATGTATTTCATCGATAAATAAAATGGTTTCGCCATCCGAATCTGATACTTCTTTAATTACCGCTTTTAGGCGTTCTTCAAACTCGCCTTTGTATTTTGCACCAGCAATTAAAGCTCCCATATCTAACGAATACACCACTTTAGATTTTAGGTTTTCGGGCACATCGCCTTTAATAATCCTGAATGCAATACCCTCGGCAATGGCGGTTTTACCTACGCCAGGTTCGCCTATCAAAATGGGATTGTTTTTGGTACGGCGTGATAGTATTTGTATCACTCGGCGTATTTCATCATCACGGCCAATAACAGGGTCTAACTTACCCGATTCGGCATATTGGTTTAAGTTTCTCGCATATTTATTAAGTGCTTGGTAGGTGGCTTCGGCATTTTGATCGGTAACTTTGGCATCGCCACGTAAATCTTTAATGGCTTTTTTAAGGTCTTTTTCGTTGGCTCCTTGGTCTTTTAGCAAGGCAGCGTTTTTATCGGCCCCAGCCAACAAAGCCAGTAAAATATGCTCTA
>RDXP01000038.1 GCA_004292865.1 Sphingobacteriales bacterium
TATTTATTACCCGTTTTTACTTTTTCTACAAATATTTTTGCAGGTTTAAAGCTAGGGACAAAATGTGCTGGGATAATAATTGCCGTATTTTTCGAAATGTTTCTAGCTGTTTTTTCGGCTCGTTTTTTAACTACAAAGCTACCAAAGCCTCTTACATAAACATTTTCGCCACCTACCATGGCTTTTTTAACTACGTGGAAGAAAGCTTCAACAGTTTCTGTTACATCTGCTTTTTCAATTCCAGTTTTGGTTGCAATTTCTGCAATAATTTCTGCCTTTGTCATTTTTAAATATTATTCTTTTTTATAATTAAACCAATAGATTTGGGGTTGCAAAAGTATATTTTTTAGTTGAGTTTGAAAAATATTATAACATATTTTTTTTCTAATTGCTTAAATAACAATTGCTACACTACATAAACGCAATAAGTTTACCATAAATTATATTAAAAATGGATTTTGGAATGGCCTTAATAAATTGGTATCAGTTAAATAAAAGGGTGCTTCCGTGGCGAAATACACGCAATCCGTACCTGATATGGCTGTCGGAAATTATACTACAACAAACCCGTGTAGCGCAAGGTATGCCCTATTATTATCGGTTCGAAGAGCGTTTTCCTAACATTACAAGTTTTGCAAATGCTAGCGAAGATGAGGTTTTAAAATTATGGCAAGGCTTGGGATATTATTCAAGGGCTCGCAACATGTTAAAAACTGCCCAAGAAATAAAAAATAATTATGCGGGGGTTTTTCCTACCGCTTACGCTGATTTAATAAAACTAAAAGGACTAGGCCCATACACCGCTGCGGCTATATCGTCGTTTTCGGTTGATGAAAAACGGGCGGTTGTAGATGGGAATGTTTACCGTGTGCTGGCCCGTTACATTGGTATTGATAAGCCCATTAATACTAGCGAAGGGGTAATGGTGTTTCAAAAATTAGCCAATACTTTGATTGAAAACCATGTGCCCTCGCAATATAACCAAGCTATAATGGAGTTTGGGGCTTTGGTGTGTACACCCAAAAAACCAGCTTGTAACCATTGCGTTTTAAGGCTTACTTGCTGGGCATTTACCCACCATAAAATAGCTGTGTTACCTGTTAAACTCAAAAAAAACCCTCCCAAAAAAAGATTTATGTATTTTTTTGTTGTGCCTAGCAATAATAAATTAATTATTAAAAGGCGTAGTAACGCCGATATTTGGGCGGGCTTATATGATTTTCCTTCTATAGAAAGTGATAGCCCGCAAACTGTTGAGGCCATTATTGCCGATACGCAGTTTAAAACATGGTTTGGCCCGCAGGTTGTGGTACATAAAATATATAAACCTATTAAACACTTGCTTACACACCAAACTATTTATGCCACTTTTATCGAACTATTGGGTAGTTATCAAAGTATGGAACAGCCCAAAGAGTGGCTATATGTACCCATTAATGAGGTAGAAAATTATGCTCAGCCAAAATTAATTTTTGCATTTTTAAAAAATTACTTAACTTGATTAAAAATTGAAAAACTATGTCGGGCATTAACAAAGTAATATTAGTGGGGCATTTGGGTAAAAACCCAGAGTTAAGGCATTTGGATGGGAACGTGTGTGTAGCGAGTTTCCCGTTGGCAACCTCCGAATCGTACAATAAAGAAGGCAAAAGGGTTGAACAAACCGAGTGGCACAATATTGTAATGTGGCGTGGGCTGGCCGAAATTGCGGCTAAATATTTATCAAAAGGTAAGTTGGTATATATTGAGGGTAAGCTAAGAACACGGGTATATGAAGATAAAGACGGGCATAAAAAGCATACTACCGAAGTAATAGCCGAAAATTTTACTTTGCTGGGCCGAAAAAATGATTTTGAGGATAATATAACTCAACAGGGTATCGAAAAAAGCGAAAATTCTGACTCTAAAATAAGCCCTATTGAGGATAAAGACAATTTGGCTTTTTAGGGTTTTTTGCCGCAGTTACCAAGAATTAACTATTTGTTTTTATGATACTTAATTGGTTTATACGCCCGCAAGGTTGCGTTAGGGATTGTAGCGAAAATCCTTTTTTGAGGTACGAAAAAAAGATTGTAGCGTAAAGCCCGCCCGAACGCCCAAATAATTATTTACTAATTGTAACTGGGGCTTATTATATTGCCGCTTTAAATTTTTATGTTTAAATAAAATTTATGAAATCTATTTATAAAGCTACCATTGCTTGTTTAATTTTTGCTGCCGCATTATGTTCTTGTTCGCCTGCTGTAAATACAGGCCTTATACCTGCCACTAGTTTAAAACGCTTGGGTATTAAAGAAAAAAGTATTGACCGCTTGGATAGCCTTTTAGGTTCGGCATTAATTAACCAGTGGGCAGCTGAAGCTGCTGCCTTGGTTGCCCAAAATGGGGAGATAGTTTTTAACAAAAGTTTTGGTTTTAGAGATAGGGAAACCAAGGCACTTAGCCGTGGTATAGATGCGTTTAGGCTAGGTGCTTTAACGCAACCTATTGTATCGTTAGCGGCTTTACTACTGGTTGAAAAAGGGAAGCTAAACTTGGACGATAAGGTAGCAAAGTATATTCCCGAATTTTCGAAACCCGAAATTATAAACTCATTTAACCCAAAAGATACTTCTTTTACCACCAAGCCCGCCTTATCTGATATTACGATAAGGCAACTGCTAAACCATACTTCGGGCATTGCGGGTGCTGGCAATAGTGCTATGGCAATGTTGTACAAAAAAAACAATATTCCATTATTTGCAACTACAGAAAATTTTAGCCTTAATGCCAAAATGAAAACCTTGGCTACATTGCCCTTGGCTTACCAGCCTAGTAACCAGTATAGCAATGGTTTAAGTACCGATGTGCTGGGTGCGGTTATCGAAAAAGCATCGGGTTTAACCCTAGACTCGGTGGTGAGCCAAAGTATTTTACGCCCACTGGGTATGGCAAATACTTACTTTTTTTTACCGCTAGGCAAAGCTAACCGGCTAAGCACCATGTACAGCGAATTGCCCAATGGCCGTTTACAGCGTAGCCCAATAATGCAAAAACAATTTGACTTAAATTACCCCATAGCGGGTGCTAAAAGCTACCTTTCGGGTGCTACTGGGATGGTTTCCACAGCCGATGATTATGCCAAGTTTTTACAAATGATACTTAACAAAGGGCTTTTTAACCATAAGCAAATTGCTAAAGCGCAAACCGTAGCATTAATAACCGAAAACCAGATTGGGGATTTAATGGCGGACGAGCATAAATATAGTTTCGGTTTTGATTTAGAAATGAATGCACAAGCTAGCACCCGAGCTATGCCTGGGAAACTAAGCCGCAAAGGAGAGTTTAATACCTATTGTTGGGTTGATGCCCAAAGAGGCACTATTGCGTTATTGTTTACACAGGTATATCCTAGTATAAATGGCCAAAAACTAAGGGACGATTTTGAACGGGTTGTAAACGAAATTTTTGATGGTGCTAAAAAATAAACGGCCAAAATGATAATCAAAACTTTAAAAAACAGGTTTTAGCTGTGTTATCAGTACAGTACTCTAAATTTTAAGGTGTTTTCTATTTTCTTTAAATCTTTTAGCAATGCCTTGTCGTATTGTGCATTAATATCGGTTATTACATAGCCTATTTGCGCATTGGTCATTAAAAACTGGGCTACAATATTTACTTGGTGGCGGGCCAATATTTTATTTACCTGTGCCATTATACCTGGTACGTTTTGGTGTATGTGTATAAGGCGGTGTGCGTGGTCTATACGGGGGAGCTGTAAATTGGGGAAATTACTGCTCATGTGGGTAGTGCCTTTGTTTATAAAATCGGCCATGCGCTTGGGTATAAATGTTTTATTGCTGGCCGTGTTTTTGGCATCGTCAAATAGTACAATACCCATTTGGGTACATATAAGTGCATCTATTTTGTTTTTTGCGTTTCCAAGGTAACCTATGGTTTTTAACTTTATGGCTTCTTTTAGCTGCTCCGATGCTATAGTTTCGCCATCGGCTAGCAATAACATACCCACATCTTTTACATATTTTTGTTCAAAAGCTTCTTTATGGCGGATAGAAAATCCATCTTTTTTTAACAGCGCAATGCTTTCATCACTTACCTTGCCCACTACGAGGCACAATATTCGGTTTTTTGGGTACGATATTGCTTGGGGCAAATCGCTCACGTACAAAAACTCATCAAAACTTGGCGTTACATGGTCGGCTTTTTCGGCTACGGCTTTGCGTTCGATGTTTTCGGTAAAGGCGAAAAACTTTTTTATTACTCCTGATTCTTTCAACTGAAAATCGGAATGGCCATCGCCAATACCATAAATATCGCCCTCCAGCTGTAGCATATTTAATAGCGTTACCTTGCCACCTTCTTGCGAAAGCGGGTTTTCGCTATCGTAACCCACTATTTCATCAGCATTGTTAAATAAAAAAGTATTGGCATAAATGTTTTCTTTTTTAATATGGTAGTGAGATACTACGGGCGTTATAAACTCTTTAAATCCTCCCGAAACAATTAAAATATCATCGGCATGTTTTTTAAAAAATGCTTTATTGCGTGAAAACGAGGTAGAAACTTTTTTCTTTAAATGTTTTACCAGTTTTTCTAAATCGCTTTTATTGGCCGATAGTAGCTTTACCCTAGCTGCTAGGCTTTGGCTAAAAGATAGCTTACCTTCCATGGCTAGGTTGGTTAAATTTTCTATTTGCTTGTATATTTTTTCCTTATCGGGATGATTTTTTAAAGATATACGGGCAAGTTCGTCCAGTGCTTCTACTTGTGTAAAAGTACTGTCGAAATCTATAATAAAATACTGTTTCAAAGTGTGGTGGTGAGTAAAGCAATCATAAACTTATAAACGGTTATTATCGATATTTAACAATCCTTTGTGGAGCGTAAACACCACATAATCAGGGTTACGGTTAAGCCTTTGCGCTAGGTTAGCTATTAATTTTTCTTCGTTGCCCGGCTCAAATAAAAGGTCGTTATCGCTAAGGTGATTATACTTGCGTTTTAGTTTTAATTTTAAGCGTTCCCAGTGTTGTGGGTTAATAATAAGTGGTGCCATTGTAAATATTTGTGTACAAAAATAGCAGATAGATTTTAATGAACAGCTTTTTTTTAACTTTACACGATTGTTTATCACAAAACAGTTAAATAAACAGTTAAATAAACCGTTAAATAACCATTATGAAAAAGATTTTTTTATTATCTGTGTTGCTTTTGGTAAGTAGCACCAGCATTTTCGCTCAATTTAATTTAGGTTTAAAAGCAGGTATTAACTATGCTATGGTTAGTGCCCGAGAGGGGCAGTTTGATTATAAAGGAGCTATAGGCTACCAAGCAGGTGTATGGGGGCGCTTGGGTAAGAGTATATATTTTCAGCCCGAGCTTTATTTTGGTACTAAAAATACTGATATTACTTTTAAACAAGCCGGAACAAGTATTGAACCAAAAGGTAAAATTAAATTTAGTACTATAGATTTACCGCTTTTAATAGGAAAGCAAATTGGGATTGATAAACTAAATTTCCATTTCGTAATTGGGCCATCCATTCAGTTTAACCTGCAAGAAGATAATACCATTTATGCACAGGTTAGCGACCCTTCTTTTTACAAATACAAGCCCATTATAGCCAATTTGCAAGCAGGTGGTGGGGTAGATTTGGGCAACTTATCTATTGATTTACGTTACGAAACAGGCTTGCAGGATATTAATAAAAACAAAGGCCAGCACAATAACCTTTTACATTTTAGTGTGGGATATAAATTGTTTTAGCCAGTGCCATTTTCGGGATAAGTTAATGTATTATTAGTAAATTTTAATTTCGGAGGAAGTA
>RDXP01000039.1 GCA_004292865.1 Sphingobacteriales bacterium
TAACCTCAAATTTTCCGCACAGGGTAGGTTTACACCAAAGTTGCCACGGGCAGCGGGGTTTACACATTTCGCAAATGAGCGAGCTTGTTGAAGCACCTTACTCTAAGCCGCAAACTTTATTAAATATGGTGCAAAACATAGAGATGATTAACCTAAAACGCAAAGACGAATGCTGCGGTTTTGGCGGTACGTTTTGTGTTACCGAAGAGGCGGTATCGGCCAAAATGGGAAAAGATAGGGTGCTAGACCACGAAAATAACGGTGCCGAATATATCACTGGCGTTGATTTATCTTGCTTAATGCACCTCGAAGGCATCCTAAAAAGAAAAAACAGCAAAACCAAAGTAATACACATTGCCGAAATTTTAAACGCAAGCTAAAATGATACAAGAACTAAAAGACCACGCCACACTTGCCGATGATTTTAACCAAGACGAAGACCGTGTAGGTTGGCATGACGATACCCTTTGGTGGATACGCGAAAAACGCGATAAAATTGCTTGGCAAGTACCCGATTGGGAGTTATTGCGCTCTGCCGCATCTAACATTAAAGACCACGTACTCTCAAACCTAAACCCTTATTTATTACAGTTTGAGGCCAACGCCATTGCCAACGGCATTACCGTACACTGGGCTGCCGATGCTGCCGAGCATAACCAAATTGTGCTAAATATATTGCGTGAAAAAGAAATTAATAAACTGGTAAAAAGCAAATCGATGCTTACCGAAGAATGCCATTTAAACGATTTTTTGGCCGATAACGGGGTAGATGTGATAGATTCGGATTTAGGCGAACGCATTGTACAACTGGCCGAAGAACCGCCAAGCCACATAGTTTTGCCTTGCATACATAAAAAGAAAGAAGAAATTGGCCAACTTTTTCACAAACATTTGGGTACACCCGAAGGCAATAGCGACCCGCAATTACTCACCGAAGCAGCAAGGCATCACCTGCGTGAAACTTTTTTATCTCGCAAGGCTACCGTTACCGGGATAAATTTTGCCGTGGCCGAAACTGGCGAATTTGTGGTTTGTACCAACGAGGGCAACGCCGATATGGGCGCACACCTTGCCGATGTACACATAGCCTGTATGGGTATCGAAAAAATTATTCCCGAACGTAAAGATTTAAGTGTTTTTTTAAGATTGCTAGCCCGAAGTGCCACAGGGCAACCCATTACCACGTACTCCAGCCATTTTAAAAAGCCCAGAGAAAACCAAGAAATGCATATTATTTTGGTTGATAATGGCCGAACCAAACAACTGGGGCGAGAAGATTTTAGAAACTCGCTAAAATGTATCCGTTGCGGAGCCTGTATGAACACCTGCCCAGTTTACCGCCGTAGCGGAGGCCACAGTTACCATTATGCCATTACTGGGCCCATTGGGGCAATTTTAGCACCCAATTTAGATATGGAAAAATACGCCGACTTGCCTTTTGCATCAACACTCTGTGGCTCCTGCACCAATGTTTGCCCTGTTAAAATTGATATTCACCAGCAACTGTACAAATGGCGACAAGTTATTGTGCAGAGTGGTTACGCACCCAAAGCCAAAGTGTTAAGTATGAAAGCTATGGCTTTTACTTTGTCATCTCCATTTGTGTACCACACCGCAGGTAAAATGGGTAGGGCTGTTTTAAAATACGCTCCGTTTACCGTAAATAATAAATTTAACCCTTGGTACAAACAACGCGATATGCCCGAGCCACCTTCGGCGTCGTTTGGCGAATGGTACAAAAAAAATAGAAATTAAAATGAGCAGTAAAGCACAAATATTAGCCGCCGTTTTGGCCAACCAACCCGCCAAATTACCACAGCCAGTTTTCGAGCCCTTTTCGCCCCAAGGCGAAAATAATTTGGATGTGTTTGTTAAAACAGCCAAAGGTATTGGCAGCAGCTTACATTTTTTTAGTGGGATGCAAGAGGTTAAAGATTTAATAACCAGTAGTTTTTCTGTGGGCAGGATAATTTCGCCATTAGCCGAGTTAAGCGATATTGCAGAAACCGATTTTGCCGATGTAGATGCCCATACTTTAGAAGATGTGGAGCTGGGTGTTTTTAAAGCCCATTTTGGCGTTGCCGAAAACAGCGCACTTTGGGTAACCGAAGATTTGCTGGGCAAGCGGGTATCGCCATTTATTTGCCAGCATTTAATGTTGCTGGTTAACAAAACAGCTATTTTACAAAATATGCACCAAGCTTACGATAGCATAGGCGCAGCCGATTACGATTTTGGAACTTTTATAGCTGGCCCATCAAAAACTGCCGATATAGAGCAATCGTTGGTATTGGGTGCACATGGGCCTCGTAGTTTGGTAATAGTGGTTTTGGGGTAATTAAAATTGATTTTTTGATTTCGATTGGCTTGTTTTTTATTATTAACTTGAGTTCGGCTGTTATATATTTCGATATAATTTATTGTTAAATAATAAGCCCCCACAGGTGATACAAAACTTAGTGCAAAATTTTATTTTTTTAGCTTTTTAATTTTTACTTTATAACATGTACATTATCTTAAAGTTTTTTCTTTTTAAATTCGACCCCGAAAAAATCCATTATTTTGTTACCTATTGGCTAAAAAAAACACATAAAATTAAGCCCTTTGCTAGCGCAATAAAAAGAATATACACCCTAGAACACAAAAACCTAGCACACAACGTATTTGGCTTACATTTTAAAAACCCCGTAGGCTTGGCCGCTGGCTTCGATAAAAACGGAGAGTATATAGAAGAGTTTGCTAATTTTGGCTTCGGGTTTATTGAAGTAGGTACTGTAACCCCTTTACCACAAGCGGGTAATGATAAACCACGTATGTTTAGGCTTAAAGCCGATAATGCCCTTATTAACCGTATGGGTTTTAATAACAATGGCGTACATGCCTTGGCTCAAAAACTGGCAACCGTAAAACGAAATGGGCTAATTATTGGGGGCAACATTGGCAAAAATAAAAACACACCTAACCACGAAGCGGTAAACGATTATGTAATATGTTTTGAGGCATTATTTAATGTAGTAGATTATTTTGTAGTAAATGTAAGCTCGCCCAATACACCCAATTTAAGGGCTTTACAAGAAAAAGAACCACTAAAACATATTCTACACACACTCCAAAACCTAAATAATAAAAATAATATATCACGCCCTATACTTTTAAAAATTGCTCCCGATTTAAGCCATCAACAGCTTGATGATATTGTAGAAATAGTGCAAGAAACCAAAATTGCTGGTGTAATTGCCACCAATACCACCATTTCACGCGATGGGCTGGCATCGGCGCAAAGCCTGCAAAACCAAATGGGCGGCCTAAGCGGTAAGCCTTTGCATCAAAAATCAACCGATGTAATACGGTACTTGGCGCAAAAATCCGAGCAATCGTTTCCCATTATTGGTGTAGGAGGTATTCACTGTGCCAATGATGCGATTGAAAAATTACAAGCTGGTGCATCTTTAATTCAAGTTTATACTGGTTTTGTTTACGAAGGGCCAGGTTTAGTAAAACAAATTTTAAAAGCAATTTTAAAAGTATAAGTTTAGCAATATGTACATTATCTCGAAGTTTTTTTAAGTATAACACTTCATTTTTAATGTATTATTTTGCTATAAAGCTCAAAACCACCATTTCAATTTTATAATTTCAACAATTAAACATAAAATCTAATAAACTATAAAAAACAATGATTGTATTTATTAAGTTTGCAATTATAATATTACAAGCATGTCAAACAAAGCCACTATACAATTAGAAAATCAAACATTTGAGTTCGCAATTATCGAAGGAACCGAGCAAGAAAAAGCCATAGACATCTCTAAACTAAGGGATCAAACAGGATATATCACCTTAGATAATGGGTACAAAAATACGGGAGCCACAAAAAGTGCCATTACTTTTTTAGATGGTGAAATAGGTGTTTTAAAGTACAGAGGTTATCCAATTGAGCAATTAGCCGAAAAATCAACTTTTTTGGAAGTTGCTTTTTTATTGATATATGGCAATTTACCCACACAGCAACAGTTAACTGGTTTTCAAACCGAAATAAGTAAACATACCCTTGTACACGAGGATATGAAAAAGTTTTTTGATGGTTTTCCGTCAAAATCCCACCCCATGGGGCAATTGTCATCCTTGGTTTGCTCGTTATCATCGTTTTACCCCGAATCGTTAAATGCACATCCTACAGCCGAGGAGTTTGATTTAACGATTATCAAACTACTGGCAAAAATGTCAACCATAGTATCTTGGATATATAAAAAATCGCTGGGGCATCCATACATTTACCCACAAAATAAGTACGATTATGTAACCAATTTCTTAAATATGACTTTCGGCCAGCGTACCGAAGAGGTAGTTATCGACCCTATTATAGTGGATGCGATGAATGTGTTGCTAATTTTACACGCCGACCACGAACAAAATTGTTCCACCTCAACGGTACGTATTGTTGGCTCGTCCGATTGTAATTTATACGCTTCTATTTCGGCAGGTATTTCGGCACTTTGGGGGCCATTACACGGCGGTGCTAACCAGGCTGTTATCGAAATGTTGGAGCAAATTAAAAACGATGGTGGCGATGTAGATAAATGGGTAAATAAAGCCAAAAGCCCTACCGATTCGTTCCGATTAATGGGTTTTGGCCACCGTGTTTACAAAAACTTCGACCCTAGGGCAAAAATTATTAAGAAAGCCTGCGACGATATTTTAGAAAAATTAGGCATAAACGATCCTGTATTAGACATTGCCAAAAAACTAGAAGAAGTAGCTTTAAACGACCCTTATTTTGTTTCTCGTAAACTATACCCCAACGTTGATTTTTATTCGGGCATTATATACCGGGCTTTAGGTTTCCCTACCGAAATGTTTACGGTATTGTTTGCTTTAGGCCGTTTGCCGGGATGGATTGCCCAATGGAAAGAAATGCGTGAAAACAAAGAACCTATTGGTAGGCCACGCCAAGTGTATGTAGGCGAGGTGGATAGGGATTTTGTGGAAATTGGGGATAGGTAGGAAAATAGAGATGGATTAGTTTTTTTGATAAGGTAAATGCAGTAAAATAATTGCGATAGTGTGTCATTGAATTCTAAAAGCACATTTTGCAAGCTATCAAATAAATAATGCTTGATTTATAAAAAATTTTTTTAGCATTGAAATTTACCTTTAATTAAAAAAACGATGAAAATATTAATAACCTGAGTTCGATAATTAAAAAGCGTACAATTGGTTTGATTTAACGGTTTGGTATTTTATTGATGGTTTTTTAGGAAAAAAGCTGTACGCAGCCAAGCTAGCTAAGATGTTTACAATAAAATTGATGAATGATCTATGTCTTGAATGTTCAATTTGGCACATGTTTTTAAGTTCATCATTCACGGTTTCGATTACCGATCTTTTTCTTAGCATAATTTTATCATGCATAGTCATCAAGCTGTTTTTCATTTTGTTACGTATTCCTGTAATGAGGTGTATACCATCATTAAAAAGTATTTCAACAAGTTTTTCAGAAATATAACCCTTATCACCAAAAAGTTTACCGAATATTTTTTTCAAAAATCCCTCTGTTTTTAATGGCGTTCTATCGTCTGTATTTGCCTGGCTAATCATAAAATTAATGATTTCCCCCTTATCATTTATCACGATATGAAGTTTGAAACCATAAAACCAACCCATAGTAGATTTACCCACAGTAGCTGTGCCTTTAAATACCTTATTTGCTTTAATTCGTTTGTTTTTACAAACGCGTATAGGGGTAGAGTCAGCAAAAGAAATACCCGTACAAGTACCTAAACAACACGTTTTTAAAAAAATAGTTAGGGGCAAAATAA
>RDXP01000040.1 GCA_004292865.1 Sphingobacteriales bacterium
TTGGCGACAGCCTAAAACCACCGACGAAAAAATAACTTGGTTTAACTATTTAAACAACTTGGCCTACTACCATTTACAAGAAGGTAAAATTTTAGAAGCCATAAATTTTTATGAAAACAGCTATACCTATTATACCCAAAATAAAAAAGTTTTGGCTAATGCCGATGTGGTAGAGTACAACCTAAAACCTTTAAGCAATTGTTATACCCGCTTGGGCGATTACGAGCGGGCATTATTTTTACAACAAGCTACTATAAATTTATTAAATCAAGAAAAAAAAATTGCAGCCACGGCTTCGGTTTATGGTAATATGGCAATCTCTTACCGCTCTATGGGTAACTTTTTGCAGGCTCAAAAAAGTGTACAAAATGGGTTAAAAAGCAAAGGTTTAAGTTTGCAAAATAAAATTTTATTAAACAATATTTTGGCCGATATCTTATACAATAATCGCCAATTTAATAAAGCCAACTACTTAATAAAAAGCAATATAGCATTACAAAAAAACATTACTATTGATAATGTTAACCAATTAATAAGTGCTTACACTACCGCTGGCGAAATTAATATTGCATTAAAATATTTTACCAAAGCCGATGTGTATTTTACTAACGCATTGCAACTTAGTAACCACTATTTTCCTAATACCAAACAACGCGAAAAAGCAAATTTATTTACCCAGCGTGGTATAGTAAAACTGCATCAAAATAAGCTAAATATAGCTATTACGTTTTTTAATAGCACTTTAAAAATCTTAAAAATTACCCACCCAAACGGGCAAATTATCCCACAAAAAATATACGGCGACAATAGGCTGGTTGAAGTTTTTGAGCTATTAGCCAAAACCTACCAAACCCAAAACCAACCCAACCAAGCTTTTACCTACATACAATTGGCATTGCTTAGTGCCGATAAAATCAGAAACCAGTTTGCCAATGATATTACCAAAGAACGCTTACAAATTTATACCAAACAAATTGCCGAAACTGGCATAGAAATTTTATACAACCAATACCAAACCACCCACCATAAAAACCTACTAAAAAATATTTTAGACCTTGCCGAACAAAGCAAAAGCCGCACACTTATTGATAACATTACCCGAAACCAACAATTACTAGCCACCAATACCAACGATAGCCTGTTTATAAAAAAGCAAATTATCGAACGGGCTATTATTTACAACCAAAAACAAGAACTTGAAAACCTAAACAATAAGCCCACCAACACCGAAGCCTTAAAATTTAATTTGGCCTTAATTACCAAGCAAATAAAACAAAAATACCCGCAGTTTAGCCAAAGTAATTACATAACTAAGGCATCAAACAATTTACTACAATTGCCAAACCAACATATTATTGAGTATTTTTTTGGTAACAAAGCGGTTTATTGTATTGATATTAAGCAACAAAAGGTAATAAACGTTATAAAAACAAGCCAAGCCTCTCAATTAAAAGCAAGCCTTAAACAGTTTTGCAATACCTATTTTTACAATGGGCCAAACGCTATGATTAATACACCAAAGCAGTTTTTTAACGCATCAAACAAGGTGTATAATACGTTGCTAAATGGCATTAAATTGGCTAAAAACGAACCTGTAATTATCATACCCGACGATGTTTTGGGTTTTATATCTTTTGATGGTTTAATAACCACAACAAGTTATCAAGCCAATATTGCCCATTGGCCATATTTAATAAAAAGTAACCGCATTAGTTACGCTTACTCCTTAAATACCCTAAATTTATTAAAGCAAAAAACACAAGCTAAAGGTTTTACAGGTATATTTATTAGCCACCAAAACACCAATAGCAAAGCATTAAAAGCGGTAGAATTAGAAGTGCAAGAAATAAAAAAAATAGTAAAAGGTGATTTTATAATCAATGAAAACATTAACAACCAAACGTTTAGCAACGCCCTAAACAATTGCCAGGTTTTACACATTGGTACACACGCATATTTAGAAGGTAAAAACCAAGAACCCACCATCGATTTAGGCAACCAGAAAGTTTTTTTATTTGAGTTAGCCAACCAAAAAAGTATGCCAGCACTAATAATTTTAAGTGCTTGCGGTACAGCAAATGGGGTTTTGGCTAATGCCGAGGGGATTATTAGCTTATCGCGAGGCTTTAATGCCTTGGGTACGCCCGCCACCATTGCCAGTTTATGGAATGTGAACGATGCCGCCGCTGCCACCATTACCACCAGTTTTTACCAGCATTTATTGGCAAATAAAACTGCTGTTAAGGCTTTGCACCTGGCCAAAATAGATTGGCTAAATAGCAGCCAATCATCCGAAATATATTATTTACCCTATTATTGGGATAGTTTGATTTTTATGGGTAGCCAGCAAATGTTAAATATAAAACCAGCAACAAATTGGCTGTGGATAGCTGGGTTATTATTTTTAATAAGTTTGTTAGGCGCAGGGTTTTATGTTTGGTTTAAAACTTAAAAAATGATATAGTATTTTAACCCTAAAACTTCCAATTAATATACGTTGCCATACGGTTATTGTTTGTGCTGGTATCGTACATATACCTAAACCCAATAGATGGGCCTACACGCACCAAACCTATTTGCAAATCGGTAAAAAGTTGGGTTTTTAGGTTGGTGTATTTTAAGTTTTCCTCTTTGCTTTTATCTTCTAGGGCAACATCTGTTTTATTTAAAACACCATTCACAAAATTATTACTAGTTAAATTAAGTGTACGTGTTTTTTTAGTGTTATTATATACATCTAAACTAAACAAAGTACCAACACCAATACCTATAAATTTATTTATGTTGTAACGAAGCTGAACAGGTACAGCATTTATTGTAAGTACATTTTGAACTGTTAAATAATTTTTTCCATTTAAAATGTAGCGTTTTTCGGTGTTTCCTTGAACTATAACGGTATCTCGTTGTTTAACTTCGTTAATGGTTTCAAAATTTTTACTTTCTTTAAATTTACCCATATAAGCTTCTACTTGCCAATATAATTTATGCGGAGCATAGGGTGCTAAACTCAAACCAAAAACTAAATTTCTATTGTTTAAATAGTTGCTATTATCGGTTTTAAACGGAAAACCATAACCTAAAATAATACCTGGCGATAAGCCCATTTTAAACCTACCTACGGCCCTGTTGGTATAAATTGGGGGGTTTTTATCAAATACTATGGCTGCACCGCTGGCAATGGGTAGTTTTTTAGGTTTTTTATTAAACTTAATTTTATACTCTACAAACCCCATTGTACTATCGGCATTGTTTACACCTTTTTGCTGCTTACCAGGCAGGTAAATATTGTTAAAAACAAAATGTACGCTATCGGTGCTTTTATTAAGGCTTATACAGCTTTGGTTAGTGTATGCGCTATCGCAAGAAATTAATTTGGGTTTAGTATTGGTTATTTTTATACTGGCTTGGTTAAAAATTGGGGGTATTAATACGGCAACATCTACTTTTTTGGCTGGCCCCTTGCCTGTGTTTTGGAAACGTACTTTGTAGGTAAGCTCGCGGCTTTTTCCCACCAACCTATAATTCATTCGGCTATGCCTAAGTACCATTTTATTAGGGTCGTGTGAGGCAACAATTTGTAGCTCCATGGTAAAATAATCAGGAGCTATATTTATATCGTCGGGTATAAAAACTGCCGAAATTTTAACCACTGCATTGGTATCTTTTATCATTTGTGGTGTAGTTTTTAGGTTGATAAAAACAAAACGTTCTTGGTTAAATGCTAAATCGGTAAAATGCCAAGCCTGGGCATCTCTAAACTCGTTTGCTTTATCTTTTAAAATTATTTTTTTGGTGGGGATGACTGTTTTAAGTTCATTATTGATGGAGGCATAAAAAACTGGTTGTTTTAAGTTTTGTTGCAAGGTAAAAGATTGTCCTAATTTGGGTTTTAAATCGGCGGGGGTTTCTTGGTTGTAAACACGATTTTCGGCTAATTCAAAATTATTGCTGGCAAACTGTTTATCGTTATAAAGTAAGGCAATAGTACCGTTTAAGCTATGTACGCCGTTTTGTGGTTTGTTGGTATAGCCTAAAATCAGCATCATATCGTCGCCAGGTTTGGGCATACAGTTACTTTTTAGGGCAATGTTGCCTGCACCATTAAAAAAGCCCGATGGCGTTGGGTTTACCGATGCCATCATTTGGGTTTTTACTCCTGTTTTAATTTTTATAGGGCGTGTGGGAGGGCGTTTACCATCATCGTAGTTATTGGTTGCAAATAAGCGCACATCAACATCAGTGGTATCTTTATAAATATGAGTTGGGTTTTGCTCGAAACTAAAAGTACCATCGCCAAACTCCCAAAAGTAATTGTAAAATGGGGTAGGGGCACCCGCAATTTGCCTTAATGGCCGCAATACCGAATTAAAACTAAAAGCCCCGTTAGCTTTTGTAAAGTTAATAATAGCAGGTAAGGTATCGGTAGGGTTTATTTGTGCGTTAACTGCGGTAAAGCCTATAAAACAAAAGGTTATAAGTAATAGTTTTTTCATTTTTAAAGGTATGTTTAGCTTTTAAATGATTGGTTATAAAAACCAAATTATTTTCAAAGCTAAACAAATTAAAAAAACTGTTGCATTATATTTTACAGTCTAATTTATTATTTTTCAATAAAATAACTTTAAAATTTATTCAAAAACTATTTTTTTAGTTTCTCGGTAGTTTGTTGATGATAATTCTACATCATAAATCCCGGTAGGTAAATTAATATTAACGGGTATATTAGTTAAACCACCGTTATGCATAAAGTTTACATTTGTAACTTTTAAGCCAAGCATATTGATTATGGCTATTTGGTAAACTCCTTTGGGTAAGTTTGCTAAGTTTACATTAAACAAATTGCCTTTTATGGGGTTGGGGTAAACAGTAAAAGTTTGGTTATTAAATTGTGGTATTTTAACAGATATGATGTTAGAATATTCGTAATCGCCGTTTTGGTCTGTTTGTTTTAAACGATAATATAGGTTTTGATTTATTTGAGATACGTTTGCATCATTAAAATTATAATTTTGAGGTGTGCTGGTTGTGCCATAACCTGGCAGATACCCAATTTTTTCAAATAGTTTACCATCGTAACTACGCTCTAAATCAAAACCTTGGTTATTAATTTCGGATGCCGTATACCAATTTAAGCGTACATTTTTATTGTTATAAAGGGCTGTAAAAGTGGTAAGTGTTACTGGTAATGATGTTGTATTACTAATGCGTATTAAGCCCCAAGCCCTGTCGGAGCAGAAATGACTTGTCCAGCCGGCTAATACAAATTTGCCATCGGGTTGTCTTAAAATACAGCTACCATAATCGTACGATTCGCCTAAATCTTTTGTAAAAATACCATTTGTACCAAAAGTATTATCTATTGTGCCATTGGAATTTAACCTCACACAAGCAAAATCATCGCTAATAGAACCTACTAAAGCTATTTTACCATTAGGCTCTATCAACATATCAAGTAATTCTCGGTATTTACCACCAACGTTTATGTTTGTTATGCCTGATGTGTTAAAAGTTGAATCTAAGGTGCCGTTAGTTTTAAACCGTTGTACCACAAAATTTGCTTTAGTACTTGATATAAAACCTGATACTAGTATTTTACCATCGGCTTGCACTTTTATAGATCGTGGGTATTCGTCTTGGTTTGCACCTAAATCGCCAATTGCAAAACCATTTGTGCCAAAATTAGTATTTAAAATACCATTAGCATTATATTGAAGTATTGCAAAATTTATATTTGCAAATAGTTCATCGGTAATGGTAGTAAGCATTAGCAAGCTACCATCGGGCTTTACGGTTAA
>RDXP01000214.1 GCA_004292865.1 Sphingobacteriales bacterium
ACGCCATTGTTAAGGTGTATTTATTTTAATAATTATGTTAAGACACCATACTCGAATTGGGTTTTTAAAAAGATTTTAATCAGAGGCTAAAGTTTGGGTTTTTTACTACAAACAAAGCTTTACTTTGATGTTTTACAATTGTGCCACAATGGGTTTAAGTGATTGTATTTGATAAGTTTTAGTGTATATCCAGCCATAAGTACAATATTTTATATACTTATGGCTGTAATTAAAAAATAGTTTTTAGCCATAAGTACAATATTTTATGTACTTATGGCTGTAATTAAAAAATAGTTTTCAGCCATAAGTGTAATATTTTATATACTTATGGCTGAAACTAAAGAAATGTTTACGTACATTTGTGCATGTATATTGCAAAATAACAAGTTTAATAATGGCAAAATCTAAAACTATATTCACAGGTAAACAGCCTATTATAGGACGAACTGATGAGTTGAACACCTTACAAGGACTGCTTAATAGTAAAGAAGCCGAGCTATTGGCAATATATGGAAGGCGAAGGGTAGGTAAATCATTTTTAATAAAACAAGCATTAGATGCTAACACAATATTTTCGTTTACCGGCTCTAAAGAAGATACAAAAGACGAGAATTTAAAAAATTTTATTGATTTAATTAACCAATTAATGAAGCCGCCCATACCTTATGCTAAACCTTTAGAATGGCGTGATGCTTTTAATATTCTTAAAAAATATATAGAACAGCATAGCATCAAATCGAAAAAAGTAATTGTATTTGATGAATTGCCATGGCTGGCTTCAAAAAACTCGGGTTTTTTGGCTGCCTTCGATTATTTTTGGAATTCGTGGGCAGTAAATCAAAACCTAATAGTGGTAATATGTGGCTCGGCGGCTTCGTGGATAATTGAACATGTAATAAACGATACAGGTGGATTGCATAATAGGGTAACTAAAAAAATACATCTTCAGCCTTTTACCTTAGGCGAAACCGAGCAATATTTTAAAAGCAAAAACATAAACTTTACCAAATATGAAATAACACAATTATACATGGCACTGGGTGGAATTCCTTTTTACCTTAGAGAGGTAAAAGGGGGAAAATCGGTACCTAAAGAAATAGATAGAATATGTTTTGGAAAAAATGCTCCTTTATATGGCGAATTTGAAAACCTATACAAATCGCTTTTTAGCAAATACGAAACCCATCTAAGCATTATAAAAGCATTGGCAAAAAAAAGAAAAGGGCTTACACGTAACGAACTTTTAAAAGCCTCGAAACTAAATAGTGGAGGTACTTTTACTGCGGCACTTAACGAACTAGAGGCATCATCTTTTATAAGTTTTTATAATCCATTTGGCAAAAGAGAAAGAGATAGCCTTTACCGATTAACGGATGAATATTCTTTTTTTTACCTAAAGTATATATTGGGTAACGAAACAGCTACTGGTTATTGGCTTAA
>RDXP01000041.1 GCA_004292865.1 Sphingobacteriales bacterium
TTAATACAACGCTTGCAATTCTCCACTTTGTTAAGAATCATAAACTTTGCGTATAATAAAAACAGAATGTTTTGAGACTCTTCACTTCGTTCAGAGTGACAATTTTTTCAAGAAAATAATTTTACAATTTTTAAATGCGTTAGCCCTGCTGTTCGTATATATCCAGCTAATTTTATAAATACGCCGCACTATAAGTATATTTATGCGCTTTACTGCCTCCGAAAGTTTAGTTAATACTTTCGCTTAAATCGAAAGCATCAATTTTATAAGGGATAATAAAAACCAATCAGCTCAAAAATAGCACACATTCGGCTCAAAACAACCCATTTTTGAGCTAAATAATTTGTATTTTTGAGCCAAATAAAAAAATGTCTTTAGCTAAAACAGATATCGAAAATAAAATACTGGGTTATTTAAAAAATAATCCGAGCAGTACTTCTATACAAATTTTCGAAAATATTGCCCATAGCTTAAGTTTTGCCACTATAAAGCGGTTATTGCAAAAAAATATAACTGCAAAAAACATTGAAGTAACAGGTAAGGGCAAAAGCACACGCTACCATATTAGTTTCCAATACCAGTTTTTAAACACTGTAAATGTTAACGATTATTTTAAGCAAGAAATAGACGAACGAAATATTTTAGCATCGTTTAATATTCATATTTGTGAGTTTTTAGCCAATGTGCAACTGTTTTCGGCAAGCGAAATAGAAAAATTAAATGGGCTTCAAGCTGCATTTTTACAAAACGCAAAAAATTTAAACCCCGCCCAATACCAAAACGAATTAGAACGATTGGCCATAGATTTAAGTTGGAAATCATCACAAATAGAGGGAAATACCTATTCGTTGTTAGAAACAGAACGTTTACTTAAAGATAAACTGGAAGCCGTAGGGAAAACTAAGGAAGAAGCAATTATGCTTTTAAACCATAAATATGCTATTGATTTTGTGTTAGAAAATACAAATTATCTATCAAACTTATCGGTAGCAAAACTCGAAGAAATACATAGTTTGTTAATTAAAAACTTGGCTATTGACAGCAATATTAGAAAAACACGGGTAGGTATTACGGGTACAAATTATAAGCCGCTGGATAACGAGTTTCAAATTAGAGAAGCCTTAGAGGCCATGTGTAACCTAATTAATATAAAAACAAATGTTTTTGAAAAAGCATTGCTGTGTTTGGTTTTACTATCTTATATACAAGCATTTAACGATGGTAATAAAAGAACGGCTAGGATAGTTAGCAACGCAATACTGTTAAGTTACAATTACTGCCCCATTTCTTTCCGTACGGTGGATACTATTGAGTATAAAAAAGCGATGCTAATTTTTTATGAGCAAAACAACCTACAACCTTTTAAAGCTATTTTTATAACCCAATTTGAGTTTGCCGTAAATACCTATTTTTAAACCACAAACAATATTGTTTCCCAGTAAACAACAAACTTGTTTGTTTGTATCAAACAATTTTGTACATTTGTATCAAACAATTTTAAAATGTTAGTACAAGCTACTTTTTTACAGGTAATTGCATCGCAAAAAGAAAACATTACGCAACAAAAAACAGGGCTAATAAGAAATGCGTTACAAAAATTGCCCGATTTAAACGCCCATGTACTCATCGTTTCGGGCATACGCAGGTGCGGTAAAAGCACTTTACTTTTTCAGCTTTTGCAAAATAAATATAAAGATGCGCTGTACCTTAACTTTGATGATCCTCGCTTATACGACTTTGAACCTGCCGATTTTTTACGTTTAGATGAAGTTATTAAACAATTGGGCGTTAAAGTTTTATTGTTTGATGAGGTGCAAATTATCCCCCAATGGGAAAAATATGTTCGCCAAAAACTAGATGAAGGCTACAAAATGGTGGTTACAGGGTCTAACGCATCGCTGCTAAGCCGCGAGCTAGGCACAAAACTTACAGGTCGGCACATTAGCACAGAGTTGTTTCCTTTTTCTTATCAGGAGTTTAATGCGTTTTTAAATACCGAAGCCACCGAAGCATCTATACTACATTACCTAAAAACGGGCGGTTTTCCCGAGTATGTAAAATACGGAACCGATGAGATTTTACACCACCTATTCGAAGATATTTTGCTACGAGATATTGCCGTAAGGTATGGCGTACGGGATGTTAAAAGCCTGCAACGCTTGGCTTTGTACTTGGTATCAAACGTGGCAAAACCCATAACGGGCAATCGTTTAAAAAGCTTGTTTAACATAGCCGCCACCAGTACCATAATGGAGTATTTATCGCACCTGGAGTACGCGTATTTGTTTCAGTTTGTACCTAAATTTAGTTATTCGGTGCGTAAGCAATTGGTAAATCCACGTAAGGTTTACGCCATAGATACGGGTATGGTGCAGGCAAATTCGGCATCGTTTAGCGATGATGATGGCCGCAAGTTCGAGAATTTAATTTATTTAAAACTACGAAGAACCTACAGCGAAATATATTATTTTGCCGATAAAGGCGAATGCGATTTTGTGGTTTTTAGCAGAGGAAATATAAGCGAAGCCATACAGGTGTGCTACCAATTAAACCAAGATAATATAAACCGTGAAATAAACGGATTGATAGCGGCATTAACTTTTTTTAATTTAAAACAGGGTACAATTGTAACGCTAAATCAAACCGAAGTAATGCAAAAAAATGGTTTTACAATTAATGTAGTACCTAGTTATCAATGGCTATAGTGTACGCTTAATGCCTGTTGCCAGTTAAAACTGTTTAAAGGGTTTTTTTTTAAATTTTTATTTTTGAATTTTATTACTTTAGCCTTGTGTCGGATAGCCAACGTTTTTTTATCGAAATAGCCTACAAAGGTACAGCTTACCACGGCTGGCAAGCGCAGCCTAACGCCTTAACCGTACAAGAAGTGCTGGACCAAAAACTTAGCACCGTATTTAGGCAGCAAATACAAAGTTTAGGCTGTGGCCGTACCGATGCAGGCGTACACGCTACCCAATTTTATGCACATTTTGATATCCAAAATATCAGCGATAACCTTGTTATGCACACCAATACGCTTAAAAGCATTAATGCAATTTTACCTGTTGATATTGTTGCTAAGCAAATTGTAAAAGTAAATAACACTGCCCACGCAAGGTTTGATGCAACATTACGTTCGTACCAATACCATATACATTTTACTAAAAACCCCTTTAAAACCGAAGAAAGCTGGCTGTTAAAATACCATGATTTAGATGTTGTAGCTATGAACCAAGCCGCAGCCATTATTTTAGAATATGATGATTTTACTTCTTTTTGTAAATCTAAGGCCGATAACCATACCAATATTTGTAAATTATTGTGTTGCGAGTGGCACAAAACCAGTAATGGCTTAATTTTTTATATTACTGCCAATCGTTTCTTGCGCAATATGGTGCGGGCCATTGTAGGTACTTTGGTAGATGTAGGCCTAGGTAAATTACAGGCTAACCAATTACGCAACATTATTGAAAGCGAAAATCGGTGCAATGCAGGCGCATCGGTACCGGCTTGCGGCTTATATCTTACCAAAATAAATTATAATTATATTATTAATGGGCAGTAAAATAGCGGGTAAAACCTACGATTGGCACTTGCTTAAACGCATACTTACCTATACCAAGCCTTACAAAACGGTGTTTTACTGGTCGGTGTGGCTTACCGTTGGTGTTGCGCTAGTATCGCCGTTAAGGCCCTTAATAACCCAAGTTACCGTTGACGATTATATTTTAAAAAACAATACCAATGGCTTGGTATGGATGATAACTTTAATGGTGGCATTATTATTTTTGCAAACCGCCATACAATATTACCATACTTATTTAACCAATACGCTGGGCCAAAGTGTGATAAAAGATTTACGTACCGATGTGTTTAACCACATTACCAAACTTAAACTGGGCTATTTTGATAAAACACCCATAGGCCAGCTGATTACCCGAACGGTATCGGATTTAGAAACTATTGCCGATATTTTTTCGGAGGGTATTATTGTAATTATTGGCAGTATTTTACAAATTGTTACCATTATAGCCGTAATGTTTTATCAAGATTGGCGGCTTACTTTGGTGGTTTTAATTCCGATGCCTTTTTTGGTTTTGGCAACCTATATTTTTAAAGAAGCGATAAAAACAGCGTTTCAGGATGTGCGTACACAAGTGGGCTTGCTAAATAATTTTTTGCAAGAACATATTAGTGGCATACGGGTAATACAATATTTTGCCCGAGAACAGCAAGAGTATAAAAAATTTGAAGCCATTAATAAAGAACATTGCGATGCACATATTCGTTCTAATTGGTATTACTCGATATTTTTTCCAGTAGTGGAGATTATTTCGGCATTATCCATAGGTTTACTGGTGTGGTATGGCTCTAAAAGTATTCTTAATAACCAAGTTTCGCCAGGCGTGGTGGTAGCATTTATCATGTATATCAATATGCTATTTAGGCCCATACGCGAGCTTGCCGATAAATTTAACACCTTACAAATGGGCATGGTAGGTGCCGAGCGTATTTTTAAGGTTATAGATACCAACGAAAAAACAATAAATACAGGTACATTAAAGCCAGCAACATTAAAGGGAGATATTAAATTTAAAAACGTTTTTTTCGCTTACGCCGATGATAATTACGTGTTAAAAGACATTAGTTTTGAGATTAAAGAAGGCGAAACCATGGCGATAATAGGTGCCACGGGTGCGGGTAAATCATCTATTATTAACCTATTAAATCGTTTTTACGAAATCAATAGTGGCGAAATTACTATTGATAATACTCCGATAAAGGATTTTGATATAAATTATTTGCGGTCGCAAATTGCTACTGTATTGCAAGATGTTTTTTTGTTTTCGGATAGTATAGCCAATAATATTAGCCTTAATAATCCCGAAATTACGCTAACTCAAATGATAACCGCAGCCAAAGAAGTAGGCGCACACGATTTTATTATGCGCTTGCCGGGTACTTACCAATACCAAGTACAAGAACGTGGCGCAACCCTATCGGCTGGGCAGGCGCAATTGTTATCATTTATTAGGGCACTGGTGTACCAGCCCAAAATTTTAGTGTTAGATGAAGCCACATCATCCGTAGATACCGAAACCGAACAATTAATACAAACCGCAATCCAAAAACTGATGAAAGGCCGTACCTCTATTGTAATAGCACACCGTTTATCAACCATCCAAAATGCCGATAAAATATTGGTTATACACCATGGCCAAATTGTGCAACAGGGCGCATCGGCTTATCCCAAAGCCGTTAAGTAACGCCCTACAATTCAAGTAATAAATGCAACACGGAATAGGTATATGATAGCAATCAGCCAGAAAATTGACCCTTAAAAGCCAAATTTTTTTACTGCTTGCTGTGATAAGAAAAAACATATTTTTGGGTTACAACACTCAATAAAATATGAAACACTTAACATTAGAACAAAGGTGTTAAATTTCGGTACTTAAATCCGATAATTAAACTTAAAAACGAAAGTTTCGGAGGTAAATAATGAGGTGGTTTTTTATCTTTTTTATTTAAGATGGTGCTTACAAGCAGCTTTGTGTTCTTCGCGTTTTTCCTTTGCG
>RDXP01000213.1 GCA_004292865.1 Sphingobacteriales bacterium
TTAATGCCATGTTTGAAGAAAAAGAAAAAAAGTTCTTAAAAGCATTGAATGAAAAAGATAAAGCATTGAGTGAAAAAGATAAAGCTATAAACCAATTAAAAAAGGAAATGGAACAACTACAAAAAAAATTAGATAATAAAAATTAGTTTAATTTACAATTTAAGGTACAAGTAGGTAATATGCCTTTTTTAAAACCTTAAAGTTTTATTTACCTAAACATTTTAAAGACATTTTTTTATTTATGCCAACATTAAGCGATAGCGACCAAGAAAAAATTAAACATTCTATTGAGTGGGCCGAAAAAAACACTTCGGGCGAAATTAGAGTTTGCATTGAAAAAAATGCAAAATAGAGGTGCTAGATAGGGCTGTGGCCTGTTTCCGTGATTTGGAAATGCACAAAACCAAGCTAAATAACGGTGTTTTAATTTACGTTGCCACGGATGATAAAAAATTTGCCATTATTGGCGATAGGGGAATAAACGCCTTAGTTTCTGATGATTTTTGGGATAGCACTAAAAATTTAATGACCACCCATTTTAAAAACAACCACCTTGCCGAAGGCATAAGCGTAGGCATTATTGAAGCTGGCAAACAGCTAAAAAAATATTTCCCTTACCATAGCGGCGATGGCAACGAACTGCCCGACGATATTGTTTTTTTACCCTAATGTAATGATGCTAAATTTTATGAAAAAACATTTTTTAGTCCTCGCCTTTGTACTGGCTTGTACCACTATTTATGCCCAAAATTTTCCAGCCAAACCCGCAACTTTAGTAAACGATTATACCCAAACGTTAAGCACCCAAGAGGTTAACAGCTTAGAAAACAAGTTGGTGGCTTTCGCCGATACTACCAGCATACAAATTGCGGTAGCTATTGTACCCTCGCTGGAGGGTTACGAAATTGCCGATTATTCGGTACGCCTTTTTAGAAGCTGGGGCGTGGGCGGCAAAGAAAAAAATACAGGTATTTTAATGGTAATTGCCAAAGCCGACCGTAAAATGTTTATCACCACTGGCTACGGCCTCGAAGGTGCCTTACCCGATGCCATTGCCAAACGCATTATAGAAAACCAAATAAAACCCAACTTTAAAAGCGGCAATTTTTACGCTGGCATTAATGATGGTACCGATGCCATTATTAGCTATACCAAAGGCGAATACAAAGCCGATAAACCCAAAAAAGGCAAAAATAGTAAAGGCTTTCCAGCAGGTTTATTAATATTGATAGTTATTGTAATTATTGTTTTTATAAGCAAAGGCGGCAAAGGCGGCGGTGGCCGCAATGTTATTGGTGGCCGTGGTGCTGCCGATATGCTATGGTGGAGTTTACTAGCTGGTTTAGCCAGCGGTGGCGGTGGCAGAGGTAGCGATAGCGATTTTGGCGGTGGCGGTGG
>RDXP01000042.1 GCA_004292865.1 Sphingobacteriales bacterium
GTTCTTCTTTTTATTTTGTGGGTAATGATGTTATTCCTGCCTTTCAAGTAGATTTATTGATTGACCGTAATGATGGTGTAATTAACCTTTGCGAAATGAAATACTATGCCTCGGGTTATGTACTTACCAAAAAAGATGTTGAGGCATTAAAAACTAAAGCCGCTAATTTTCAAATACTTACTAAAACAAAAAAACGAGTAGTATGCACCCTTATTACAACGCATAAATTAAAACCAGGTATGTACCAATATGAAATTGACGAAAGCCTTTGCTTGGAAGATGTTTTTGGGTAATTGTATGGTTATGTAGTTGCACTTATTGTTTTAATTAAGGCTACATAAATTCAATTGGTTTTAAAATTCTATTTTTGTGGAGAGAACAAACTTGCATGAAAAAAATTATTGCCTTTATTATTATCCTATTTATTGCCGTTGGTGCTTCCTCGTGGTTGTATTTCAGAAATTTAACGGCTACCACTAATAATGCTACTAAAATTTTAAATACCGTACCTAGTAATGCTGCCTTGGTGTTTCAATATAAAAACGAGGCTTATTTTTATGATATTTTTAAAAAATTTACGCTTTTTAAAGATGTATTGGGTGTGGCAACTTTTGTGCAATTAGCTCAATTAAAAAATATTTTGATTGATGATGCCCAACTCTACGCAAGTGTAGATAAAAGTGATTTGTTTTTTTCGTTACATAAAACGGCGAACAATAAAGCTGATTTTTTGGTACTTGCCCCTTTGGCACAATCGTTTTTAAACCAATATTCAACCGCCAAATTTTTATCATTAATTAAAGCCAAATACACCGTTAACGTAAATAATTTTAATAGCTATGAAATTTATACTGTTAAACTTCCAAGCAATAAACTTTTTTATTTTTCGCTTTTGCAATCAATAATTGTTGGCAGTTTTAACCTTAATTTGGTAGAAGAAACAATTTTACAGCAAACTGTTGCTAATAAACTTAAAACAAACCAATTTAACGCCGAAACCGACCGAAACAAAAATGCTATCGCCAACCTTTACCTCAGCTTTGCTAAGCTACCCGATTTTTTAAACAATTTTTCGAAGTATAAAAACCCCGAATATACCGCCTATTTAAAAAATTTTACCGCTTATGCCAGCTTAAATATAAATTACCAGTCGGATGCTTTTATGTTTAGCGGCATTACCACACCCGATACCACCACTTTGCAATATGCCAATATTTTTTTATACCAACAGCCTGGCAACCTAACGCTTAACCGAATTATACCTTTAGATGCTGCATCCTATATAAGCTTTTATGTATCGGATATGCGTTTGTTTCAGTCTGATTTGAAACTTATATTTAGCCAATCAGATGTTTTTAAAAAACTAAAAACACAGATAAATGCCATTGCTAAAAAGCATTCGATACCTATCGAACAAGAATTTTTAAAAGTTTTGGGTAACGAGTTTGGCCAAACACAATTGGCATCGGGCGATAAAATAGGTTTAATAAGCACCAATAATTCGCAACGGTTAGCCTTTTTACTATCCACCATAAGCACACCCCTATCGGCTAAAATAGCTAGGTTTGATGATACCAATTTTGTGTATTATTTTTTGGGCGAGCCTTTTAAGATTTTTGGGAGGCCGTATTTTGCTATGGTAAGTAATTATTTGATAGTGGCCAATTCGGTAAAAGCCTTAAATAATTTTTTAGCCCATTACCAGCAGCAGCAACTGATAAGCACTACAGCTAATTACAACAAGTTCGAACAATACTTATCCAATAAAGGAAACATATTTTATTTTTTACATAACAAAAACTCGAAAGCTATTTTTAAAGATTTTTTAAGTAAAAACGCATATCATAACTTTAAAAGTGAGGCTTTTAAATTCGATAACATCTACGGATTATCAATACAATTTAGTGCCGATAAAAATAAATTTTACACCAATTTATACCTCAATAAACTACCTCAACAAACTAAAACACCTAGTTTAAGCGATTCGTTATACCTCGATTCGCTAACACACCAAAATAAAAATTAGATTTTTGAGTTTTAAATTATTAAATATGCGATTAAAAATGACAACAAAAACAGCTACTCTTATTTCCTTGTTATGTATAGGCCAATTTTGTTACGCACAAGATTTTTCGCTCAATAACTCGGGTACGCTATACGATTCGTTCGAAAACCCGGTACAATCTACATCAACCAAAGACCTTAGCCGTAAATATGCTTCTAATTTTTTTATCCCATCATTAAGTAACAATGTTTATTTTGATGGCGAGGCAAACCGTTCGTTTAAAACAATGCTATTTAAGGGAAAAATTGATTCCCGCCAAATTAATACTATAGGCCAAGTAAATATAAATACACTGCAATCGTACAGCAATAACTATTTATTTATGTTTAAGATGTATAAATCGCAAAAGCGTAAAAGCGAGCTAGGCATAGCCTTACAACTGCGCCACGAAAGCACCCTAAATATAAGTAGCGAAACATTTGCCATATTAGATAGTTATAGCCTTTTTGATAAAGATACGTATAGCAATATTTTTAATGGCAATGGTTACAGCCAATCATACAGCCAATTAGGTTTTACCTACCGCGAAAATTATGATAAAAACTGGGCTTGGGGTGCCAAGTTTAGTGTGCTAAACGGTATTATATATGCACAGGGCGATTTGCGTGAAAACACCTTATCCATTGATAGGGTAGATAATATTTTAACCCAAACGGTGGTAGGCACAGCCCGCTCTAGCTTTGGTACAGGGGTGCCCACGGCAAGTTTATTGTATCCAACGTTTAAAAACCCAGGCCTATCCATAAACTTAGGGCTATCCTATACCTCGCCCGATGGCATATATTTTAGTGGGCATATTAAGGATTTAGGCTTTATAAAATGGGGTAAAAATAGTACCAAATTTGATTTTAACGATGAAGTAAAAGTATTTAAAGCTGATGCCAATGATTTAGGTGTACGGTTTTACGATAAATTTAGTTTAATGCTAGCCAATAATGCTAGATTGGGCGGTTTCTACACACCTACCAATGCCAAAGTAGAAGTACTGGCATCCAAAACTTTCGATTTTTATAAACCTAATTTAATTGTTTCTAAGAGTATGTTTCAAAGAGATGGTGCCATTGCTGCCATCAATAATTTTAATTACGGCGTGTGTAATGTAGCCCTTAATGGCATTTACGATTTAAGGCAAGGTTTTAATTTTGGCAGCCAATTTATGGTTAAAGCCCCCAATGTTGAGTTTTATATAGGTAGTGAGCGTTTGTTTCCTTCTTTACGCTACGCAAATGGTTTTTTAAGTTCGGACCCTGGCATAGGAGGCAACCCCACCCGAGCCGATTTTTACATGGGTTTTAGTTTAAAATTTGGTAAACTTATACAAAACTTTAGCAATGCTGATGAAATACCTGGCATTACCGATGGCGACCAAGGCAAAGGCGTAAGAAACTTAAACGCAAAAAGTTGGTTTAGTTTTTTAAAGAAAAAAGATAAAGCTAAAAAACAAGTTGATAAAAGGCGAGATAAAAAACCTTAGGTTTTTGATAGTACCATAAACTCTTTCAAATACAAAGGTTCAAAATAAGCTACATCTTCAAACTGGTTAGCTATAAATTTCTGATATGCAATGGTACACATATCCCCAGCCGAATTGATAAAATTATCAACAATTATTGCATTGCTTTGCGCCGATAAAGCATGGCTACATTTGGCAGCACCATCACCAAAAAAATAAATTTTGTGCTGGCTAAGCTCATTTATAAACGAATGTTCATCCATAATTTTTGCTTCCGTGGGCAATACCAAACTACTATTTTCATCATACAAAGCACAATATACCTCCATCCGGCGGGCATCTATCATGGGGCATAGCAGTATTTTATCGCCACCAATTTTGTGTTGCGCCTTAAAACCATCGGCCATAGCCTGCAAAGTATCAACAGTAATAAGCGGCTTATCCAAAGCATAACATAAACCTTTAGCTGTAGAAACACCAATGCGTAAACCGGTATAAGAACCCGGCCCACGGCTTACCGCAACCGCATCAATTTTAGCATAATCGGTTATACTATTGGATATTACTTCATCAATAAACAAAGTAATAAGCCTAGCGTGTACATTTTGTTCGTTAATTTCCTTTTTGTACAGCAACACACCATCTTGCGCAATAGCTACCGAGCAACATTGGGTGGCTGTTTCTATGTGTAAAATTATAGCCATTAAATTTTTAATTAGGGAACAGGATTATGCCCATGCCCACCCCATGGGTTACAGCGTACTATTCGTTTTAAAGTTAACCAGCCGCCTTTAAATGCACCGTATTTTTGTAGTGCCTGTATGCCGTATTCGCTACACGTAGGCGTAAACCTACACGATGCACCCAATAATGCCGAAAAAAAATATTGATATATTTTAATAAGTACTAAAAAAATAAATTTGAATACAGCATTAAACATGGGCAGCCTGTATTTGAGTAATCAAAGTTGAAAACACAATTTTAAGTTTATCATCTATAATGTGCTGTGGTACAATATCTTTACCAATATAATTTATAGATAAAAGTATGGCCCATTGATGGCTTAATAACGGATTGTATAACAATTCTTGTTTGTTTAGCCTATATGTTTCCCTTATTTTTCGTTTGATAAGGTTACGGTCCACACTGCGCTTAAACTTTTTTTTAGAAACGCCTATAACTACCTGTACCGGAAATAATTGCGTCTGACTCGTTACCAACCAACTCACCCGATAAGGGTAAACTAAAAAAGAAGAACCCTTAGTAAAAAGAGCCTCTAAAAGCACTTTACTACATAAGCGTTCTTCTTTACAAAATGTTTTTTTTATTACCATATACCGATATTTAAAAAATAATTTATCGGCAAAAAACCCTAAGGTTGCAGTTTAAACCTAAGCTTTGTGGCTACCTTCGTCCGATACGGTAAGTCTTTTTCTGCCTTTCGCTCTTCTCGAAGCCAATACTCTTCTGCCATTAGCTGTGGACATTCTTTCTCTAAAACCGTGTTTATTTCTTCTCTTTCTTTGCGAAGGCTGAAACGTTCTTTTCATAACAATATAATAAATTCTATTTTCTTAAAACAGGATTGCAAATATAGGCTTGTTTTTGTAAAAATCAAATTCAAAATCAATAAATTTAATCTAATGGTATATCGGCTATTAAAAGTAGAATTATTTTTAGCCAAATAAGCTATTTATTAAGCTGAGTTACGGTGAGTAGAATATGGTTTATTATTTTTTGATTTGGGCGTTTTCTGCCCATAGCATAACCCAAGGCAAATGAAGGAGTGTAAATAAGTTTGTTTTTTTATTACTTAGATTTAAGTGTTGTACGCTATTTTTTAGAACCGCAATTACAAACAGAAATCACAAAGAATTTTATAAATTTGCGTTATGAAATTTGTTGATATAAAAAATGACGTTGCTTTCCGAAAAATATTTGGAAACGAGAACAGAAAAGAAGTACTAATTTCTTTCTTAAACGCAGTTT
>RDXP01000001.1 GCA_004292865.1 Sphingobacteriales bacterium
TTAGCTTTTTCTTTTTTGCAAGATGCAGAGAGCATAAGTAGGCTAAATAATAGTAGCAGGGTGTTTTTTATTGTTTTCATAATTTTGTGGTTTTTTTAAATGTTAAGTAATGTTTTAATAACAATATTATTCTATTGGTAAATCAAACCTACCTTCGGTAGCAATTATAGTTGGGCATCCTGTTTTTTCGAGTTTAAAATTAAATGTGCCTGAAATTATTTTTGCTTGTAAATCCAATCGAGAGATGGTTAAAGTACCTGTTTGTACATTATCTTTTTCACTACCTAAATAAGTACATTTTGAATTACTGTAATAAATGATTACTTTATCTTCAGAAATAACGTAACTACCTGTTGATTTAATATTATAACTTCCTATAGTAATACTTTCTTTAACCCCTTGTGAAATAAGTCGATTTGCCAAAACATTAAATGTACCGCCCATATAACCAGGGTCGTACGATAAATCAAGTGTTCTATCTAATAGTCCACCTTTAGGTTTCCAAATTTCCCCATTAATTAGGCAACCAAAAGTATTTGCGCCAGTCTGTGTTGCAGGGGGTAAGTCATCAATTGGGTTTTTAGATTTTTCTTTTTTGCAAGATGCAGCTAGCATAAGTAAACTGCAGAATAGTACGAGGATGTTTTTTAGTGGTTTCATAATATTAGGGTTTAAATGTTAAGTATTTTGTTAATAAAGTATTATTCTATAGGTAAATCAAACCTACCTTCAGTAGCAATTATAGTAGGGCATCCTGTTTTTTCAAGTTTAAAATTAAAAGTTCCCGAAATTATTTTTGCTTGTAAATCCAATCGAGTGATGATAAGGATGCCTGATTGTATGTTATCCACCTCATCACTCAAATAAGCACAATCGGACTTACGGAAATTAATACCAACTTTATTTTTTGAGATAACAAAACTTCCTGTTGATTGCAAATTATAACTTGCAATTGTAATCCTTTCAGACACCCCTTGGGAAAGAAATCTGTTTGCGATGACATTAAATGTACCGCCCATATAACCAGGGTCGTACGATAAATCAAGTGTTCTATCTAATAGTCCACCTTTAGGTTTCCAAATTTCCCCGTTAATTAGGCAACCAAAAGTATTTGCGCCAGTCTGTGTTGCAGGGGGTAAATCATCAATAGGGTTTTTAGATTTTTCTTTTTTGCAAGATGCTGCTAGCATAAGTAGGCTGCACAATAGTATGAGGATGTTTTTTAGTGGTTTCATAATTTTGTGGGTTTAGTTTTTCTTTCGCTATTGGGTATCATTTTTTGTAATTGTGGCTCGGTTAATATTTTTTCGAGTTTGCCATTTTTTTCGTCAATTAAAATATCAAATTTTTCTTTTAAT
>RDXP01000043.1 GCA_004292865.1 Sphingobacteriales bacterium
TAATCGAACTCAGGTTATTTGTAAAATTTTTGTTTTTATGTTGTGTTTACAAAAAAGGTTTTACCTTTATTTAACCGATTATTTAAAATAGAATTGTTTTTTTTTATTCACATTTTCCAAATATGAGTTTTAAACTTTCCCCTGTTGATGTTGTTGATACTATTAGTTACAATGATTTTACACATAATTACTTAAAAGCTGGCCGGCCTGTGGTAATTAAAAACTTGGCTAAAAACTGGCCTGCGTACCATAAATGGAATACCGAGTATTTAAAAAAATCAGTTGGTAATCTTGTAGTGCCTTTATACGATAATTCAAAAGTAGATCCATCAAAGCCCATTAACTCGGCAGCTACAAGTATGCCCTTTAGTGATTATATGGATTTGATACAAAGCCAACCTACCGAACTACGCATATTTTTTTTCAATATTTTTAAACATGCGCCACAATTGTTAAACGATGTTATTATCCCAAAAAATTTGATGGGTGGCTTTATAGAAAACATGCCCGCCATGTTTTTTGGAGGTTCTAATTCGGTAACGTTTTTACATTATGATATTGATTTGCCGCATATATTTCATACCCATTTTTGCGGCAAAAAACATGTTATACTTTTCGAAAACAAATGGAAACGTAGGTTGTACTGTATTCCCAATGCAACGTATGCCTTAGAAGATTATGATGTTATACAGCCCGATTTTAAAAAATTTCCTGCATTAAAAGGTGTTGAAGGGCAAGAGGTATTTTTGGAACATGGCGATACTTTATTTATGCCAAGTGGTTACTGGCATTGGATGAAGTATATGAGTGGCTCGTTTTCGTTAAGCCTAAGGGCTTGGGATGCATCGTGGCCACGTAAAGCGCATAGTTTATACAATTTAGCTATAAAAGGTGGTTTAGATAGCGTGTTAAAAATGGCTTTTAAAGGCAATTACGCTAGCTTTAAAGAAAAAATAGCCATTAAATGGGCCGAAGAGGCGTTACTAAAATCAAAAGAATAAGCCATTAAATTACAGGTAAATAAGCCATCGTAAAGGCCAACTGTTCATCTTGGTTTAAATTGGTATTATCTAAAATTACAGCATCGGTAGCCCTTACTAATGGGCTTACCTCTCGGGTTGTATCCTGAAAATCTCGGTGCGCTAGGTTATCAAATACAGCTTCGAGGCTTACGTTTTCGCCCTTGGCTTGTAATTCTTTATACCTTCGTTCGGCCCGTGTTTTAGGGTCGGCGGTCATAAATAATTTGAGGTAAGCATCAGGGAAAACAGTAGTACCAATATCTCTGCCATCCATTACAATGTTTTTTTGTTTGCCCATTTTTTGTTGTTGCTTTACCATACATTGGCGTACTTCTTTTATAGCTGCTATTTCGCTTACTTTTTGCGATACAGGCATTTGCCTTATCTCTTCTGAAACCTCTTCGCCGTTTAGCAATACATGCGATTGGTAATCTCTCGAGTGAAAATCAATATCAATATGTTGCAAAGCATTGCTAATAGCGGCATGGCTACTTAAATCAATACCTTGCCTTAAAAAAAACAAAGTTACCGCCCGGTACATTGCGCCGCTATCAATGTAAATGTAATTTAGTTTTTGTGCTAAAGCCTTAGCCAAGGTGCTTTTACCGCATGATGAATAACCATCAATAGCGATTACAATATTTTTTTTCATTGGCCGTAAAAGTACTATTTTGATTTTATAACGCTAGTGTATGGGAGTATAAAATCTGTGCAAACGGATTAAAAATTTTGTAATGTTGTAATTTTTTTTGGTAAGATTTTTTAATTATTGATAAATTAAAGTAATAAGCTGAGGCCAATTAATAAAATATTAATAACTAAAATTTCGGCGGTAAATAATGAGGTGGTTTTTTATTTTTTTTATAAATTAATAGGGTATAAAAATGTAGAGTTAAAGATTATTTTCCCCGTGTTTGGTTTGCTACCAACTCTGCAAGTAATACGCATTATAATTTAGCCTTCTACCATGTCAAATAGGGTCATAATATGGCCTTTTAAAATCGTTTTTACTTCATCTATATTTAAGGCATAGCCTTTTTCTTGCTGTAATGATGTTACGGCTTTATCATCAATACCGCAGGGTATGATATTTTTAAAATAGCTTAAATCGGTATTAACGTTAAAGGCAAAACCATGCATGGTTACCCAGCGGCTACAGCGCACCCCAAGGGCGCAAATTTTGCGGGCTTGGGCGGGTATTTGGGCATCCAGCCATACGCCGGTTGAACCAGCTAGGCGGCCTGCTATTATGCCATAATCACGCAAGGTTAAAATTACGGCTTCTTCTAATGTACGTAGGTAAAGGTGTATATCGGTAAAAAAATTATCTAAATCTAAAATAGGGTAGCCCACTATTTGCCCTGGGCCGTGGTAGGTAATATCGCCGCCTCGGTTAATTTTGTGGTACTGGGCGGCTACGTTTTGTAGGCCCATATCGTCTAATAATAAGTTATCGGCTTTGCCACTTTTGCCTAAGGTGTACACGTGTGGGTGCTGTACAAAAATTAGGTAATTGGGCGTAATTTTTTCCTTGGCGGGATGGGTTCGGTTGGCTACTTTTAGGGCTACGGTTTGGGCAAAAATTTCCTCTTGCCTGTTCCATGCTTGTTGGTAATCGAGCAAGCCCCAATCGGCGAAAGCCACTTTATTATTTTTTAGCATTTTTTTTTAATTAATTGTTGGCTTGTACATAGCCCAGCATATAAGCACCTACTTGCTTGTAATATACGGTAAAAGTATCGTGTTGTGGGTTTTTAATTATTGAGGCATTAAAACATCCCGAGGGTTCAAATATAAAAGGGTTTAAAAAAATATTGTTTTTAAACGATGTTTCTCGTTGCCCGTTTAGTTTGTATAAAGCCTCTTTGGCGCACCAGCAAGCGTATAAATAGAGGATGGTATTGCGCTTGTCTATCTGTGTAAATTCGTTATCGTTCAAAAATTTATGGGCAATTTTTTCTATCTTAGGTTTGATAATTTCGATATCGATACCTACTTTTTTGCTTTGGCTGATAATAACCGCCGCATAGCCGTACGAGTGGCTTAGCGATATATGGTGCGATTGGCTTTGTAGGTAAGGCTTACCGTTTTCGTCGCAGCGAACATCAATATAGGCATTGGTTTTTAGCATTTTGCGCAATAAAACCCGTGTGGCTAGCCATTGTAGGTTTCGTTTTTCGCCCACCAGCTTGCGCAAAAAACTAATTTCGTGGGCTTTTAGCTGTAACTGGTTTTCTAGCTCTTGTGCGGTTTCTTCTATTTTCCATAAGGCTATGGTAGTATCAACACCTAAACTTTCTTCAAAAACAATGGGCATAATTTTTATCGTATAATTTGCTGTAAAATTATTTTAAATTAATCATATTTTAGCATCCAATTAAATGGCAATATGATATTATCGGACAAACGTATATTAGAGGAAATTGAAGCAGGAAATATTATAATCGAACCTTTTAAAAGCGAGTGTTTAGGTACTAATTCGTACGATGTACATTTAGGTAAATATTTGGCTTGTTATAAAAACCGTGTATTAGATGCCAAGTTACATAACGAGATTGAGCATTTTGAAATACCTAAAGATGGTTTTGTGTTACAGCCCAATACCTTGTATTTAGGCGTAACGGTAGAATATACCGAAACGCATAAGCAGGTGCCTTTTTTGGAAGGAAAATCGAGCACTGGCCGATTAGGTATTGATATACACGCCACGGCTGGCAAAGGCGATGTAGGTTTTTGTAATACTTGGACGCTCGAAATATCGGCCACGCAGCCTGTTAAAATTTATGCGGGTATGCCTATTGGGCAACTCATATATTTTGAGGTACAGGGCGATATTGCCAATTTTTATAATACCAAAGGCAATGCCAAGTACAATACCAAAACTACTAAGCCTGTGGAGAGTATGATGTGGAAAAACCAGTTTTAGTTATGCACTATAAATCCGCCTAAAGCGATAAAAAATTTAAACAAATAAAACCATATAATAATGAGACAAAACATATCATCAGGCTCGCCTTGGGAAGAAATAATTGGCTATAGCCGAGCCGTAAAAATTGGTAACGTGGTAGAAATTTCGGGTACAACGGCATCGGCGGATGCTGGCATTGTAGGTAAAAACGACCTTTACGCCCAAACCAAATTTATACTCGAAAAAGTAAACGGCGTATTGGCCCAAGCTGGTGCAACTATGCAACATGTAGTGCGTACACGTATGTTTTTAACCGATATTAGCCAATGGGAACAAGCGGCAAAAGCACATGGTGAGTTTTTTAAAGCCATAAAGCCAGTTACCACAATGGTAGAGGTAAGCAATTTAATAGATGCCGATATGCTGGTAGAAATTGAAGTTACGGCAATAATAGCTTAAAAAAATTATCCCTTTTTTTCGATGAAAGCGAAAGTTGAATTGCATTTTTCGCACCAATACTTTTTAAAGTTGTGGTTGCGGAAAATAAATTTTAACAATGGGTTACGCTTTACTCTACACTTAAACGGTAAATAGCAATTAGGGCAATTGGGCATTAAATCAGGGTGTTTGGTGTTTATTGTGGCAATTTGTTTTAATGTCATAGCGTAGTTTTTTAGGTTTATTGGGTAAATAGGCTGGTATGGTTTATGTTAAATTAATGTAAACTAATTGTACAAAGATAGTAATCTATATATAATAAAATATAACGCATACTGTAGTAAATTTTTAAAGCAATTAATTTTAGGATACTATAAAAAAAACTTATTATTGGCTTAAATTATAAATAAAAATAAACCATTATGACCCAAATAAACGAACTTGTAATTAAAGATAATAGTGCCAACCCAGCGCCTTTAGGCCTATTAGGTTTTGGCTTAACCACTGTATTGCTAAACATCCACAATGCAGGATATTTTGAAATGAATGCGATGATATTTGGGATGGGTATTTTTTACGGTGGCATAGCTCAAATTATTGCTGGCATTATGGAATCGCGTAAAAACAACACCTTTGGCTTTACCGCTTTTGTATCGTATGGCTTTTTTTGGCTATCGTTAGTAGGGCTTTTGGTAATGCCAAAGCTAGGTTGGGTTGCGCCAGCATCCGAAATATCTATGGCCTACTATTTAGGTATATGGGGTGTTTTTACTTTTTGTTTCTTTATCGGAACATTTAAACTAAACAGGGCTTTACAAATTGTATTCGGTTCCCTAGTAATTTTGTTTTTTATGCTAGCCATAGGCGATGCTACAAGCAATGCCGAGCTTAAAAAACTAGCAGGTTACGAAGGTGTTTTTTGTGGCTTATCAGCAATTTATACTGGTGTAGCCCAATTATTAAACGAGGTATATGGCAAGGTTGTATTGCCTATTGGCCCGGTAAAGTAGGGAGGATAGTGGTTAGTGGTTAGTGGTTAGTGGTTAGTTGTTAGTGGGAAGTTGTTAGTGGGAAG
>RDXP01000044.1 GCA_004292865.1 Sphingobacteriales bacterium
AAAACAAGAGGCATCATTGCGCCAAAACTTTAGATAATAAAAAGTATTTTAGCAAAAAATAAACATAAAAATTGTAGCTTAAATTGTAAAACAAAAAACTAAACCAATGACTAAAAATAGCACTATACAATTATTCGAAAGCAACCAAGTTCGGTCATTATGGAACGAAGCAGAAGAAAAGTGGTACATATCTATTGTAGATGTAGTAGCCGTATTTACAAATAGTATTGACCCAAATGCTTATTGGCGAAAATTAAAACAAAGATTGAAAGAAGAAGGAAATGAAACCGTGACGAATTGTCACGGTTTGAAAATGAAAGCCATTGATGGCAAAATGAGGATTACCGATGTAGCTGACACAGAGCAGCTTTTTAGGTTAATCCAATCTATACCATCGCCCAAAGCAGAACCTTTTAAGCTATGGCTGGCAAAAGTAGCCGCAGAAAGATTAGACGAAATACAAGACCCCGAATTAAGCATTGATAGGGCGTTGGAAAATTATACGCACTTAGGCTATTCAGAAAACTGGATTAACCAACGCCTAAAAAGTATTGAAGTACGAAAAGACTTGACCGATGAATGGAAAAAAAGAGGCTTAAAAGAAGGACCAGCTTTTGCCACCCTTACCGATATTATTACCAAAGCTTGGGCAGGCAAAACTACCAAGGAATACAAGATTCTAAAAGGTTTGAAAAAAGAAAACCTTCGTGATAATATGACCAATACCGAACTCATTTTAAACATGCTTGCAGAAGCATCTACAAAAGATATTTCGGCGGCTACTCTTCCCGGTACTTTTGAAGAAAGTAAAAAAGTGGCGCAACAAGGAGGCAATGTAGCTAAAGTTGCCCTTAAAGAATTGGAAGCCAAAACAGGAAAAAAAGTGGTAACAGCTATAAATGCAAAAGAGGTATTAAAATTAGCTGCAACAAAAACCAAACAATAAGTAAATGATACCCACGGGCAATTACCAAAACCTGATAAATAAGCTGGATGAGTTTATTAAAAAATACTATCTCAATAAAATTATTAGAGGTGCGGCCTGCCTTGTTGCCTTATTTTTATTGGGATACCTTGCCATTATACTCGCCGAATATTATGGTTACTTTGGTGTAATTACCAAAAATATTGTGTTTTATGGCTTTGCCACAACTATACTTTTGGCGGCTTATTTTTGGCTGGCAAAGCCTATTTTAAAGTATATAAAAATTAGCAAAACCATTAATTACGAGCAAGCATCGGTAATTATTGGGCAACATTTCCCTGATATTAAGGATAGGCTTTTAAATACATTACAACTTAACAATCAATTACATAACAAGGAAGATAACAGCTTATTAGAAGCCAGCATTCATCAAAAAATTACTACCCTTAGTCCTTTTAAATTTGCCGATGCGGTTACGCTAAGCGAAAATAAAAAATATGCCAAATATGTTTTCCCGCCCCTTGTGGTATTGCTTATCATTGCGCTGGTGGCTCCCAGTATTATTAAAGAGGGTACGTATAGGATAGTAAACCACAATCAAGCATTTGAAAAACCAGCACCTTTTACGTTTTCGGTAGAAAACAGCCAACTTAGTATAGCACAGGGTGATGATATAGCCTTAAAAATTAAAATCGAAGGAAAAACTGTACCTCAGGATGTGTATGTAGAAGATGGAACCAATAGCTTTAAAGCCGAAAAAGTAAACGCTTCAAAATTTACCCATCAGTTTCGTAACCTTCAAAACAGCAAAACCTTTCGCCTTTTTGCTTTAGGCTATTACTCTAAACCTTTCCATATTGTGGTAAACAAAAAACCCGCTATCAGCAGTTTTGCTATCGAGGTAAAATATCCTTTATATACCCACAAGCGCAACCAAACACTGCAAAACCCAGGCGATATACAAGTACCCGCAGGTACTGTGCTTACATGGAAAATTAAAACCGATAATAGCAATATATTAAACTTTATTTGGGGTAAGCGAGGCAAAATTGCCCTTAAAAGCAATAACAATCAGTTTAGCTATACCCAGCGCATCGTATCAAATACCACCTATAGCTTGTTGCCACAAAGCCCAACGGTAAGCAATGCCGATGCCCTCAGCTATACCATAACGTGTATAGCCGACCAATATCCTACCATTACTGTAACCGAAATACCCGACTCGCTTAACAATAAAGTCATTTATTTTAAAGGAAACGTAGGCGACGATTATGGTTTTACGCAGCTAACTTTTAATACCAAAATTAGTAAAAGCACCACCAAAGGAAATATAGGTTTGGTTAAAAAGATACGCCTTCCTGTAGCCAAAAACGCCGTACAAGATAATTTTTTTTACGCTTGGGAGCTGAGTAAAACAGGGGCACAGCCGGGCGACGAAATAGAATATTATTTCTCCATTACTGATAATGATGCCGTAAATGGCCCTAAAACCACTAAAAGCCCCATAATGGTTTTTAAATTTATGGATAAAGATGCCGCCATAGCGCAGATAGAAAACACTACACAAGCCCTTAATAAAAAAATGCAAACAGCGGGTAAGCATGCCAAGCAAATACAGCAAGCCGCCCAAAAACTAAGCGAAGAGTTGTTAAGCAAAACCAGCATGGATGCTGATGATAAAAAGCAAGCCGAAGAGCTTATCGAAAAACAAAAACAACTGGAAAACTTATTGCGAGATATTGAAAAAACAGCGCAAAAAAATCTTATCGAACAAAAAAACACCAACCCCGATAACCGGGCATTGCTAGAAAAACAAAAACAAATTCAAAACCTTTTTGAAAACGTACTGGACGATAAAACCAAAAAACTATTAGAAAACTTACAAAAACTGATAGACCAAAACAATAAGAACCAGTTAAAAGATGGCTTGCAACAAATGAAAGCCGATAATAAGGCACTAGAAAAAGAATTTGACCGTATGCTGGAATTATACAAGCAGTTAGCCTTCGACCAAAAACTAGACAATACAAAGCAAAAACTTCAAGAGCTTGCTAAAAAACAAGAGGAGCTGAGCAAACAAAATACACCTAACGAGCAGCTTAAAAACCAGCAGGATATAAATAAACAGTTTGATGAGGTAAAAAAAGATTTAAAAGACCTAGAACAAAAAAGCAAAGAAACCGAAAATAATGACTTTAAAAATCCCGAAAAGGAGCAAAAAGAAATTGAAAAGGAGATGGCTGGGGCCGAGGAAAGTTTGAAACAAAAGCAAGCAAAATCTGCCGCCAAGCAACAAAAAGAAGCTGCACAAAAAATGACGCAGCTAGCGCAAAAACTAAGCGAAATGCAAAGCGAAATGGAAAGCCAAGAAAGCAATATAAATGCCCAAGCATTGCGCCTGTTATTAAAAAACTTGCTTAAAGCATCGTTCGACCAAGAAAATCTATTGATGGCCACCCGAAAAACAGATGTAAACGATGCCCAATTTGTACAACTAGGCAAACGCCAAAAAAACATTGCTAGCAACTTAAAAACCATACAAGATAGCTTGTATAGTTTAAGCAAGCGGGTACCGCAAATAAGTGCCACCGTAAACAAAGAAACGCAAAACATTAATTATCAAATAAATAAAACCCTAGAAAACATAACCGAACGCCTGCAAGCCGAAACCTTGCAAAGCCAGCAATACACACTTACGGCCATTAACAACTTGGCTTTAATGCTTAGCGATGCCCTACAACAATTGCAAAATGCTATGCAAACGGCAAAATCGGGCAAGGGGAAACCTAAGCCAGGTATGCAGCAGCTATCTAAAATGCAGGATGCACTAAATAAAAATATGCAAAAAGCCAAACAACAAATGGAGCAACAGGGTGGGCTAAAGCCTGGGCAAAAACCCGGCGAGGGGCAAGGTGGGCAATCCAGCAAGGAGTTTTCGCAAATGGCACAGCAACAACAAATGATACGTGAAGCCATGGAAGAATTAAGTAAAAGTGGAAATAAAGCAGGCGGACTGCAAAAAATGGTAGAAGAGATGAAACAAACCGAAACCGACTTGGTGTATAAACGTATATCGCAGGAGGTAATGCTAAGGCAACAGCAAATACAAACCAAACTATTGGAAGCCGCAAAAGCCGAACGTGAAAAGGAGCAAGACACCCAAAAACAAAGTACCGCAGCCAAAGAATATGCCCCTAATTTTAACCTGCAATGGCAACAATTTCAGCAACAAAAAAACAACGATATCGAATATTATAAAACCATATCGCCTGCTTTAAATTATTTTTATAAAAGCAAAGTAGCCACGTATTACAAAAATTTAAAACCTTAATTTTATGCTGGTAGCTATTAAAAAAGAGACTCACCATCTTCAACTTGCTTCAAAGCCCGAAAGCATTGTGGTGCTAGATAACTGGATTAATCAATTGGTAGCGAGCCACCTAATAAACGAAACATTACACGCCAATATAAGTACCGCACTAAACGAAGCCCTAACAAATGCCATACACCATGGCAATAAACTAAGCGCAGATAAAACCGTAAATATTTGGGTAAAAATTACCGAAAATAATACCCTATCATTTACAGTAAGCGATGAAGGAAATGGGTTTAATTACCGCACTTTACCACAACCCATAAGCCCCGAAAATATCGAAAAATTAACAGGCCGAGGAGTTTTTATCATGCAGCAGCTAGCCCACCAGTGTACGTTTAATGCTCAAGGAAACTCAGTGGAATTACATTTTTTATTAGCTTAAATTTAGGCGTTTAAATTCTCAACAACGAAAAAAAATTACCCATGAAAAAGCTCCCCATTTTTTTTTACCAACAAGAGGTAAGCTATACTTTAAAACATAAAAACAAGCTTCGCCAATGGATAAACCAAACCATATTGCATGAAAAACACCAACTCGAAAGCCTAAATTTTATTTTTTGTAGCGATAACTATTTACTTACCTTAAACCGCCAATACCTACACCACAATACCTACACCGATATTATTACCTTTGATAACTCCGAAACATCAGGCTTAATTATAGGCGATATTTTTATCAGCATAGATAGAATTAAAGAAAATGCCAAAACTTTTAATTCCTCGTTTACCAACGAACTTCACCGTGTAATGATACATGGCACTTTGCACCTTTTAGGGTATAAGGATAAATCGGCGAAAGCCAAAAAATTAATGACCCAAAAGGAGGATGAGTATTTGGGTATGAGGGTATAAGCGTAATAAATTTTTAGGCCTTTTTTAAAATATTAGCGTACTAAAGTAAGCCCGCACTCACATTGTTAATTTTTTTCAGCGTTAATGTAAGGGTTAAATAAGCACAGTTTTTAAATTGGGTATTAAAAACAAAATATTACATTTATAACAACAAACCGTTATTTGAAACCTTAACACTTAACCCAATCACTTACGCCCACTTTTCGAAGTAGAATTTTTAATTCGCCAACAAATGCCTGCATAATTCAAAAACC
>RDXP01000045.1 GCA_004292865.1 Sphingobacteriales bacterium
TAAATGTTGTGGTTGTGGTTAAAGTTTTCAATGTATTAATTTATGTGCCAAAGCTAAACGATAATTTATAATATACAAAAGATTTTTTTGAGATATTTTATATTTTAACGGTGTAAATTTTATAGTATAATATTACTAATTTTGAATTGAGATTTAACAATATAATTTATGTTCAAACCTTTATTAATTATTCCATTTAACTTAAAAACGTTTTTAGCAACATTTTTTTTTAGTTGCTTGTTTTTTTATTCACAAGCCCAATATGGGTTTAGTGGGCCGGGCGGATATGGTGTTATTAGAGATTATGGCTCCAATTACTCGAAGCCCATCACCATAAAAACATTAGATTATTTTAATAATGTTACTTACAAATTTAAAGTAACGCTACTAAACGATAGTGTTGAATTTATACGTTCTAAAATTTATGCCGATACGGTTTTAAACCAAACGTATTTGATAAAAGTGAACAGGAAAATAGAAAAAGATATGCCTGGCCGCGAAACCAAAATATATGCCAAGGATACCAAAATAATATCGAGAGAGCTGTATGAAAGCCCTGCAATAGAAGGTATTGCAACCGATAGTTGTTGGTTATTTAAAGTGGTAAATGGGCAAATTAGTGCATATTCGCCTTTAACTAGCCTTAATTTTTTATCTACGTATTATTTAAACGCCTTTCAGGTTGCTGATGGCCCCATTCAAAAATTTGACCCTAAAGAGTTAGAAAAAGCAATTGCCGATAACCCAAAAGCTAAAAAAGCTTTTGATAAGAAAAATTATTATAAGGCTATAAACGTGTATAACGGTTCAGAGTAGTATAAGTGCCATAATTGCACCGCCTTGGCTTAGGAATAGTAGCGGAAATCCTTTTTGCAGATTGAAGCGGATAGCCCCGACCTATTTTAATGCCTAATTGTGTAAAGTGTATGGGGCAAAAAAAAGTCCTAATCAGGGCTGATTGGGACTTTTTTTGATAAAATTGGTTAGTTTAAGCTAGTTTCTTGTTGTTAACTTTATAGTAAATTAACAAACAGAAGGCTAAAAGTAATATTAAGGAAGCAAATAAAGAAATTTTTTCTCCTAAATAATACGATTGTGGTTCAAATTTCCATTCGATAATATGATTTCCCGCAGGTAATTCGGCTGCTCGCAAAAGGTAGTCGGCTCTAAAATATGATTTTTCTACATTGTCAACGTACATTTTCCAGCCTTTGGGGTACCATATCTCCGAAAAAACAGCTACCGCATTTTTATCGGTAGAATACTCATATTTTAAATCGTCGGGCTTGTAACTCGTTAGTTTTATCATCCCGTTTAAGGGAATACCTGTACTTGGCGAAATTTGTTTTTCAAATGTTTGGTTAATAATGGCTTCTTTTTGAGGGTCGAACGAGCTAATGGCCTGCATTTCTTCGTCATCGTTTTTGGCAAATTTTATACTATTTACAAACCAAGCATTTCCGCAGGCTGTATTGTTGCGTTGCATAGATGCCGATTGCCCATCTTTACCTGTGGTAATAAAATAGCGTGTGTTTAGCATATCCAGCACATCTTGGTTAATGCTGTTGGTAAACTGTTTATCTATTACTTCGTTAAATCGTTTAAGTTTTGCAGCGTGGTAGCCTCCTATGCTTTTGTGAAAATACGAAGCATTGGCACTCGAAAAAGGGGAGGCCGTCATATCAAAAACCCTAAAACTGGGGTCTTTATCTTGCAAAATAAAGGCATCTACCTCGCGTGGTTGCCGTTGTTGTGCTATTTCACTTTTAACTATAAATTTTTTATCGTTTAGGTAGCGTTTATCCACCAGCCACATATCGCCCAGTATCAATAATCCTATTAAAATGTAGGCAATATTTGCGCTTAATTTTTTAGTTATGGTTGCCCATATTAGCCCAATACCTATTACAATTATAATTAACGACCGTAGGGCATCGGCTTTAAATAAGCTAATTCTATCGCTTACTAGTGCATTAGCAACGGTATTGGCAAAGCCTTCATCGCCGCCAAGGCCCTGCTTTAACATACCTATAAGTTCTTGATGTTGTGTTGTTTTAAAATTAAAAAGCAAGTTAGGCATTAATATCAATACCAAAATAAAACCTATAACTATGTAAGCCGAAGTTTTTAGGTGTTTGATAATTTGTTTCTCGTCTGTTTTGCTTTTTGTAGCTTCATAAATGGCCAAGCAGGCTAAAATTGGTACACATAAACTTGCCACCACAAGGGTTGATTCTACGGCTCTAAATTTATTGTATAACGGAAAATAATTGAAAAACAAATCGGAAACGAGGGTAAAATTTTTACCAAACGATAATGCAATGCTTAACAATGTGGCGCTTAATAACCACCATTTTAACTTACCTTTTACTATAAATAAACCAAATACGGATAAAAAAACTATAAAAGCCCCAAAGTACCAAGGGCCTGATGTAAATGCTTTTTCGCCCCAATATACAGGCATTTGCTGGGCAAATTGTGTGGCTTGTGCGGCATCGGCACCTTTATTTAAAAGTACTTTTGCTACTTCCGATTTTTCATCTAACATTGGCCCTGATGCGCCACCGTAACCGTTAGGTATTAAAAATGTTATACATTCGCCTATGCCTTGGCTCCAGCCGTAAGCGTATTCTTTATCTAAGCCATTGGATGGTTGTGCTTTATCAGTCGTTAGGTTTGATTTTCCTCGGGTAGATAATTGCCCATATTCGTAGGTTGTCCACAGCATAGAGGCATTAAGGGCTAAGGCCAAAACTACGCCAGCGGCTAAATAGGCTACCGACTTTGCAAATGCGGGTAACGTTTTGTTTTTAACGGCAGCATAAAGCTCAAATCCTGCCAGTAAAATCAATGCCAAAAACAAATAATACGTCATTTGTATATGGTTACTTCGTATTTCGAGCGATAAAAATAATGCCGTTAAAAAAGCTCCCCAATAATATTTGCCTCTAAAAGTTAAAATAATACCTGCAATAATAGGGGCAAAAAATGCAATGGCAACGGCTTTATTGGTATGCCCGGCTTCAATAATTATAAAATTGTATGATGAAAATGCAAATGCTATAGCACCCGCCGCGGCCAGCCATGGGCTTAAACCTAATACGCAAAACAATAAATAAGCACCTAATAAATACAACAAAAGGGTATCGGCGGGGTGGGGCAATGCCCATTTTAATGTTTCTAAAATATAGGTAGTTACGTTGTTGGGATACTGTGTCCATATTTGGTAAGCGGGCATTCCGCCAAACATGCTATTGGTCCATAGGGGGCCTTTGCCATCTTGGGCCTTATATTTCATAATTTCCGACTGGCCCGATTGCGCCTGTTGCACATCGCTTTGAAACAAAACCTTGCCCGAAAACGCAGGCGCAAAGTATATAAAACACAGGGTAATAAAAATTGCTATAATACCCAAGTGGATACCATTTTGCTTAAACCAGTTATTCATTTTTTTTTAAGATTTTTGTTTCAAAAGTATGAATATCCTGTTTTAAAAGAAATACTATTTTTTTATCCAAGCATATAATCATTATTTTGTACTTTTTAAATGCGTTTATATTAGGCCGCATATTAGGTATAAATGGTTTATGTACCATTTTAAAACGATAAAATTAAAATGATATTAGAAGAATTAAAATTTCCAATTGGTATATTTAAAAAGCCAAAAAAAATTACAACAGAGATTTTGAGTAGCTATATTAATGATATTTTAACTTTCCCCGAAAAGCTTCGTTTGGAGGTAAAAAACTTGTCCGATGCACAGCTTGATACGCAATACCGTACTAACGGCTGGACAATTAGACAAGTTGTAAACCATTGTGCCGACAGCCACATGAATAGCTTAACAAGATTTAAACTTGCTTTAACAGAAGACCAGCCAATAATAAAGCCATATTACGAAGAACGATGGGCAACACTTGCCGATAGCTATAAAATGCCTATTGAACCCGCATTAAAAATATTAGAAGGCATTCACGAACGTTGGGTGTTTTTATTAAATAACCTCACAAAAAAACAACTTGAACGAACTTTTGTGCACCCAGAACACGGAAAAATATTTCGTTTAGACGAAAATATTGGCTTTTATGCTTGGCATTGTAACCACCATTTGGCCCATATTACAACACTAAAACATACCAAAAGATGGTAACAGAAATGTATATCTTTGACAATCATAATTGAAAAATAATGAAAAAAACTATACGTATAAAAATTTTAGACCCAATAAAAAATATTTTTGTGGATGAAATAAAATCTAATAAAAATTTACCCAATCCAAAATGCTATTTAACAACGTAACCATAGTAGGTGTAGGCTTAATAAGTGGCTCGTTTGCCTTGGCATTAAAGCAAAAAGGCTTGGCCAAAAACATTATTGGCGTAAGCCGTACCACAGCAAGTTTAAACACCGCCTTGCAATTAGGTATTATTGATGAGGCCTTGCCCTTGGCCGAAGCCGTAAAAAAAAGCGATTTTATTTATGTAGCCATACCGGTAGATGCCACCATCGCAGTAATGCAACAAATAATGGATATGGTAACTGATAAACAAATAGTTGCCGACGCCGGTTCCACCAAGCTAGCCTTGTGCAATGCCTTAGCACAGCACCATAACCGCCAGCAATTTGTAGCCACACACCCCATGTGGGGCACCGAGTATAGTGGCCCGCAGGCAGCAGTACAAGATGCCTTTGTGGGCAGGTGCTGCGTAATATGCGAACAAGAAAAAAGCAATAGCCACGCCTTAGCTACTGTTGAAAACATTTATAAAACCCTAGGCATGCACCTGGTATATATGGATGCCCGCAGCCACGATACCCATGCTGCCTACGTAAGCCATATATCGCACATTACCTCGTTTGCCTTGGCCAATACCGTTTTAGAAAAAGAAAAAGAGGAAAACACCATTTTCGAACTTGCCGGTGGTGGCTTCGAAAGTACCGTTCGCTTAGCCAAAAGCAACCCCGCCATGTGGGCACCCATTTTTATGCAAAACAAGCACAATGTACTCGAAGTGCTAAACGAACACATCCATCAATTACAAAAATTTAAAACAAGCCTCGAACAAAATAACCCCGAAGCATTAATAACCCTAATGAAAAATGCCAATAAAATAAGCAAAATATTGGTTAAAAAACAGTAATTTACTAGATGCTATTTTGGGGAGCAACTTCATTTAAAGCCATTTAACAAAAGCTAGTGCCAGCTGTACGCTTAATCTTTTTTTTTATTTGCTCCATCCCCCCTAGCCCTACGGTAAAAATGGGAGGGAGCAAATAAAAAAAAAGGATACCGCTGCCATCTGGGCTAATAACCACGGCGGGGTGCGTTTGGCGGCCACATAAACAGCGCACACATAACCGTTAAGTTATTAAAT
>RDXP01000137.1 GCA_004292865.1 Sphingobacteriales bacterium
TCATAAAATAAATGATTTTTCAAATGAAAAAAAAATAAAAAATTTTGTAATAGTAAAGAAATTTTTGTCCCTCATTTAACTTTTCAAAGCTAAAGGACACGCACCACGGCGGTGGTGTTTTTAATGAGAAAGTGGTGCGTGGGGACACGCACCACGGCGGTAGTGTTTTTAATGAGAAAGTGGTGCGTGGGGACACGCACCACGGCGGTCTTTAGCCTTGGTGCGTGTCCCCACGCACCAATAAAAACACTGCGTATCCCCACGCACCAATAAAAAAACATCATAATATGGAAACAAACCAATTTGAATACAAGCGTAAATCATATATAAAAACAGGAGAAATATATTTTTTTACAGCTACCATAAATAAATGGCAACGTTTGTTATGGAAAGATGACTATAAAAATATTGTTGTTAATTGTTTAAAATATTTAAGCGAAGCAGGTTTGATAGATGTATTTGCTTTTGTAATAATGCCCAATCACATTCATTTAATATGGCGCATAAACGCATTTAATGGAAAAGAAACAGCGCAAGGTTCGTTTTTAAAATATACGGCACACGCTTTTAAAAAAATGTTAAAAGCAGAAAGTGCCGATGATCTAACAAAATATGCTGTAAACGCATCAAACAAGAGTTACGAGTTTTGGCAACGAGACTCATTAGCTATACATTTATACACCAGAGAGGTTGCTTACCAAAAATTAGATTACATCCATAATAACCCAATGGGTAAACATTGGAATTTAGTAACACACCCTAACGATTATGTATATTCATCGGCTAAATATTACGAAACAGGGGAAACACATTTTTCCTTTTTAAAAGATTTAAGAAATGAGTTTTAATGGAAATGTATGCGTTGGAAAGGTGGTGCGTGAGGACACGCACCACGGCGGTATGGAATGTATGCCTAGCTTTGGTGCGTGGGGAAACGCACCACGGCGGTCTTTAGCCTTGGTGCGTGTCCCCACGCACCAATAAAAAAATTTATACATTTCTTCGTGGACACGCACCACAGCAATATAATTTAATATAAAATTTAAACACAATGGGGCGTATTATTCCTTTGATTATCACAACTATTACATTGCTTGTATTTGACTTATACATTTACAAAGCCATAACAAGCATTTACCCACAATGGCCACAAAAAAAGAAGCGTATTTTTAATGTGCTATGGTGGGGATATACTATTTTACTTATTATAGGTGCTTTTGTAAGTATTTATGTAAATATTAGGTTGGGCACCAGAACAATTTTACTGGTTGCTTTTTTTATAACTTTTGTAAGCAAGTTTTTCTTTATCCCTATTTTATTGGTTGATGATATAAGAAGGTTAATTGTATGGGTTAAACGAAAAATAAATGTAAAAAATACGCAAGCTATAGCAGCAGAAAACCCCATAAGCAGGTCGGATTTTTTGGTTAAAAGTGGTATGGCCGTGGCCGCAATACCTTTTGCTACTTTAAGTTACGGCATAGTTTCGGGAGCTTACGATTATAGGGTAAAGCACCATACCTTGTACTTACCTAACTTGCCTAAAGCATTTGATGGTATTAAGCTAGGACAAATATCCGATATTCATTCTGGTTCGTTTTACAATAAAAAGGCCGTTACAGGTGGTATAAATTTACTGTTGAAAGAAAAACCTGATTTTATTTTTTTTACTGGCGATTTGGTAAATAACCGGGCCGAAGAAATGCGAGATTACCAAGATATTTTTTCGAAAGTTAAAGCCCCGCTAGGTGTTTTTTCAACTTTAGGTAACCATGATTATGGCATGTACGAAAAATGGGAAAGCGAAAAAGCTCGCTTAAAAAACCTTGCCAATGTTATTAAAACGCATGAGCTAATGGGCTGGCATTTGCTGATGAACCAAAACCGTAGCCTAAAAGTGGATGGACAGGAAATAGGTGTTTTAGGTATCGAAAATTGGGGTGCGGGGCGTTTCCCTAAATATGGTAAAATGACTGAGGCCATTAAAAACACCGACCATTATCCCGTAAAGCTACTCCTCTCACACGACCCATCGCACTGGCAGGCACAAATATTACCCCATTATCCGCAAATTGATGCTGTATTTGCAGGCCATACACACGGAGCACAGTTTGGGGTTGAGTTACCTAATTTTAAATGGAGCCCTGTACAATATATTTATAATGAGTGGGATGGCTTGTACCAGCAAGGCAAGCAGCAATTGTATGTAAACGTAGGTTTCGGTTTTATTGGTTACCCAGGCAGGGTAGGTATATTGCCCGAAATTACCGTTTTTACACTTAAAGCATCCGAAAAACCCGCCTAATAGTTTTAAAACCGATGGGTATTTAATGAAAAAATTATTTTATAACGCTTTAAATTTTACCCTATTTGGAAATATTTTTATCGCATTATGTGCACTTGCCCAGGCTTTACTAACCTATACCCTGCTTGGTTTACCCCCATCATTTACACTTTGTGCATTCTTGTTTTTGGCAACCCTTTGCATGTATAATTGCAGCCTTTTATTTTATAAGCCTTTCGGTTTTAAAACTTCGGAACATAAACGCATACGCTGGTTTTTTGCTCATCAACAATTAAATATCTTGATAACCTTAACTGCTGGCTTGGCATTGATACCCTTGTTTTTTACGCTAACTTTAGTTTTACAAGTAGTAATATTTTTTTTGGCTATTGTTTCATTAGCCTATTTATTGCCCGTATTTAAAACACAAAAACAGTCTTTTTCGTTACGAAATATTGCAGGGTTAAAACTGTTTTTAATAGCCACAGTATGGGCAATAAGCGTGGTTTTATTGCCAGTGTTACAAAGCCAAACAAGCATCCCCCACAGGGAAATTATAATTTTATGGATACAGCAATTTGTACTTTATGTAGCCATTGCTTTACAGTTTGATGTGAGAGATATGTACCACGACCAAGCGCAGCAACTTAAAACATTACCCACAATTTATGGTGCTAAAAAAGCAAATTTAGCCTCTATTATTTTATTGCTAATAAGTGTTTTTATAGTTGTTATTTTAAATGATAAGGGATTGGGGAATTATTTTTTTGCAACTTTATTAAGCATTTTATTACTTGCTGGGTTAATACTTAAACCCACATTAAAAAACAATTCATATTATTATTTTTTATTATTAGATGGGATTTTAGTAATACAGTATATGGTATTGTTGTTATTTAATTGGCTTATATAAAATTTACTGAGGTTATTACACACGGCTATTAAACCCTAAAAATCTTGCTCGTTTTGTTCAATCAATAATTGAATAATACCATCAACCATACCTACTTTGGGTACGTACAGGTTTTTAATATTAGCCCATTTCATCACACTCAAAAATATTTCGCAGGCGGGTATAATTACATCGGCCCTATCGTGGTTAAGGCTTAATATATTTATACGGTCTTTAAGCGAAAAAGAATTAAGGTAATTGTATAAGTTTTTTAAACGATTGTAGGTGAGTGCTTGGCCTTCTTTTTCTTCCGATAGTTTAAATAATTTATTGATATTTCCTCCTGTGCCTATGCCAATTACTGTTTTGTGGTTTTTTAGGTTTTCTTTAATCCAATGCATCATAAGGTCCCAGGTTTCGTCTTCATCTTGGTTATCCAAAATACGGATAGTACCTAAGTTAAATGATTTTGAGGCCAACAATTGTGCTTCATAAAATACAGATAGTTCGGTACTTCCTCCACCTACATCAATGTATAGGTAACATTTGCTGCGGTCCATCGTTTGCTCGATATGGCTGCTGTAAATAATAGCCGCTTCGCTATGACCTTTGATAATTTCTAAATTAATATGTGCTAAATTTTTAATTTTTTGTACCAAGCTAGGCCCATTATTAGCTTCACGCATGGCCGATGTAGCACAAGCCCTGTAACGGGTAACTTTATATACATCCATTAGGTTTTTAAATGCCTGCATGGTTTTTACCAAATCGTTGGCTTTGTTATCCGATATTTCGTGGTTAATAAAAGCATCGTCGCCTAGGCGCAAGGGCACACGTATAAGTGTATTTTTTTTGAATGATTTTGTTCCATTATTATTGGTAATATCGGCAATTAAAAGCCGTACTGCATTGGAACCTATATCTATGGCTGCGTATCTCAAATGGTTTTATTTTTTAGGTAATTGTATGTATCAATTTGGCTGCGGTATTTTATTTTCAGTTTATTTTTGTGGTATTTATTATTGTTAAGTGCGTTTATTTCGCGGGCTTTGGTATTATCCATTAGCTGTATATCAATTATATGGCGAATTTCTTGCTTTATTTTTTTATCATATATAGGAAATCCTACCTCTACCCTATGGTCAAGGTTGCGTGTCATTAAATCGGCCGATAATAAAAATATTTTTTCGTTATTTAAGTTGGCAAATATCCATACACGGGCATGTTCCAAAAATTTATCGATTATTGAGATGACTTCGATATTTTCGCTAAAGCCTTTTTTACCAGCAATTAAGCAGCACATACCACGTATAATTAGCTTTATAATTACGCCTGCATTGCTGGCATCGTACAGTTTTTTTATGGTAAGCTCATCGGCAAGGGAGTTCATTTTTAAAATGATATAAGCCTGTTTACCTGCTTTGGCATTTTTTATTTCGTTATCAATAAGGGTAAATAGCTTGCTTCGGGTTTCTAAAGGCGAAACTATCAAATGCTTATAGCCTTTAGAAATTACTTTTTTATGTATGGCTTCAAAAACTTTGTGCAATTCGGTAGTTATGCGTTTATCGGCGGTAAACAAGCTATGGTCGCAATAAATGCGGGCGGTTTTTTCGTTGTAATTGCCTGTAGCTAAGTTGGCGTAAAATACTTTTTCGCCTTTTTCTATCCTTGTTATTAAGCATATTTTGGTATGTACTTTATAGCCAGTAATGCCATAATTTACGATAACGCCTTCCTCTTCTAGCCGCTTAGTCCAGTATATATTTGCGGTTTCATCAAAGCGGGCTTTAAGTTCTACAAGGCAATTTACCTTTTTACCATTTCGCCTAGCGTTTATTAAGGCGTTAATAATTTTAGAGTTTTCGGCAAGGCGATAAAGGGTAATATTTATTTCGGTAACTTTTGGGTCGATAGCCGCTTCCCGCATAAAATGAATTATATAATCGAACGATTGGTAAGGGAAATTTACCAAATAATCTCGCCGTTTTATTAATTCAAACATTCCTTTTTGGATGCTTAAATCTTTTACAGGCAGGGCTAGTATTTTTTTATATTCTAGCGTTTCGTTACCTACATTAGGGAAAGTAATAAAATTTTTAAAATTATGGTATCGGTTACCTGGAATTAAACTTTCGGAGTGTAAACTTAGTTTTGTTACCACTAGCGAGAGTGTTTCCATAGGCATTTCGCTATCGTAAAGCAGGCGCATGGGTTTTCCTTTTTTTCGTTTTTGTATGCTTTTGGTAAGCAGTTCAACAAATTTATCGCTCACTGTTTTATCCAAGTCAAGTTCGGCGTCGCGGGTTATTTGTAGCGAATGTGCTTCAATTTGGTCATAATCAAATATAAAAAATATTTCGGGCAAGCAATACCTAATAACATCGTCTAATAAGATAATAAATTTTAAATTATTGGTTTCGGGCAGCACCAAAAATCGGTTTAATGTTTTTGGTATTTCTATAAGTGCATATTTTACCTTAGGCTTGCCTTGGTTTGGCTCGTTTTTTATAAGTTTTACAAGTAAATATATTACACGATCACGCAGTTCGGGAAAAGGAGCTTTATCATCAATAATAATAGGAACAATGGTTGATAGTATATGTTCTCTAAAATATTCTTTAACAAATTTACCCCTGGTTACATTAAGTTGCGTATCGTTAATGATAAAAATTTTATTTTCGGCCAGTTCTTTAATAATATCAACATACAGCAAATTAAATTTTCGCTCCTGCTTTACCACAATATTTTTTATTTGGTTAAGCGTTTTTTTGGGATTGTAGCCTAGCTCTTCTTTTACCTTATCAACTACTACGGCTAGCCTATTTAACGTTGCTACACGCACACGGTAAAACTCATCAAGGTTAGATGAAAAAATAGCTAAAAACTTAATTCTCTCAATTAAAGGTACATTAACATCGGCGGCTTCTTGTAAAACCCTATCATTAAAATATAGCCAGCTTATTTCTCGGTTAATTAAAGGTATTTTGGTTACAACCATTGATTTTAATAAAAAAAAAATCCCAAAACAAAGTTTCGGGACTCGAAATTGAGTATTTCTTTGTTAACTACACATTAATTTTAATAGCAATGTGTTTATGTATTGTTAATGTACAAGCTAGGGTTTAACTTTAGGTGTACGCTTAGTTACAGGTTTAGCAACAGTTTCGATGGCTTTTTTGGCTGTAGCCACTTTAGCTAAAACAGGCTTTTCAGCAGCTTTAGCTGCTTTTTTTATGCTACTAATTTCTTTTTTAGCCACATCAATAATTGGTTTTGCTTTATTAGCAATAATTACAGGTTTAGCTTTTATAACACGTTTTACCTTATTTTTAATTTCGCTTGCATCGTTATCAATTTCGGTTTTTACTTTTTTTGCTTTGGCTTTTACTTCGCTTGCTTTATTTTCAATATCAGTTTTTACTTTTTTAGTTATTTTGGGCGTTTTTGTTTTTACCAAATTTGCTTTTTCGCTTACCGCTGATTTTACTTCGCTAATTTTTTTAACTAATTTTTTAGCTAAAATTTTGCTGGCTTTTTTTAACTCTAAACCGATATCTTCTACATCATGCCCAAGGCTCGAAATAAAAGTATGTAGCTTATCGCTAAGGTCTTTTTCGATTACTTGTTTGGTATTTTTTTTTAATTTTTTTATTGCTGATTTTTTTGCATCTTTCATCTGTTTTATATTGTTAAGTTAATGTTAATTAATTGTTAAAGTTATAATTTTTATTTGAATTTTCATTTTATATTTTTCGTTATGCCTTCATTTGATATAGTTAGCAAAATTGATACCCAAACACTCGATAACGCAATAAATAATGCTAAAAAAGAAATTTTAAATCGTTACGATTTTAGCACATCTAAAAGTAGCATCGAATTGGATAAAAAAACCAATCAAATCCAAATTATTACCGAAGATGATATGCGGCTAAAAGCAATTACCGATGCTATTATATCTCGTTTTGTAAAACAAAATTTAGCCCCCAATGCCCTCGATTTTGAAAAACCATATTACGCCATAACAGGCAATATGATTAAAAAAGAAATAGGCGTTAAAGAAGGTATTGATAAAGAGGCGGCCAAAAAAATTGTTAAAAAAATAAAAGACACAAACCTAAAAGTGCAAGCCTCAATAATGGAGGACCAAGTACGTGTACAAGGCAAAAAGCTCGATGATTTACAAGCCGTTATTTCTATCTGTCGTAACGAAAACTTTGGCCAGCCATTGCAGTTTATCAACATGCGTAATTAAGCGCACTAACTCAAAATCCAGCCATGGGCACTTCCATTATTAAAAATTCGGTTTGGGATTGTGCTGTAATTTCAACTTGCTTTACATCCCATATTCCGTACCCATCGCGGGTATCCAATATTGTATCGTTTACTTTTAATTGGCCGTTTAAATTAAATATATACAATCCGTTACCAGCTTTATTTAAAGTATAGTTATAGGTAATACCTGCATCAAAATCGGCCAAATAAAACCAAGCATTTTGCCCAATAAAAACGCCTTCATCATTTTTATTGGGCGAAACTATTTGTTGTAATTTATTATGCCTATCGGCTACATTTAAAGTTATTTGATCGTAAAATGGTGTGCTATTTTTACTGTTGGGCAAAACCCAAATTTGTAATAAACGAACTTCTTTGTCGCTATTTTTGTTCACCTCGCTATGCTCAATACCTGTACCAGCACTTAGTATTTGTATATCACCTTTTTTAATAATAGCGGTATTGCCCATGCTATCTTTATGCTCCAGCTCTCCCGCCAAGGGTATAGTAATAATTTCCATATTGCTGTGCGGGTGCATTCCAAACCCTTTCCCTGCCGCAACTATATCATCATTAAGCACACGCAATGCCCCAAATTGCATTTTATCGGGGTTGTAATAATTAGCAAAACTAAACGAATGCTTGGCTACTAGCCAGCCATGGTTAGCACCGCCACGGGTGTTTTCTTTGTGTAAAACCGAGTTGCTTGTCATAGCTTATAATTTGTTTTATTATAAAATAAAGGTAAATTATTTTATAGATTGCATGTATCAATTTATAAATAATGACTTGTAACGGACAGTAAACGCAAAAGTTGTTTTTAAAATCCAAAATATATAAATTATTAAACTAAGATGACTAAAACTATATTTTATAACCTTAAAAATGATTTGGGGCGTTTACTGCCTACGCAGGCAGGCATTGTTAACGCATTAAAATAACAATAAATTATTAATTAATAAAGTTTTATATAAAACTAACTGGTAGCGTCTAATCAATAAAATAAATAAAATGGGGTATTTACACATCGATAATCTTTACAAAAATCAAACTATACTTTTGTTTAAAGAATGTTACGCTTTAGAAAAAATACACGGCACTTCGGCACATATAAGTTGGGATGTTGACAAAAAAAAAGTAACTTTTTTTTCGGGTGGCGAAAGTTACGAAACGTTTGTTTTACTTTTTGATATTGATTTTTTACATCAGGCTTTTGCCGATAACTTTATGGAAAACAATGTTTTTATTTTTGGGGAGGCTTACGGTGGCAAACAACAAGCAATGAGCAAAACCTATGGTAAACAATTAAAGTTTATTGGCTTTGATGTTAAAGTAGGCGAACGATGGCTAAATGTACTTAATGCCGAAAGTGTATGCCAAAAGCTAAATATAGAATTTGTAGATTATGTAAAAGTATCAACCGATTTAGAAACCTTAAATACCGAGCGTGATAAACAATCAGTTCAAGCAATTAGAAACGGCTGTGGCGAAGGTAAAATGCGTGAAGGCATAATTTTAAAACCCTTGATTGAACTTAGAACCAACAATGGCGAAAGAGTGGTAGCCAAATACAAAAGAGATGAATTTAAAGAAACAAAAACACGCAGAGATGTAAACCCCATACAATTAAAAATATTAGACGATGCAAAAGCAATAGCCGAAGAGTGGGTTACCGAAATGAGATTGCAACACGTATTAGATAAATTACCCAAAGGCATAAATATAGAAAATACAAAACTAGTTATTGAAGCAATGGTTGAAGATATTTACAGGGAAGCAAAAGGTGAAATTATTGAAAACAAAGAGGTTACAAAGTTTATTGGAAGTAAAACTGCCGTAATGTTTAAAAAGAAACTTCAAAACGATATGGAAAAAGCAAATTTGTAGGGTTTTTGTTTCAGTTTATTATACCCCTTACGCAAACTCCAACTGTAAATGTGGCTTATACGTATCTGTTTTAACTGTTGCTTTAAGTTCGTGTAAAATATTGTACAGGCCAAAATTGGTACGGTTTACATAAATAAAATGCTTTACTCCCCTAGCCTGCTTAAACTCGGGCATTTTGGCAATTTTTTCGCCAAAAGCGTAAAGGCTATCAAAAAAAGCGGTTTGGCTAAAATCAAATTGGCTTTCTACATAAGGTTCGGCAAATAGCGAAATCATTTCTTTGTAATTTTGGTAGTAAAACGCTATTTGTGCCTCGTTATCTTTAGGCTGTATCATTTCTAATTGCCTAAATGCTTTTATGGTTTCTTCCCTATTTCCCATTAACGCTTCGGATGTGGTAGCAAAAAAAGGGTAATAAAAATCATCGGGCAATTCTTTTATACAGCCAAAATCTATCACAGCCAGTTTACCTTCGGGGGTAATTAAAAAATTGCCGGGGTGTGGGTCGGCGTGTACAGCTCGCATTTCGTGTTGCTGGTAATTGTAAAAATCCCAAAGTGCTTGGCCAATGGTATTGCGTAATTCTTGCGTTGGGTTGGTAGCCAAAAATTCTTTCAAGTGCATTCCCTCAATCCACCCCATTGTAATAATTCTACTGCCCGATAATTCGGGGTAATAACGTGGAAAAACCAAATTATCTAACCCTGCACAAGCATTCGAAAATTGTATCGATCGTTTTACCTCTAATTCGTAATCAGTTTCTTCAACCAATCGTTCTTCTACCTCACGCATATATACGTCTAGTTCTTTCTCACTCATACCTAATAGCCTAAAAGCAAAGGGTTTTATGAGTTTTAAATCTGATGAGATTGAAGCACCCACACCTGGGTATTGTATTTTTACCGCCAGTTTTTTACCACCCAGCTCGGCTTGGTGCACCTGCCCTATGGATGCTGCATTGCTTGATTTTAGGTTAAATTTATCAAATATTTGCTCGGGGTTTTTACCAAAATGTTTACGAAATGTTTGCACAATTAGTGGCCCACTTAGCGGTGGTGCATTATATTGCGATAACGAAAATTTATCAACATAAGCTTTTGGCAATATGTTTTTATCCATACTCAACATTTGCGCTACCTTTAATGCGCTGCCCTTTAATTCGCTTAACGATGCGTAAATATCTGTTGCATTATCTTCATTTAACTCATCTTTACTAAGCTCGGGGTTAAATATTTTTTTAGAATAGTGCTTAATATAGTTGCCCCCAATTTTAAAACCTGTACCTACAAACTTTGCCGATCGGGCTACTTTACTGGTGGGCATGCTGCTTAATTCGTTCATTTTTTAGTTAGTGGTTAGTTGGGAGTGATTAGTTGTTAGTTGTTAGTTGTTAGTTGTTAGTTGGGAGTGATTAATTGTTTGATTTTAAAAATGATTTATTCCGTAATATTTTTAATTTATACAAACTAAGCCCGAAGCTCGATGCCCGAAAGCTCGATGCCCGAAAGCCCGATGCCCGAAAGCCCGAAGCCCGTTGCCCGAAAGCCCGAAGCCCGAAAGCCCGAAGCCCGTTGCCCAAAAAGACCTCGCTATTTAAAGGCATTTTGTGTTAAAAATTTTCCGTAATCAAATAAGTTATCAATGGGGCTGCGTTGAAACAAATCAAAAGTTACATTTACACCTTTTTCAATGGCTTCGTCGGTTTTTTCGAAACCTGCCGAACTATCTTTTTGCCAAAATTTTAACACAAACATTAACTGTAACCAAAGCGCATTTTTATATTTATCGCTAAAAAACTTACGCTCGGCAAGTTCGTTACTTTCTAAACCTTCTTGTATAATTTGTATGCTTAGGGTTTCAAATAGTTGTTTTGCTTGTTTTAAAACTTGTGGGGTTGATGGGTTTTTGCCAAAATTTTGCATGCTATAAACCACAAAACTTCTTTTGGTTTTTAGTAACTCAAAAAAACTATAAAAAAATGATAATGCTTTTTCTCGGGCACTATAATTTTGCCACACTTCTTGTAGCTTAATCTCGTTAATGGTTTTTTCAAAAAAATTACTCCAAATATCGGTTTCAATGCCATCAAAATTACCGTAATATTTATAAAACTCGTCTTCGGCCATGGCATTATCTTTGGCAAAAACATAAACCGATGCTGGTTTTTTATTATGCGTTAACACATAATCAATGTAAGCGTTTTGTATTATTTCTTTAGTTTCCATAAACCTATTTTTATTTAATTAACAATTAATTCTTCTACTTGGTTTTCGGGTTTAGCATATTTTAAACGAGCCAATTTTTGGGTACTGTGGTAGCTATCTAAGCCCGCAACTGTTACTGATTGTGCTTTTTCTAAATCTACAAAGCCATCGGTAGCAACCAAGCCATTATCCAAAATTATGTGTTTTACTTCGCCTATTATAATTCGGGAGCCATTAAATTTAATAACATTTATTTCTCGTAATTCTAAGCCCAATTTAACGCTGGCTTGTTGTACAAATGGAGCTTTAAAATCGGGCAAATATTGTTCATTAAACCCACAAGTTTCAAATTCCGATTGGTTTAAACCATACCTTGCACTGGTTTGGTGTGCTTGTTTGTACCAGTTTTGCTGTACATTATTTAAGGTATAAAATCCTGTTTTTTCGATATTATCAAAGGTAGAATGCTGGTCGCCATCGGGCCTACATATCATACCAATTAAGGGTGGGTTTGCCCCGATATGGAATATAGAATTAAAGAGCGCAATATTGGTTTGCCCGCTTGGGCTGATTGTACCTACCATTTGCAGGCTTTTAAAGCCCGAAATACTGTTCATAAAAGTAGCTCGGTAGCGTTGCTCCATGGCTAAAATATCGGTTGAGGATAGTATCATCATTTAAAAAGTTCTTAAACTCGACATCCCACCATCAATACCTAAAACTTGGCCAGTTATCCAGCTACTTTTATCGCTTAATAAAAACTCGGCGGCATCGGCAACTTCGTTTGCGGTACCTATTCTACCAAGCGGATGCCGTTTGTCTGATGCTTCTTTACGCTCGGGGCTCGATAATAAGTTGGCCGCTAATGGGGTATTGGTAAGCGATGGTGCAATTACGTTTACACGGATTTTATTTGCTGCAAACTCCGCCGCAAGCGAAACCGCCAAACCCTCTAAAGCACTTTTTGATGCTGCCACCGATGCGTGAAAACCCATACCTGTTTTAGCCGCAACGGTACTAAACAATACTATCGACGATGTATTAACAGCTTTTAACTTATTGATAACTTGCTGTATAACTTTTACTGCGCCTATAACATTGGTTTTGTAGTCGTTTAAAAAATCATCTTCAGTTAGCCTGCCAAATGGTTTTAAATTTATAGTTCCTGGGCAGTAAGCTAGGCCGTGTAACTCATCGGGCAGTTGGGTTTTTAATACCGAAACATCGCCCAAAACATCTAATTCAATAAAATTAGCTTCGGTGGGTAACTCTTTTTTTTGGCGTGAAGCCGCATAAACCGTATGGCCTTGGCTTAATAAGTTTTTTACCAATTGTAAGCCAATACCCGAACTCCCACCAATAATTAAATAATTCATAATTTTTAACTAATAAATTTAAAAAACTCGTTTCGGGTTTGGTTGTCCAAAAATTTACCACCATACTCGGCAGTTATGGTACTGCTTTGTATATCTTTTATCCCACGAGATGATACACATAAATGTGCTGCATCAATTACTACTGCCACATCTTCGGTTTGTAAAATGCTTTTTAGTTCGTTGGCTATTTGCATGGTTAAACGCTCTTGCACTTGTGGCCGCTGGGCGTAATATTGTACAATTCTATTCAATTTTGATAAACCAATTACCTTACCATTGCTAATATACGCAATGTGTGCTTTGCCTATTATGGGTACAAAATGATGCTCGCAATTGCTGTAAAGGGTAATATTTTTTTCGACCAACATTTGCTTGTATTGGTATTTGTTGTCAAACAGTTTGGCTTCGGGTTTATTAGCAGGGTTTAAGCCACTAAAAATTTCTTTCACATACATTTTTGCTACACGCTTGGGCGTACCACGCAGGCTATCGTCGGTTAAATCTAAACCTAAAATTTCCATAATACTTTTGAAATGTTTTTCAATCATTTCAATTTTTAGGGCATCATCAAGCTCAAAAGCATCTTCTCGTAGCGGTGTGTCGTACGATGTACCTACGTGGTTATCGCCCATATTGTCAATCAAAAGCTCATCCACGCTATCTTGGTTAGGCAGGGTATTCAACAAAGTTTCGTTCGGTTTCATATAAAATAACTTTCAGTTCCAGGTTTTGGTCAATTTCAGTTCTTAATAAATTGTGTATTACAATGGCAATGTTTTCGGCACTGGGGTTTAAGGTTTTAAACTCCTCGGTATCTAAGTTTAAGTTTTTATGGTCGAAACGATTGGTAATTTTATTGGTAATTAAATCCGATAAAACCTTCATATCCATTACATAACCCGTAGTGGCATCGGGTACACCCGTAACTTTTACAATTAATTCGTAGTTATGCCCATGGTAATTATCGTTGTTACACTTACCATAAACTTGCTTATTTTTTTCAACGCTCCACTCGGGCGTATTTAAACGATGGGCGGCGTTAAAATGTTCTTTTCTAAAAACGGCTACTCTTTTTTGCATTGTTAAATATATAAACTCAAAAGTATTTATTTTGTTTAACTTATTTGCAAATAAGTTAAACAAAGTTTTGTCATCGTTTACTTATTTTGTTTATGGTAACGGTTCGTTGTAAAGTACATTTAAAGCGGTTAATGGCTAAACTTCGCTTTTTAAGGTGTTTTAACGATATATTTTGCGCCCGTTTGCGCCACAATCGCCAGCTGCTAGGCTTTAATTTATTGCGCATTAAGGCAATAACATCGGCTTCGGATAAGCTAAACTGGTATTTTATGGCTTCAAAGGGAGTACGGTCTTCCCAAGCCATTTCAATAATCCTGTCCACTTCTTTTTCTGATAATTGTTTTATTAATTTATTCATCAAAATAGTAAACAATGCATATTTACTTTTTGTTTACACAGCATGAAAAACAAATTAGGTAAAACCATTTTAAAAGCAAATTTACCTCAAAAAATTTGTGCGGGCTGTAAAAAATCTTTTAGTTGGCGTAAAAAATGGGAAAAATGTTGGGACGATGTAAAATTTTGTTCTGATAAATGTCATCAAATAAAATAATTTTTAAAACACTGTTTAAAAATAAAAATAAAATTACAGATTTGATACCATTATGAGTGATAGAAATATTTTAGTTTGGTTTAGAAACGATTTAAGAACCGAGGATAACGAAATTTTATTAGAGGCTTGCGAAAAAGCAAACAGCATTATTCCTGTTTATGTTTTCGACCCACGTTATTATAAAACCACCACTTATGATACCTTAAAAACTGGGCATTTAAGAACCCAATTTGTGATACAAAGTGTTGCCAACTTAAAACAATCGCTTCAAAACCTAGGTGGCGATTTGTTGGTATTGCAAGGCAAGCCCGAAGAAATTATACCCCAAATTGCCCAAAAATATAACGCCGATGTGGTTTACCATCACCGCGAGGTAGCATCGGAAGAAACCGAAATATCAACGCTGGTAGAGGATGCACTGTGGAAATTTAAAATAAACCTGAAGCATTTTATAGGCCATACGTTTTATCATAAAGAGGATTTACCTTTCCCTATAAAAGATATACCCGATATTTTTACCACATTCCGCAAAAAAGTAGAACGTGAAAGTACCGTTAGGCCTTGTTTTAAATCTCCTACCAAAATAATTATACCTAATAATTTAGAAGCATCTACCCTACCCTCGTTGGCCGATTTAGGTTTTTACGCTTGCGCTGATGATATAGCTGCGGCAAATTTTAAAGGTGGCGAAAGCGAAGGCTTAAAACGGCTAAAATATTATTTATGGGATACCGACCTGTTAAAAAAATATAAACTTACCCGCAATGGTTTGCTAGGGATGGATTATTCGTCGAAACTATCGCCTTGGCTGGCTGCTGGTTGCTTATCGCCCCGCAGTATATACTGGGAAATTAAAAAATATGAAAAAGAACGTGGTGCTAATGATAGCACTTACTGGCTTATTTTTGAACTGTTATGGCGAGATTATTTTAGGTTTATGTTTAAAAAACATGGCACTAAATATTTTTTAGAAACAGGTTTTAAAAACAAAACACAAGACCTTGCCCCTAACCAAATAGAATTATTTGAGCTGTGGAAAAAAGGAAAAACAGGCATACCTTTTATTGATGCCAATATGATTGAGCTTAACCAAACTGGCTTTATGAGCAACCGTGGCCGCCAAAATGTAGCTTCGTTTTTAATTAAAGATTTAAAAGTAAATTGGGTTTTAGGTGCAGCGTATTTTGAGGAGAAACTGATAGATTACAGCCCATCAAGCAATTGGGGAAACTGGGCTTACATAGCTGGCGTAGGTAACGACCCTAGGGAAGACCGTTATTTTAACATTATAAAACAAGCTATTGATTACGACCCTAAGGCCGAATATGTAAAACATTGGCTACCACAATTAGAAAAAATACCGCACAACAAAGTACACGACTTATACCATTTAAGCGAAAGCGATTTATTAAAGTACGAGGTAAAACTTGGCGATAATTATCCATTTCCTATTGTAAAACTACCTGCTTACAGTAAGTATTAAACGCTTTTTTTAAACGAAAACCGCAATTGCGAAATGTAACTAAAAATGGTAATAAGTATGGTTGCTGCAATTTGCGAAAGCGTAGGATACCAATTTAATTCTTCCACAAATAAGGTTAACAACAAGTAATTTAATAATATACATACAATCACTACCAAAAAATAGCGCAATAACTGTACTCGTTTTCGCAATGGCGAGCCCTTAAAAACCACAAACATATTTAAGTACAAGCCAATAGGAAATGTGACTAAAAAAGCAAGTATAAATGCTGCAATGTGCGAGCCCACTACAACCAGACCTAAGTTTAAATCTTGTTTTTTTAATACATAATTGTACGATACGAAGTATAAAAAAATATTTAAAGCCGTATTACCACCACCACAGGCAGCGTATTGAAATGTTTGGCAAGGCATTATTTTTTTAAAGGGTGGGTAAAACCAATCGATTACAGAAATGATAAACTGTTTTAAAAGGCGGTGTAGGTTAAGTATCATTTTTGGGTACTAAATTTTTGCCACGGGATGTAACCTTAAACTTCGCCTAGCCAGCCACACTCCCACCAATACCAATACCGAACTTAACAAAAAAGGTGCACCAGGGAAATATATAGGTGCCCCGTTTTGGGTAAAATAAGCAAATAAATTTGTCATTACTGGGGGTGCAAAAATAGTGGTAGCACTCATTAAGCTGGCAAATGCGCCTTGTAATTCGCCTTGTTCATTAGCTGGGGCAAAACTGCTCATAATGCTTTGTATGGCTGGCCCAGCTATACCGCCCAGTGTGTAAGGAACAATAAAAGCAAACATTAATGCTCCATTACCAGCAAATGCAAAGAGCAATAAACCCAAACTAGATAGCAATAAACCTATATAAAGTGTTTTTTCGGCACCAAATTTTGGGATTACCCAACGTATTAAACCACCCTGTACCGAGCCCACCATTAAGCCTACAAAACCTAGGGAGTAACCTACCCAAGCCTCGCTCCACTTAAATTTTTCCATACCATAATAAGCCCACGTACTTTGTATAGCATTATTAGCCACATACATAAGCATCAGCGTAAGCACTAAACCACTAATAGCTGGATATTTTTTTAGGTGTAAAAGCGAACCTAGTGGGTTGGCTCGTTTTATATCAAAGTTTCTACGGTTTTGTTTACTTAACGATTCGGGCAATACAAAATAACCGTAAATTAAATTGATAAAGCTAAAACCAGCTGCCGCAAAAAACGGAATTCGAGCACCATATTGCCCCAATAAACCACCTATTACGGGGCCTAAAATAAAACCTAAGCCAAATGCAGCACCTACAATACCAAAGTTTTGGGCTTTTTTTTCGGGGGTGCTAATATCGGCAATATAGGCTGTAGCTGTGGTAAAACTTGCGCCAGTAATGCCTGCAATTATACGCCCTACAAATAACCACCAAATACTGGGTGCAAAAGCCAAAAACAAATAATCGATACCAAAACCCAACAACGAAAACAGCAATACAGGCCTACGGCCGTACTTATCGCTTAGGTTACCTAGCACAGGTGCAAATATAAATTGTGTGAGTGCATAAGCCAATGTAAGCCAACCGCCATACTCGGCCGCGGTGCTTAAATTACCATGTATTAATTGTTTAATTAAAGTGGGTAATACTGGAATAATAATTCCTAGCCCTGTAACATCAATTAATAATGTTATAAAAATAAACCCTAATGCTGCGTTTCCGTTTTTTGCCATGCGTGTTGCAAAAATGCAAATAATAACACATTTTATAAACCCTTGGCTTATATTTAATGTAACTTTTTAAAGTAGTTTAAAAGATTAATCATATAAAAATTTTATAAAGGGCATTTAACTAAAAACTAAGTTCGATTAATAAGCCCTAAAGCAGCAGATAAATAATTTATATTTTATCAAATTATGCGCTTTAAAAACCTAATTAAAACAAAAAAGCTAAACTACTTATTTAATGTAGTTTAGCTTTTTTACTTATACGTATTAAAAAATTATTTTTTTGATTTTTTACCTTTTACAGGCTCGGTTGGAGTTGCTGGTGCAGCAACCGGAGCAACTGGGGCTGGTGGCGCAACTGGAGCCGCTACCACAGGCGGGGTAATTTTAAGTAACTCAACTTCGAAAATTAAAGTACTGTAAGGTGGGATATTAGCACCCGCACCACGTTCGCCGTAAGCCAATTGATAAGGGATAAAAAAACGATATTTAGAGCCTGTATTCATCAATTGTACGCCTTCGGTCCAGCCTGGTATTACTTTATTTAGGCCAAAAGTAGCCGGTTCTTTTCTATCATACGAGCTATCAAAAGTTTTACCATTTAGCAACGTACCTTTATAATGTACCGTTACTTCATCGGTTGCAATAGGTTTGGTACCTCCTACGCTATCTTTCAATATTTCGTATTGTAAGCCACTGGCGGTGGTAATAACTCCCGCTTTGGCTTTATTGGCTTTTAAAAAATTAGCACCAGCTGTTAAAGTGGTGTCGTATTTGGCTTTTTTTGTAATTGTTAAAAATTCTTGAATAATAGTTTGGCTTTTGTACGAATCAATCATAACTGGTTTTTTAGTAAAAACATCTTGCATGCCTTTATTTAAAAACATATAATTAAGTTCTTTAACACCTTCGCCACCTAGGCTTTCGGCAATTTTTTGCCCAAAAGCATAACTTGCCGAATCTAATTGTGTAAGTGATAAAATTTTAACTGTGTTTTTGGAGGGAGCTGCAACAGCTTTTTTCTTTTTTGTTTGCGCATTTACTGTAAATGCCAAAGCCAATAAAATTAGGGTAGTTATCGATTTTCTGTTCATGTTTTTAAAATTTTGGTCGAATATAAGCATTAGCTTTAATTATACTAAAATTACCTGAATATTAATTATCGAAAATTTAAACCAAGCCAACTTTATATTTTTTAAGTGTTTTAAATATTGCCGATAACTTGGCCTTGCTACAGGGCAGGCTAGGTTAATTCAAAATTTTTATTTCCTTAGCGGGATGTCGTTTAAGTGCATAAATAACCAAATTTAAACCTAGAGCCTGTTTTTCCAGCTCTTTTATAATAAAATCTCTGTTTTTACCATCAATAAACAAATATTTATAGGTATAAGTGGCTAATGGGGTTAAATCTAAAATTTCGTTACTGCTTAATAAAATATAATCGAAATTTTTATGGCTCAAATCTAAGTGCTTGGTTTGCTGCACCAATATTTTTTTGTTTTCAAATTTATACAGGGTATTAAATTTTGTAAGGGGTGGGTTAATAAATATAATGGTGTTAATGTGGCAGCTATCAATATACGGCTTTACAAAAAATTTATAATTATAGTTACTGCTATCTAAATCGGTTATTAAAACTGCCGTTTTACCTTTAATAAGAGCTACCGCCGTATTTTTACGCAAACAAAAAAACATAGCTTGTTTTTGAAACGTGTGTTGAAAATTTTTTACTGTAATGCTTAGCGCAAATAGGCTTATTAAAGTTACAGCGGTATATAAATACGATTTTTGTTTTCGATAAAACGCCTTTAAGCCTAAAAACAAAGCAACATAAAACAGCAATATTTCGTAACCGTTAATATAAATGGGGCTAATATTAGCACCCGGTATATTGCCAATATACATTAACCCATTATTGGTAAAATTAATAAGGTGGTTAAGCGCCAAACCCAAATAGTGCATTGCCTGAGCTGGCCATGGGATAAGCAAAAAAACAATCCCACCATACATAATTAAAGTTGCTGGTAATAAAATAAATAGGTTGCTAATAATAAAGCACAACGGAAACTGATGAAAATAAAATAAACTTATGGGTGTGGTAGCCATGTGTGGTAGCCATTTGTGCAGCAATTGATATGGATATGCAGCCCCATAATAATTCGATAAACTTGTTTTCGGGGGTAAATAGGTTAAATATTTTAGGTTGTAAATATATTAACCCCGCTACCGATATAAACGACAGCTGAAAGCCAACATCTACAACCGTAAAAGGATTTACCAATAAAATAATAAACGCCGTTAAACCTAAAATATTAAAAGAATTTCCTTGGTATCTTATTAATTTAGCTATTACAAAAATGCTAATCATAATAGCGGCCCGGGCAACCGAAGGTGCCATGCCTGCTATAATCGAATAAAACCAAACCAATGTTACGATGATAAACGCTTTTAGTATTTTTGTCCACCGTTTACGGTTCATAAATTTCAACAAAAACTCTAATAACAGTACCACCAAGGCTACATGCATACCCGAAACCGATAGTACATGAATGGTACCTGTTTTAAAGTACGTGTTTAAAATATTTTCGTTTAAATCGGCCCGGTAACCTAGCAATAAGGTTGATGCTACCGACCTAGCATCGTCATCGGGTATATATTTTCTAAACTTATCTACCTGTTTTTCTCTGAAATTAAGGGCAAAATTTATAATCGGGTTGCCTTTATTGCTATCAATTTTTACTGTTTCTATTTGGTTAATAAACGTTTGGTGATATACCTGCTTATTGGCCAAAAACTTTTTATAGTTAAACTCGGCAGGGTTATACGGTGGTTCTATTTCTTTGTATTTTGATTTAATAATAAGCCTATCGCCGTAGTGTAGGTTTAAAACTTTGGTAGTATCAAAACGCATAGCCATTAAAATGCTTCCAATAGATGGTATAATTTTTTTATTACATACAAGTGCATCTGTACGTACTACAAAGCGAGCTACATCGCCTTTAATTTGCGGGGTTTCATCAATATGTACAATAATTTCATCGCTATTAAATTTAGAAAAATGCTGTGTGGCATATATTTCTTTATGTTGATTGGTAATAATAATGGCAGCAATAAATACCAAAATTTGAATGGCTAAGCCAAGTAAAAATTTTTTTTGATAAATTTTAGTTCGCTTATAAACAAAATTTAAAATTAAAGCAAAACTAAAAGCAAGCGCAAAACAATAATACCATACGATAGAAGGTTGTAACTGGGTATAAATAGAAACATAAATACCAACAATAAAAGTTATTAGCAGTCTTAAAAAAGGGATTTCTTCTTTAAAAACCGCTATCATTTTTAAAATTGAATGCGGGCTTGTAGCTTGATTTCGGATTTTTGGTTTCCATTTATCTCATCCAAACCCGAGCCAATAGTAGTTAAATTGCTGTACTGTGTAAGGGCGTAACGTATCCAAAAATCAACACCACGGCGTAACGTATAGCGGCCGTTTATATAAAACCTAATGCCTTGGTTTTGGTAAGCAGGTATCGAAAACCCGTATAAAACATCGCTTTCGTAGGCATAAATTCGGGTATCAAAACCCTCGGTTTGAAACATAGTTAAACGCACATTGCCCGAAAATTTAGAGCTTAATGGGTTATAATTTACATCCTGATAAGCCATAAAACCATAACGTTGTATATCGCTTTCTTCTTTAAACGCCATTACTTCTATACGGTTACGCAGGGTAAAACTTTTGTTTACTTGGTACTGGGCTTCGAGCCTAAAATTTTGTCGGCGGTAAGGCTCTAAAAAACTAATATTAGTGCTTAATGGCGAGTTTTGCTCTTTATCGCGTATGCGGTACCTTAGCGAAAACCGGGTTACTTTATTTGGCATGTATGCAAACTGGCTAAACACATCAAATCCGCCTGAAGGCGCATCAACCCCAAATTTTAACCAAGGAAATTTAAACATATCGAAATAGCTTATAAGCTCAAATTTTTTGCTAGGTTTTATTTGTAAACCTGTGTAAAACCCTTCTTCGTTTTTGGCAAAAGTATTTTCGCTAATAGCTTGGTTAAAATACGATTGGTAATTTTTTTGATAATTGCGATGAAATGCCACCACCGATACTACTGGCGAAAGGCTTGATATAAAACCATTTACAAACGCAAACCCATAACCTACACTATGGGCAGCTTCGCCATAAAAATAGGTGTTTTTTATATTGTAATTATAATGTATGCCCACATTGCTTAGCTGCTTGCTCGTAAAATCATACTTGCTGTAAGGCGCATCATTAGGGGCAAATTTTTCGCTATATGCGGATTGATAACCTATAACTCCTATGGCCAAACGCTTAGTTTTGTATTGCAAATTACCGCCATAAATAAATTGATTTACACGCCCTTTACCATTAAGCTCTGATTGTGTACGGTGCAAGCCACTTTGTTGTATGGAGCCAATTTCGTCGGTTTGGCTAATGGGGTTAAATACTGCACTAGCATCAATATTAATAGAAGATACAAATGGTGTAAAATCAAATTTTCCGAAGTTTATTTGGGTTGCCAATCCTCTAAAAAACGAAAACTCGTTTACCGAAGTGTATGATCGTAAGCCTAAATCTTGCCTAGCAACGGTAAAAATATCGGCACCTTTGCCAAAACTTAGGCCACTCCACATTGTAAGGCCTTGCCCAAATTGTAGGGCAAAATCGCCAATTACTATTTTTTTAAACGCCCTTATATCTTTTAAATATAAACTGCCCGAAACAAAATCGGGACCTTTTTTACCCGTAGTTGCCCAATATTGTTCGCCTGCATCTTTTTCAACGTTAACAGATAATTGTACATTGTTATTATAATTGAACCTAAAACGGGTAAACACCCTATCGGGCGTACCCAAATAGCGTGATGATTTAGAACTTTCGGGTATTTGATACCCTTTTTGGGGCTCTAGCCCACGCTGATAACGCACCAGTAAATCGCCATTACCTCGGGTAAACATATTTTTTATACTAAAACTTTCGAAACCCGTAGGCTGTTTAATATCAGCGAAGTATAGTAAATTTTTTATCGTTTCTAAATCAAAACCTGTAATACCTTGTAGCTCCAATACATTAATGAGCTTGCCATTTTTTTGGATATGGTTTACCAAGGCATTTATTTGAACTTGGTTTAAAAAAACGAGTTCTTGTAATTGCTCTTTACTGGTTTTATTTAGGTTTATGGGATGTTTTCGGTAATAATTTAACCTATCTACCATTTCGGTATAATCAAAATCTTCGCCTAGGTTTTCGGCAACCGATTCAATAATGTATTCTACAATTGCATCGGCATTTTGGCTGTAATTTGCATTGCCTGTTTTTACAGGTTTTTTGGTTTGGCTATAGCCGATGCTTAAACATAGCACAAATACAAAGGTAATACGGCTACCTAATTTAAAATTCATAACCCAAAGATATTTGCGGTGAATAGCCTAATATTGGATGCGAACTGATACCAAAATCGAATAAAAGGTTTTCTAAAGCAAGCCCAAAACCAGCATATTGCTTAAATGGGTTCATAGAAACACCGCCCCTAAGGGCAAAGGCTTTTATAATTTTATATTCGATACCGGTTTTAAAATCGGCTTGGCTGTCTAATATTTTTTCAAACTCGGTGCTTATTATTAACTTATCCGAAAACGTGTAGCTTCCACCAAACTGTATGTGTGCGGGTATAATTTGGTCGGTAATTTCGCCATATTTACTTGAGTTAGGGTTGGCTATATGCGCCCCCAGCCATAAATTTTTTAGGGCTTGGTATTGTACGCCCACTTGCGCAGTAAAAGCCTTGGCATTGCCATAATTATTTATTTGTAATTGATGGTAATTTACAGTAACAGCCATTAATAATTTAGGGCTAAAGGCTCGGGCTAGTGATAAACCCGTTTGCGTTTGTTTATACGCATTTACGCCATAGGTTTCAAACGATGCACCTAACACAAATTTACTTACAGGAATAGCAAAAACAGCCGATTTTGTTGCAATTTCTTTAATTAAAAACTTATTTTCGTAAGCCAATGATGCTATTGGCTTGGTTAACAAAGCTATACCTGCTTGGTTTTTTTGCATTGCCCATACATCTTGTAGTGCAACCCCAGCACCAGCCATTGCCGTAATGCGTGGCCCATTGTTTACTTGGGATTTAGCACTAAAAAAAACAAATAAAAAAAATACGAGTAGTTTGCTTTGCTTCATAAATTAAAATTTGTGCTAAAAATAGTATTCTAATGTGAATTTTATATTAACGAAATAATTTTATTGTGATATTTTCATCATTATATAAATTTTAATTTGGGGAGCAAACTTTTATAGCTTAGGTTTTAATAAAGTAGTGCTATTTTTGTTGGTTAATTTTCTGTAAAAGTTGAGCTATTAAAGCGTCTTTTTCGGCAATAGCCTCGTCTTTTTCGGCAATAGCCTCGTCTTTTTCGGCAATAGCCTCGTCTTTTTCGGCTATAGCCTCGTCTTTTTCGGCAATAGCCTCGTCTTTTTTAAGAATGGTTTCCTTTTTTTCGATAAGTGCTTTTTCGGCTTCGGTTAAATCTTTCATGTATTTTAAAACCTTGCTTCGCAAATTTCCTGTAAGGGCGTCAATTGTTCTATTGCCTTCTTGCTCTATTTCTATTTTTTGTTTTTCTTTTGTATTTGTACCCGAGTGGTGCAAAATATCGGTAGCAATTTTAACTTCTTCAATATCAACTTCGTGGTTATATTCTTTAATTATTTTTTTATCGTCCACAAAATTAGTTTGTTCAAAAATGCTTAAAAGTTTATCTAATCGGGTTTGATACCTCCCTGTAATACGCTCTACCTGTACAATATAGCTATCGTGGGTTAATTTTTCGACAAACTCACTTTTGGTTTCAATAATTGTTTTGGTAATTAGGTCTTTGTAGTTTCTTTCTACTTTTAAACAAGGCGAAAGTATTTCGGGCAATCTAAATCCTAAAATATAAATGGTGGTTATGGGCAACACTGTTTTTTCGTCGTTTATAAGCTCTTCTTTTTTATACTGCTCAGCCAAATAATTCCTAAAACGCATCAAATCTATTTCGTTATTAGCTTTCTGAATTTCGATTAATACTTTTTTAAATTCCCCCGTATTTGTTTTTATAGTTGCCACAAAATCTAACCTATATACCCTTATTGAAAGTCTTTCAATCATCCTACTTTCAATTGCTTTTATAGTATTTGGGTCATCGTAATCAACCTCACTTTGATAAGTATATTCTTGTGGTTTTAATTCAATAGTTTCTATATTTTGCTCCAATAAAGTACCTATAAAAAATTTGGCCACCTTATCGTTTTCCATCAAACGTTTAAAAACTACATCATAAATTGGGTTTGCAATTACCATTTGTTTGTTATTTAATGTGTTGTAAACTTACAAATTATTATTAAGGTGTGGGTTAAAATCTTAATTATATTGGTACACAAGTTACATTATTTATTAAAAAACTAAGCCTTAAAAAATGTATTTTTGATGGATAATGTTTTAAAAAAAATTGACGCATTAGGTAGCACACGTATTTTAACCAGCTCATCAAAAAAAAATAAATTAATACGCATTTTAATGGAAACCCAACCCCCTGTTTACGAAGTACTTTTGATAGGCGACTCGGGCAATATAAAACGACATCAACCCGATGAGTTATTTGAAATGATGAAGCATCATTTACCGTTAGGGCATCCATCGGCAGTTATATTTTTGGGCGATAATATATACCCAGTGGGCTTACCCGACGAAAAATCGCCCTTAAGAGCCGATGCCGAATTGGTATTACAAAAACACCACGAAGCCTTAAAAAACTATGAAGGAAAAGTTATTTTTATATCGGGTAACCACGATTGGAATAAAGGAAAAGAGGATGGCTTTGATTACGTAATTAGGCAAGAAAAATATTTAGAAAAACTTTTTAACGATAAAAATATTTTTCTCCCCGCCAATGGTTGCCCTGGCCCTAAGGAGGTTAACATTAACCCACAACTTAGCATTGTTGCCATTAATACGCAATGGTGGTTACAAGAGGGCTACAGGCCTATTGGCCAAAAACAAGGCTGTGGCGTAGAAACCGAAAACGATTTTTTTATAAAACTTACTGCTATTTTAGAAAAAAACAAACATAAACGGGTACTCATTTTGGGGCATTACCCTATTTACAGCGAATCGTTACACGGTGGCAAATACAGCTTACAGCACCACTTATTCCCCCTTACTCTGTATAAAAAAAATGCTTTTTTACCCCTCCCCTTTGTAGGCTCTGTGTTACCCATGTACCGTAAGTTTTTTGGTGCCAAAGAAGATATTTCGCACCCCTTATTTAGGCAATTACGCCTGCGCTTAAAAGCTATTTTCGAAAAACACGACAATTTAATTTACGCCTGTGGCCACGAGCATAATTTACAATACATTAAAAGGCACAACAACCATTTTATTGTAAGTGGGGCAGCCTCTAAATCTACCTATGTGTTACAGGGCAAATATTCTAAATTTGGCTTGGCTGCCAAAGGCTTTTTTAAATTAAAGTTTTTTGCCGATTTATCGGTAAAAGCCGAAGCCATTATTGTGGATGATGAAAACCCTAAAGGCGAGCTAGTGTACGAAACGTGGATTTATGGGCAAAATAGGAACAATAACCTGTAAAGCATGTTTTTGCATAGCTATTTTTATTTCTTTTACATCGCCAAACACCTCCCCATCGTACTGTAAAGTTATTTTTTTAGACGTACGAACTACCGCTTTTTGGCATTGCAATACTTCGAAATACTCCGAATATTTTAACCGATTTCTAAACATTTGCAAGGCCAAAGTAAATATTTTTATTTTGGGAAAAGGTTTTACCACGCAAATCTCAAACCAGCCATCGTTTAATACCCCATCAGGGTTAATAACCGCACCTGTACCATACTTGGTGGCATTGGCAAATGTTAAAGATACCGCCTTTAATGTGCGTACTGTATTGCCGTTAAGGGTAATCGTAAACTTTTTATAGCCCAGTAATAAAATTTCGCTCAGTAAATGTTTAGCGTAAGATAGCATACCACGTGTTTTACCTTTTTGAAAACGGTAAACAATACGGGCATTTAAACCTACATCGGCTAGGTGTATAACATTTTTTCCGTTAATAAGCAACAAATCTAAATTTTTAAGTGTGGCCTTACGGGGATTTAATAATTCTAAACAATCGGCAATACTTGCAGGTATATTTAGTTCTTTGGCCATGCCATTAGCCGAACCATAAGGTATAATTAATAGCTTTATTGCCGTAAATTTTATTACCGAAGCCACCATATTTACAGTACCATCGCCACCAACGGCCACCACCACTTCGGGTTCAAAATATTCGATACTTTTTAAAATACCATTTATAGGCTCATCCCCTACCACATATAGGCAACAATCGTAGCCATTTTGCTGGGCATGTATATTTATATTTTTTTCTAAATCTTTTAATTGCGTTTTACCCGATTTGTGGTTGATAATAAACAGGATTTTTTGGTAGAGGATAGGCATCAGGTACGGGGGGGCTAAAAAGCTAAGTTTATTTCCATTTGGTAACGCATATTTATTTTACAACTGCGCTTGTAAATCAAGCATAAAGGCTTTCATTTTTTCTAACGAAGTAATTACCCTTATATTTTCTTTGGCACTATCGCTATTATCTTTTAAAAAATCTTTTGCCCCTTGCAAAGTATAACCTTTGTTTTTAATAAGGTTAAAAATAACTTTAAGGTTTTCTACATCTTCGGGCCTAAATAAACGGTTACCCTTAGCATTAAGTTTAGGCTGTAATATACTAAACTCTTTTTCGTAAAAACGTATCAAAGAAGTATTTACTTCAAACATTTCGGCTACTTCGCCTATTGGATAGTATAGCTTGTTTACTTGTTTTTCTTGATAAGCCATCTGCGATTTTTATTGGTAAAAGTAAATATATAAAACATATATTAATTACCATCATGCCCTGCTGTTTTTGTTTTAAAAAACTATTTAGAAACGTAATACAAAACACAATACGGTAAAAAATACCTATCGAAATTAAATTTTAATCATTTATATTTGTTAAAAACGTAAAAACCATGGGCATAGTTAAAACAAATATTAAATTATCAAACCCCCGATACCCTGATTTAGATAGTATAACCGTAGAAAGTTTAGTAGATACAGGTGCGCTACATTTGTGCATTACCGAGGCTCAATTTATACAGCTTAAATTAGAGGACGGCGAAAA
>RDXP01000046.1 GCA_004292865.1 Sphingobacteriales bacterium
TTTGGGGTTTGATACGGATTATTTGTAGTTAAAAATGGGCCATCTAAGTCCACAAAATCACATAATGGCGCTAATGTAGCGGCGGCCAAGGTGGCAATGCTGGTTTCGCTCATGCAGCCAATCATCACTTTTAAACCTAATTCGCGGGCTTTTAGTAGCATTAAATGGGCTTCGTACATTCCCGCCGATTTCATTAATTTGATGTTTATGCCGTGGTAATTGCCTGCGGCTTTGGCTACATCGGGTAGGCGTTGTACGGCTTCGTCGGCAATTATGGGTATGGGGCTGTGCTGGGTAATATATTTATTTCCTTCGGTATTGGTTTTTAGCATAGGTTGCTCCACCAAAACTACGCCTTGGCCAGCCAGCCAATTTACCATTGCTAAACCTTCTGTTTTGGTTTGCCAGCCTTGGTTGGCATCCACGTAAAGGGGTAAATTAGTTACCGAACGTACGGTGTTTATCAATAGTTTATCGTTGGCACTGCCTAGTTTTATTTTTAGGATTTTAAAACCTAAAGCTATGGCATCGTTGGCTTTTTGTAGCATAACTTCGGGTTCATCCATACCTAAAGTATAACTGGTTAGGGGCATTGATGCTGGGTTTGCACCATAAATTTTATAGCAAGGTTGTTGGGATATTTTGCCTGTAATATCGTGTAAAGCAATATCAATAGCGGCTTTTATGGCGGGTAAGCCCAATGATATATTATCTAAATAAGCTATTATTTCATCCATTTTAAATGGGAAACTAAAGCTACTTAAATCTATTTTATTTAAAAACTGGGTGGCTGTTTCAATGCTTTCGCCCAAGTAAGGCACCATTGATGCTTCGCCGTAACCTGTGTAGTTTTGGTATTTAATTTCGAGCAAAAGTATGGGTGTGGCAGTGCGGCTAAAACCCGAAATAGTAAACGGATGTTTTAGTTGCAGTTGGTAAGGGCGGTAGGTTATTTGCATATTTTTTTGGCTTCGGGCAATGGTTTGCTTAGGGTTTTACACTAAATTTATATAGCGACATGGTTTTAAATACTTCGCTAGGTTTTAAAGTTGTTGTTGGAAAATTTGCTTGGTTGGGCGAGTTAGGAAAATGCTGGGTTTCTAAACAAAAAGCGGTTCGGCAATTATCTTTAATCCCATTGCTAAATGTGTTGCTACCTGCCATAAAATTGCCGCTATAAAATTGCATTCCGGGTTCGGTGGTGTAAACATTTAATTGAATACCACTTTTATCTCCATAAATTGTGGCAGCGTGGTTTAACCCCCATTTTTTCTTTGTGCCCAATACGTAGTTATGGTCGTAACCATTGCCGTAAATTACTTGCTTATTTTTAGCATTTATACGAGCACCTATTTTGGTAAATTTTGTAAAATCTAATGGGGTATTTTTTACATTTTCTAATTTCCCCGTGGGGATTAAGGTGCTATCAACAGGTGTATATTTATCGGCATTAATTTGTAAAAAATGGTTTAAAATTGTACCGCTACCTTCGCCGTTAAGGTTAAAAAAAGCGTGGTTGGTAAGGTTTATTACGGTGGGTTTATCGGTGGTGGCTTGGTATTCTATTTTTAAACCTTGGCCGCTGCATACGCTATAAGTTACGGTAACGTTTAAGTTGCCTGGGTAACCTTCTTCGCCATCTTTGCTTAAATATTTTAAAACCAAGGTGCTATCGTTAGGCTGTTGGGCAGCCCATATCACGTACTGAAAGCCCACTTTGCCACCGTGAAGTGTATTGGGGCCGTTGTTATTAAAAAGGGTATAACTATTGCCATTTAATGTAAACTTACCTTTGGCAATACGGTTGCCATACCTGCCAATGGTAGCTCCATAATAAGGTTCGGTAGCTTTTATATAATTACTCATTGATAAAAAACCTACTACCACATTTACCATTTTGCGTTTTCTATTGGGTACTTGTAGGCTTACCAATCGGCCACCGTAATTGGTAATTTTGGCTTCTATATTTTTATTTTTAAGGATGTATAGCTTTACTGGGAGGTTGTTAATAATTGTATCAAAGCCACTATTGCTTGCTTTTTTTAAGTGATTATTGCTAACGTTTAAACCAAAAAAGGCTACAAATAAAGCGATGATTAGTGTTTTCATAAAGTTTTTTTAATAAAACGTAAATTTTAAAATTAATACGTAAAAGGGTGCTGATTATAATTTGTGTGGACTGGGCAATTATCCAATTAAAACGGAAATAATTTTAATAAAATATTTTAGGTAAAACCATCCTTATTATTCGCCTAAAACCTCTTTTCCTAATGCCGCCAGCCAATCATCAAAAAGTACGTTTTCAAAGTTTAGCGCAATGGCTGCATGGGTTTCCCAATCGGGCGAAAACTGTTTCAATTGCCCAATCATTTCTTCTAAATGCCCCTCCTCTTCTAAAATAATTGATTTTACGGTTACCTTGCTTTCTGCCTTATCCAAGGCCTGCTGGTATATGGGGTACAATTCATCTGCTCGTACTTCAATAGCGTAAGTAACTAATAAATAGGCGGTAAATTTTAATGCCGAGCCGGCTAAGCCCAATTGTTTTTTTAAATATTTACACACCAATACATCTAATATAGCCAAGTAATATTTGCTATGGGCTGGGGCTATTAAAAACTGGTTGTGGTAGGTTGGGCAGTGGTTATCGCCCACTTTGGCGAGTTGCTTTTTTAAATAATAAGCATGGCGATGTTCTTCGGCGGCATGTTTTAATATAATCATATTTACGTTTTGTTTATCCTCCGATGCCGAAATTTTGCGAGCACCAGCGTTTTCCATAAACGACAAAGTATTTAACCACTTGGCGTGGATGCTGGGTTGGCTTATAATGGTATCAAGTAAGTAAGTAAAATTCATTTTTAAAAAATTTCGAGTGCTTCTTCTATTTGTTGGTAAATATAAGCAAGGTCGCTTTCGCTAATGCAATATGGCGGTAAAATATAAATAATGTTTCCTAAAGGCCTCAATATAATATTTTTAGAGATAAAAAAATTATAGAGCTGCGTTCGTAAATCGCTAAAATACGATGTATCGGTATTGTTTTGCCATTCGATAGCTAAAATAGTTCCTGTTTGTCGTACATTTTTTAATTTAGGATGCTGCTGTATTTTTAGCTTAAAGGCATGGTGCTGAGCCGTAATTCGGCTTATATGTTGCATTGTTTGGGGCTGCATTAATAAATCAAAACTTGCCAATGCCGCTGCGCAAGCCACAGGGTTGGCGGTAAACGAATGCCCATGAAATAGCGTTTTTAGCTTATCGTTAGATAAAAAAGCATCGTAAATAGGCTGGCTACAAGTGGTTAAACCTAGGGGCATGGTACCGCCTGTTATGCCTTTCGAAAAACACATCATATCGGGCTTATGCTTTAGGTAATCTGTGGCAAATAATTTGCCGGTACGGCCAAAACCCGTCATTACCTCATCGGCTATGGTAAGTATATTTTGGTTATGGCAATGGGCAATTAGCTCATCTAAATACAATGCTTCGTACATAAGCATACCGCTGGCTCCCTGTACCAAAGGTTCGAAAATAAAACAAGCTATATCTGATTTATGATGTGTAATATGTGATTTAATATCTTCTATGTTATTAACATTGGGTGTAGGTATAAAAATCACATCAAACAGTAAGGCATCAAACGGAGCGGTAAACGCACTGCGCCCACTAACCGCCATAGCACCAAAGGTATCGCCGTGGTAAGCGTTTTCGAAAGCCAAAATTTTTAGGCGTTTTTGGTTTTGATTGTTCCAAAATTGTAAACTCATCTTTAACGCCACTTCAACCGCCGTTGAACCATTATCGCTATAAAAAACTTTGCGCTGTTTACTAGGCAAAATGCTTATTATTTTTTCGGCCAAGTCCACCGCCCCTAGGTGCGTAAAACCTGCAAAAATTGCATGTTCTAAAGTTTGTAACTGCGCATACACTTTTTGCGCAATATATGGATGCGCATGTCCATGTATATTTACCCACCACGACGATATGGCATCAATAAGTTTTTCGCCATTTTCGGTAATCAAATACGCCCCCTCACCTTTTACGATTCCAATGGGCGCATCGGCGGTTAGCATTTGGGTATATGGGTGCCAAATTAGGGCTACATCTCGTTGGGATAGGGTCATAAGATTTATTGATTTTATGCTATTCTAAAAAAGTAAAACTAGCTAATTTGACATAATAAAACGCTGTTATTTCATCAAAAAGAATAGCATAAGGTTTTTTTAAACAAAAAATCGAATTAAATTCCCATTTTACTAAAGCAACATCTTTTTTTGTATATATTAGAATGTTTCTAAATAAATAAAAAAATACCCCTTTATAAAACTTAGCTACACTTATAGCTATATTATAAATACTTTTACAAAAAAATAACAAAACATAATCAAACCAAAATAATGAGCAATTTTTCGAGTACATTTTCCTCCACATTAGGGAAAAAACTAATTATGTGTTTAACCGGTTTATTCCTATGTTCTTTCTTAATTGTGCATCTAACAGGTAATTTAGCCCTGTTTAAAAACGATGAAGGCTTGGCATTTAACCAGTATGCGCATTTTATGACACACTTTACACCCATTAAAGTAGTATCGTATTTACTGTACAGTTCAATAATTGTACACAGTGTTTTTGCGTTATTTATCACTATCCAAAACAAAAAAGCAAGGCCAGTGGCTTACGCCCAAAAATCGGGTAATGGCAGTATATGGTCATCTCGTAACATGGGCGTGTTAGGTACCATACTTTTACTATTCATTGTATCGCACATGAGCAGTTTTTGGTACGAGTACCACTGGGGCGAAACGCCTTACGTAAAATACGAAACCGATTTAAACACCGGCAAAACCACCACCACCGAAATTTCCGCAGCCGATTATACTGGCTATGTAAACTATGTAACCAATGGTATCGAAATTACAAAATCAAAAAATTTATATAAAGAAGTAGCCACCGAATTTAAAGAATGGTATTTGGTATTGTTTTACGTATTGGCCATGTTGGCCATGTCGTTTCACTTGGTACACGGTTTTTCTAGCGCATTTCAAACCCTAGGCTGGAACCATAGTAAATATAAACCTTTAATAAACTTTATTGGCGTTTGGGTGTTTTCAATACTTATACCCATAGGGTTTGCAAGCATGCCATTATATTTCTTTTTTAAATAATTGTATAACAGGTTTTAATTATCGCCTTAGCGGCGATGCCTAAATCCTCAAAATAAAACACATAAAAAATGTTAAATTCAAAAATACCGGCTGGCCCCTTGGCCGAAAAATGGAGCAAGCATAAGTTCGATTTAAAACTGGTAAACCCTGCCAATAAACGTAAGTACGATATTATTGTAGTAGGTACAGGTTT
>RDXP01000047.1 GCA_004292865.1 Sphingobacteriales bacterium
TTATTATACATGGTACCGATGATGTTAATGTGAATATAAGCGTTGCCGAAAATTTTGTTTTACTAAATCCTAAAGTAAAAATCTTAAAAATAGATGGTGCCAACCACGTTTTTGGTGCCCATCACCCTTACACTCAAAATTATTTACCACCATATTTATTAAAAGCCTGCGAAGCAAGTGTGTTGTTTATTAAAAATGAGTTTTTGAAATAGAAGATTTTGCTTGTTATTTTTATTTTTTTGGCGTTTTAAATTAGCCTCTTTATCGCAACATATTGCCAAATAATTCCATTTATTTACGTACTCAACAAATACACCTTTTCTTTTAAACTTTTTCGGGAGCATTATCGCTTTTAAGCAGAAATTTGCTTTTTTTGTACAAATCCGATAATTTGAACCAAATACCGTTTTTAAGTTTAGTCTATTTATTTAACTGAATGGACTTGAAATAAGGTTTATTGTAAAATATAATTTGCCGAGGCGTAAAATGGCAGAATATAATTTTTTTTTATTTTTTTATTGATTTACATCATAATACACCCTACATTGAGATTTCAAACCAAGTAAAAATATAAACTAAAAAAAATGTTTTATACCGCTAAATATATTTGTTACAAAAGCAATTTTTTCATTAAAAATGTTACGTTTTTTAAAGGTGTAAAATCACAAATCACAAATCCAAAATCACAAATCAAAACTAGGTTTACATTAAACAGGCAATCATAAATCACACATCCAAAATCATAAATCAAAACTAGGCTTACACTAAACAGGCAATCATAAATCACACATCTAAAATCATAAATCAAAACAAGTTTTACATTAAACAAGCAATCCAAAATCACAAATCCAAAATCATAAATCAAATGTCGTACTACAATAAAAAAACAATTGTTTACCTTGATGGGGAATTTAAGAGTTTAAAAAACGCTGAGGTTACCCCATTTAGCCAAACATTACATTATGGTTTGGGCGTTTTTGATGGCATACGGTCGTACCAAACCGAAAACGGCATTAGGCTTTTTAAAGCCCGCCAGCATTTTGAACGTTTAAAAGCATCTTGCCAAAAAATTAATTTACCTTTTACTTGGGAAATTAAACAATTAATAGAAGATGCCTACAAGTTATTAGATACCAATAGCCTAGGTAACGCATACATTCGCCCCATTGTATATGCCGACCCTAATATGTCGCTATCGAAACCTACTGGAACACACATTATGTTAATGGCCTGGGAGTGGGATTCTTATTTTGGCGATAAATTATTGAAAACCTGCATCTCATCGTACCAAAAACCCGATGCAAAATCATCCCTTATCGAACATAAAATAACAGGCAACTATGTAAACTCTACTTTAGCTGCCATAGCCGCAAAAGAACAAGGGTTAGATGAAGCCTTGCTATTAGATAGCCAAGGTTTTGTGGCACAATCGCCAGGGGCAAATATTTTTATCGAAAAAGATGGTAAATTATATACACCGCCCGTTGGCAATATTTTACCGGGCATTACCCGCAAAACCATCATGTCTATAAGTTCTATTTTAGAAATTGATGTGCAAGAAAAACACTTTACCGCTGCCGATTTAAAAGCCGCCGATGGCGCATTTTTATGTGGTACCGCTACCGAGGTTATAGGTATCGAATCGGTGGACGATACCGTTTTCGAAATGCCTTTTCAGGATACTTTGGGTGCAATTTTAAAACGAGCTTACCGCAGTTTGGTAATGGATAAAAACAATTACGAAGTATTAATATAAACAACAATGGAATTAAATAAATACAGCAAAACCCTTACGCAAGACCCCACACAACCTGCATCGCAAGCTATGCTTTACGGAATTGGCTTAACTAAACAAGATTTGGCAAAAGCCCAAGTAGGCATTGTAAGTATGGGTTACGATGGCAATACCTGCAATATGCACCTTAACGATTTGGCTGCAATTGTTAAAAAAGGAGTTTGGGATAGCGATTTGGTGGGCTTAATGTTTCACACCATTGGCATTAGCGATGGCATAACCAACGGCACCGAAGGTATGCGTTACTCGTTAGTTTCCAGAGATTTAATTGCCGACTCTATCGAAACCGTTTGTGGTGGCCACTACTACGATGGCGTTATTGCCCTACCGGGATGCGATAAAAATATGCCTGGTGCTATAATGGCAATGGGCAGGTTAAACCGCCCAGCAATAATGGTTTACGGCGGCAGCATACATTCTGGCCATTACAAAGGCCAAACGTTAAATATTGTTTCGGCTTTCGAGGCTTTGGGACAAAAATTGGCCAATAACATTTCTGAAGAAGATTACCAAGGTGTTATACAAAATGCTTGCCCAAGTGCTGGCGCTTGTGGTGGTATGTACACGGCAAATACAATGGCATCGGCCATCGAAGCTTTGGGTATGAGCTTACCTTACAGTTCATCATATCCCGCTTTAAGCGATGAAAAAAAAGCCGAATGTTTCGCTGCGGGCAAAGCAATGCGTATTTTATTGGAAAAAGATATTAAGCCTAAAGATATTATGACGGCAAAATCTTTCCACAATGCCATTGTTACCATTATGGTTTTAGGCGGCTCAACCAATGCGGTGCTGCATTTAATTGCGATGGCAAAATCGGTAGGTGTGCCTTTAAGTTTAAAGAATTTTCAGGCCATAAGCGATGTGATACCCGTTTTGGGCGATTTAAAACCAAGCGGAAACTATATGATGGAAGATGTACACGCCATTGGCGGTATGCCCATTGTGTTAAAATATTTATTAAAAAAAGGGTTAATTCACGGCGATTGCCTAACCGTTACTGGCAAAACTTTGGCCGAAAACGTTGCGGGTGTACCCGATTTAGAGTTCGAAACCCAAAAAGTAATTTTCCCGATAGAAAACCCAGTTAAACAAACTGGACACCTGCAAATGCTGTACGGTAATATTGCGCCATTGGGCTCGGTAGCCAAAATATCGGGCAAAGAGGGCGAAAGTTTTAAAGGTCCAGCCCGAGTTTTTAATGGCGAGTTTGAGTTGATACACGGCATTAGCAGCGGTAAAGTAAAAGCTGGCGATGTAGTGGTTATACGTAATGTTGGGCCAAAAGGCGCACCGGGTATGCCCGAAATGTTAAAACCAACATCGGCAATTTACGGTGCTGGTTTGGGTGCTTCGGTAGCTTTAATTACCGATGGTCGTTTTTCTGGCGGTACACACGGTTTTGTGGTGGGTCATATCACCCCCGAAGCTGTTGAAGGTGGCAATATTGGTATTATTAACGATGATGATTTGATAGAAATTAGTGCTTTAGATAATTCTATAAACGTTTTAATTAGCGATGAAGAGTTGGCACAACGCCGAGCAAATTGGATACAACCCGAGCCACCAGTAAAAAGTGGTGTGTTGTACAAATATTTAAAACAGGTAAAAAATGCTGCCGAAGGTTGCGTTACCGACGAAGATTAATTTATTATTCTCAGCTAAATTAAAATCCCAATGCAAATTATAAAAAGCATACAAAACAGAATTTACGATATACGAGGCGAACGTGTATTGTTAGATTTTGATTTAGCCGCTTTATACGAGGTGGAAACTAGGGTTTTAAACCAAGCTGTAAAACGAAATATTAAACGTTTTCCAGATGATTTTATGTTTCAACTAACCTCAATTGAGTATCAGGATATATTATCTGTAGTTGAAATACAAACCTTTAGCTCTAATGATAGCCATACAGCCAACCCATCACAAATTGTGACCGGTTCACAAAAACACAGGAGCAAAGATTTTTTACCCTACGCTTTTACCGAACAAGGCGTAGCAATGCTAAGTGGAGTTTTAAGCAGCGATAAAGCCATAAATATGAATATTGCCATTATGCGGGCTTTTGTTGATGTTAGAAAAATAGTAATAAATCAAGGAGATATTAAAACGCAATTATCAGATATTATAGAACGTGTAGGCGAACACGATGCGCAACTTAACCATTTATACGAAGCTATTGAAAACTTAATAGATAAACGAGCCGCCCAAACAAAATGGGAAAACAGAGAACGTATTGGCTTTAAAACCAATAAAAATTAATTTAAAAACAACCGAGCAATGGAAACTCTTGAAATAAAAACAGCACAAAATACGCAAACAGTGGCCGCCGTTACCCAAAATATTAGCGGGTCCGAAATATTGTTAAAAGGTTTAATTGAAGAAGGTGTAGAAACTATTTTTGGCTACCCAGGTGGCGCAATTATGCCCATTTACGATGCTTTGTACGATTATACCGATAAATTAAAACATATTTTGGTGCGTCACGAGCAAGGTGCAACACACGCCGCACAAGGTTACGCCCGCAGTTCGGGAAAAGTAGGTGTAGTTTTTGCCACTAGCGGCCCCGGTGCTACCAATTTAATTACGGGCATTGCCGATGCGCAAATAGATAGCACCCCAATGGTATGTATTACAGGCCAAGTTTTTGCACATTTATTAGGTACCGATGCTTTTCAAGAAACCGATGTAATTAACATAACTACGCCCATTACCAAATGGAATTACCAAGTTACCGATGCCTCGGAAATTGCCGAGGTATTGGCAAAAGCATTTTACATTGCCCGCACAGGCCGCCCAGGCCCGGTAGTAATTGATATTACCAAAAATGCACAAATACAAAAAGTAGATTTTGAGGGTTACGTAAAATGCGAACACATAAGAAGCTACCGCCCAAAACCCATCATCAGAACCAATTATATTGAGCAAGCTGCAGAGTTAATTAACAGTGCCAAAAAACCTTTCATACTTTTTGGGCAAGGTATTTTATTAGGTAATGCCGAAGCAGAGTTTAAAGCCTTTGTAGAAAAAACTGGCATACCTGCCGCCTGGACAATTATGGGTGTAGGTGCAATACCCACCAATCATCCGCTAAACGTGGGTATGTTAGGTATGCATGGCAACAACGGGCCTAACGTTTTAACCAACGAATGCGATGTGTTAATTGCCATTGGTATGCGGTTCGACGACCGTGTAACTGGTCGACTAGATAAATATGCCAAGCAAGCAAAAGTGATACATTTAGATATCGACCCTGCCGAAATTGATAAAAACGTAAAAACTACCGTACCCGTGTGGGGCGATTGTAAAGAAACATTGCCTTTACTTACCCAACTGGTGGATGAGAAAAAACACGACGATTGGTTGGCTAAATTTAGGGCTTTAAATCAGATAGAGATTGACGAATTAATAACACCCGAGTTACATCCCCAATCGGGAGAATTAACAATGGGCGAAGTTATTCATCAACTTAACTTATTAACCAATGGCGATGCCATTATAGTTACCGATGTTGGTCAGCACCAAATGGTTGCCTGCCGATA
>RDXP01000048.1 GCA_004292865.1 Sphingobacteriales bacterium
GGGCTATCATATAAATACCTGCCGTTACCATTGTTGCAGCGTGTATTAATGCCGATACTGGGGTTGGCCCAGCCATTGCATCGGGTAGCCAAGTAAATAGTGGCAACTGTGCCGATTTACCCGTTGCACCTATAAACAACAAAATAGTTATTAAGGTTAAAGTAGCGTCGCCCGAAACTATGTTTTGTGCTTGCGGAAAAATATCAGCAAAAGTAGCCGAACCAAAGGTAGCCACAATTAAAAATACGCCAATTAAAAAACCTAAATCGCCAATACGGTTCATAATAAAGGCTTTTTTGGCAGCATCAGCATAAGCGCCATTGGTGTACCAAAAACCAATTAATAGGTACGAACATAAACCTACGCCCTCCCAACCTATAAACATAATGATATAGTTTGAGCCTAAAACCAGCAATAACATAAAGAAAATAAACAGGTTGAGGTAGGCAAAAAACTTACCAAAGCCAGCATCGTGGCTCATATAACCCATTGAATAAATATGTATTAACGAACCTATACCCGTTATAATCAACAACATTAAAATGCTCAATTGATCTATCTGGAACGAGAAAGGAATGTTTAAGCTACCTACTTTTATCCAATCGAAAAGGGGAATAATTACGGCTTCGGGGCCGGTAAACTCAAAAAATATGCCCAAACTTATGGCAAAAGGTAACATTACGCCCAAAGTGGCCAATGCACCAATTACAAATTTTGGGAAAAGGTTTCTACCTAATCCGTTGATAACGAAACCAAGTAAAGGAAATATTGGAATTAACCACGCTAAATTTATCATTGTGCAACAAAAATTACCACTTCAATCTGTTTAAAATATTTATATCTACCGAACTGGTATTGCGGTAAACCATTACAATTATGGCCAAACCTACGGCTACTTCGGCGGCAGCCAAAGCCATAATAAAAAACACAAAAACCTGCCCAGCAGCATCGCCATAATAAGCCGAAAATGCCGTTAGTAACAGGTTTACAGCGTTTAACATCAACTCTACCGACATAAAAATGATAATCGCATTTCTGCGGATTAATACGCCAATAACGCCAATAGTAAAAATTATACTACTCAAAATTAAGTAGTGGTTTAGCGGTACAGTTTGTATGCTGCTTACAAAATTATCCATTATCTGTTTTATCTTTTTTAGCTAGTAAAACTGCACCCACCATAGCCGATAACAGTAATATTGATGACACCTCGAAAGGCAATAAAAAATCGCTGAAAAGCACTTTACCTAAGTTTTCTACCAAGCCAATTTCGGGTTTATTTATGGTGCTTATGCCCAGTGCATCTAGTTGTTTAAACGAGCCTATGAGCGTAACCAGCAAACTTCCGCCAGCAATTACAGCAATAATTTTTATAAGGTTTGATTTCATTGGCTCGGTTTCTTTGTTTAAATTCATTAACATTAAAACAAACAGAAACAGCACCATAATGGCTCCCATATACACAATAAAATTTACCACCGCCAAAAATTGGGCGTTTAATAAAACGTAGTGAATGGTAAACGTAAAAAATGTGGCTATTAAATACAATACGCTATAAATGGGGTTTTTGGTAAAAATTACCAACAACGAAAACGTGATTGTTAAAAGCGAAACGAGGTAAAATAAAATCATTTAATTATGATAAAAAATATTGCCTAAATTTTGATGGGCAAAGGTAAAATTTTTGTCTAAACATTTATACATCCTTTTGCGATTATGCTAAAACACCTTTTTGGGCTTCTAGGTCGGTGATGGATAATTCAACCAGTTTATCTTTTCCGTAAATAAAATCTTTACGTAAAAACTCCGATGGTACAATTGGGCCGTCTAAATAAATAGCTTCTTTGGGGCAGGCTTCTTCGCAAAGGCCACAAAAAATGCAACGCAACATATTAATTTCGTAAACGGCGGCGTATTTTTCTTCTCGGTAAAGGTGTTCTTCGCCTTTTTGCCTTTCGGCTGATGTCATTGTAATAGCTTCGGCGGGGCAACTTAGCGCACATAAACCACAGGCGGTGCAGCGTTCTTTGCCGTTTTCATCCCGCTTTAGCGAGTGCATACCACGCCAGTTTTCCGAAAACTCACGTTCTTGTTCGGGGTAATAGGTAGTTTCTTTTTTCTTGAACATATGCATAAAAGTTATGCCCATACCTTTAAAAATGGCAGGCAAATAAATGCGCTCCATAAAGGTCATTGGTTTTTGTTCTAAAACTTTTTTTCTTCCGCTTAACGATTCCATTTGTATGTTTTTAACATCCCCCGAAAGGGAAAAAATATTTTAAAATTTATCAAAAAATGTAATTACACAAGCCGTTATTACAATGTTGGCTATGGCTAATGGGATGAGGATTTTCCATCCTAGGTTCATCAGCTGGTCGTACCGGAAACGTGGCACCGTCCAGCGCACCCACATAAAAAAGAAAATGAAGGCCAATATTTTACCCAACAAAACGGCTACGCCTACTAGCGGCCCCCAAGTTGTACCTAAATGTTGGTTCACAAAATCCATACCTGGGTAATTGTAACCGCCAAAATATAGGGTTGCCATCACCGCCGATGATACAAACATATTGATGTATTCGGCAAACATATAAGCACCCATTTTAAAGCCCGAATATTCGGTATTGTAGCCGCCTATTAGCTCGGTTTCGCATTCGGGTAAATCGAAGGGCACACGGTTAGTTTCGGCGAAAGCGCAGACTAAAAAAATCAAAAAACCTAAAGGCTGGTACCAAAAATTCCAGTTGATGCCGTGTTGTTGCTCGGCAATTACTTTAAAACTAAGCGAGTTGGTAACCAATAGTAAAGCTATGATAGATAAGCCCATAGCAATTTCGTAACTGATATTTTGCGATGCGCCACGTACCGCTCCCATTAGCGAATATTTGTTGTTTGATGCCCAGCCACCTATCATAATGCCGTAAACGCCTAACGATACTACGCCAAAAATATAAAGAATGCCTACGTTAATATCGGTAACTTGAAGCGGAACTATCCTACCAAAAAAATTAATGGGCTGCCCCCACGGGATAACGGCACTCCCCAAAAACGAGGTGAGCAAAGCCAAAGATGGGCCGGCAATAAACAGCCATTTGTTGGCGCCATTGGGTGTAGTTTCTTCCTTAAAAAACATTTTACCACCATCGGCAAGGGGTTGGAAAACGCCAAAAGGTCCAGCCCTATCGGGGCCTACCCTATCTTGTAAAAAGGCGGCAACTTTACGTTCGGCCAGGGTGCTGTAAGCGGCTATGGTTAGCGTTAGTACAAACAATATTACCACTACGGCAACTTTTTCTATTAAAAATGCGAGTTCCATTCCTATTTTACGGCTTTTTCAAATTCAACTTTATTGGCTGCCATAAGCACCAAATTCTTTTTAATTACAGGTAACGGTTGCAAAGTATCGTAATGGTTGCTGTTAATTACCGATGTACGGGCAACTTTTGTAGGGCCTTCTATCACCCAATCGCTTGTTGCTTTTTTATCGAAACGGCAAGTGTTACAAATAAAATCGGCTACTTCGCCATAGGTATCTTTACGGCCAGTTACTCTTAAAACCTCGTCGCCTTTGTACCAAAGGGTTACTTTACCGCTGCATTTATCGCAATCGCAATGTGCTTCAACAGGTTTGGTAAACCACACTCGGTTTTTAAAACGGAAGGTTTTATCGGTTAATGCACCTACGGGGCAAACATCTATTACGTTGCCCGAGAAATCGTTATCAACTGCTTTGGATATATAGGTAGAAATTTCGGAATGGTCGCCACGACCTAAAATTCCGTGTAAACGGGTATTGGTAATTTGGTCGGCCACAAAAACACAGCGGTAGCATAAAATGCAGCGTGTCATGTGCAATTGAATTTTATCTCCAATATCTATTTTATCAAACGTTCGTCGGTCGAACTCGTAACGGGTGGCTTGGCTGCCGTGGTCGAAAGCTAAATCTTGCAAATGGCATTCGCCTGCTTGGTCGCACACGGGGCAATCTAGCGGGTGGTTAATCAGTAACATTTCTACCACACCTTTGCGGGCTTCAACTACCTCGGGCGATGTAATATTTTGCACCTCCATACCGTCCATTACCGTTGTACGGCAGCTGGCAATTAGTTTTGGCATAGGCCGAGGATCTTTTTCGGAGCCTTTGCTCACTTTTACCAAACAAGTACGGCACTTGCCGCCACTACCCTCTAATTTAGAATAATAGCACATTGCTGGCGGCACAATATCGCCGCCAATTTGCCTTGCTGCATTTAGTATAGTTGTTCCTGGAGATACTTCAACTGGAATACCGTCTATGGTTACTTTAATTTTATCTGACACTTTGTTTAATTCAAAAGTTAAAATTAAAAATTAAAAAGCCTGTATGGCTTGATAATTCAAAAGTTAAATTCAATGTTTTTTTTTATTTTTTTCTTTATTCTTTTTTCCTCGGGCTAAAGCCCGGGGCAATTGATGAATTGCTTTTTAATTTAAAAGCTAAATCACTTCTTTTTATTTGGGCGTGTCCCCGAAAAGGGGTCGGGCTTTCCGCTCACCTGCCTGCCGGTAGGCAAGTAGTCCTCAAAAAGCTTCGTTGCTCTCCGCTTTTTTGCGGGCTAACCGCTGCAATCCCTCACGCAAACTTAATTCAAAAGTTAAAATTAAAAATTAAAAACCTGTTTGGTTTTATAATTCAAAAGTTAAAATTCAAAATTAAAACCATTTATGTTGTTTTAGAAAGATTTATAATTATAAAAGCAATGATTTTTGAAAGTTCATCGGCTTCTTTTAATAAATCGTTCAATTTGTTTTTTTCAATTTGTGTTATTTCTGTGTCTCGTATTAAACAAATCCAATATTTAGTTTCGTTTGCCGATTTTAATGCTATTGTGTAAAAATTCCTAAAGTCCTTTTTTGAGCTACCCGATTTCCCTTCAACTACATTTGCACCTATTGAAGTTGCACTTCTAAGTAACTGGTCGAAAATCGAAAAATGTATTCTTTCAAACTTGGTTTGAGAAATAAGACTTACCACCTCTTTCGAAAAATGGTAACATCTGTGTTTGATATCAAACGGTTTCTCGTCCATTTTATTAACTAATTCAAAAGTTAAAATTAAAAATTAAAAAATCTTTGCTGCGTATCAATTTAATAGTAAACAAACAAGTTTTTTTATTTTGATTTTAAACATCATATAAGTTTTGAATTTTAACTTTTTAATTTTGAATTTCTAACTAATACATTAAACAAGCTTTTTGAATTTTAACTTTTTAATTTTGAATTTTTAACTAATACATTAAACAAGCTTTTTGAATTTTAACTTTTTAATT
>RDXP01000049.1 GCA_004292865.1 Sphingobacteriales bacterium
CATGCCCACATTGGGTGTAAAAAAAGGTAAAAGCTGGTTTAAAAATTCCTTTTCGGGGATAAAGTCGGCATCAAAAATAGCGATAAACTCGCCCTTGGCCAATTGTAAACCATGTTGTAAGGCACCCGCTTTAAAGCCAGTATTTATTTTACGGCATATATGTTGTATGTTAAAGCCTTCGGCTTGCTTGGCTTTTACCAATTGTTGTGCTAAGGTGTAACATTCATCGTCCGAATCGTCCAGCACTTGTATTTCTAGTTTTTGGATGGGATAATTAAGCGCACATACCGCATTAATTAATTGCGCTACCACATAAACTTCGTTATACAAAGGCAATTGTACCGTTACTAAAGGTTGTTGTGTAGGTTTTAAGTTTTGAATCGTAGGAGATTGTATTTTATTTCGAAGGTAAAAATATATCAAATAAGCCTGCCCAATACTAAAAATTAAAATCAGCGAAAGCGTAAAAATATAAACATATAAAATAAGGTACGGCCACAACATATCAGCGCAAAGCTACATATTTTTAAATATGGTAAAAATGATTTTGTAGCCTGCTAATATTACGCCTTTTACAGTTCCCGAAATTTTACTTGTACCAATGCGTTTGCTCGAGGCAAATAAATTTTTGTTTTGCGGCTTTTACCTGCATTTCTACCGTAAAGCCGTAGGTTTTATCTTGCATATTTAAGGCCATTAGTTTCCCCCATTTTATGGCTCTAAATGGGCCAAGGTCGGTGAATTTAACCTTGTAAAAAATATAAATAAGGTGTGTGGCTAGCCAGTTGCCAAATATTTGTGGCACCGTCATCGCACCACGTTCTCGCTTACCTAAACTGCGACTACCTATTATTACATCGGCAATATTGGCTTGCAATGGGGCAATAATTTTTATAATATCTTCGGGATAATCCGAGAAATCGGCATCCATAAATACTATAATATCATTGGCTTGGGCTTTATTTTTTAGGTAAGATATGCCTTTAAGGCAGGCATTGCCATAACCTGCTTTGGCTTCGAAAACTACGGTTGCGCCTGCGGCGGTGGCTACTGTAGCGGTATTATCATGAGAGTTATTGTTACATACAATAATTTCGCTGACAATATTTTGAGGTATGTGGGCTATTACTTTTGCTATAGATTTTTCCTCGTTGTAAGCGGGTATAATAACGTAAACTAAAGGTTTAATCATTTTATTTTTAATTGATTTCGGGTTTGGTATAGCCTTCAAATCTACCTTTTTCGTCCAGGTTTTCTAATTTTAATACGCCACGTGGGCACACTGCCGAGCATATTCCACAACCTACACAGCTGGCCCTGATAATGTTTTCGCCTTTTTGGGCATAAGCCCGCACATCAATTCCCATTTCGCAATAGGTACTGCAGTTGCCACACGATATACACTGGCCACCATTGGTAGTGATGCGAAACTTGGATTTAAAACGTTGAAAAATACCTAAAATAGCCGCCATAGGGCAGCCAAAACGGCACCATACGCGGCTACCAAAAATAGGGTAAAAGCCTGTACCTACCACGCCCGAAAATATCGAACCAATAAAAAAACCATAACTTTTGGCAAAGCTTCCCGAAAAATTGCCCAGCACAGTTCCATTAGTATATGAATTTATCCAAAGTAAAATAGTAGCTAGGCTTACCAAAACCAACACCGAATGTACGCTGTAACGTTCTATTTTCCAAGACAGTAACGATTTGTCGGAATTTTGCCTAAATGGGTCGCCTACGGTTTCGGCCAAGCCGCCACAGCCACATACAAAGGAACAATACCATCTTTTACCATAATTATAGGTAAGCAAAGGGGTGGCAATAAAAGTCATTACGGCTCCCCAAAAAACCATAAAATAGCCTACGGCTCCCGAATTTAAAAAATAGTTTACATCGTTGGGAAACAGGTAACTGTATTTTAAAGGCCAAAAGTAGGAGAAATAAAATTCGGGTTGGTTTAAGCGCAAAAGTACGGCGGGCAGTAAAAAGGCAAACCCTGTTTGAAAAAACATAACCGATAGCGTACGGATAACTTGGTAACGGCTGTGCCTATATTTACCTATAAACCGTATGCCCATTACCAATACGGCAAGGGTATAAATAGTGCCGTATAAAAACCATTGGTCGGCAGGGCGGTTACGAAGCAACACACTAAAGGTATCGGTAGCCCTAATTAAACCCTCTAAATATTGCGGAAACCAATATAAAATAATATAAAACCCAGTAAATACAAGCCCTGTTAACCAAGCTATTACACCACTATTATTTACTCCATTTTTAAAAATACCATTGTTTTGTATGCCACTAGGATTTTTAAAATAAGTATAAGCATACAGCAAGCCGCCCGCTGTGCTTAGGCCAAATGCCAACCAAAAAAATAATACAGGCTGTGCATTTCCTGCGCCAGCAAGTGCAATAATAGCCGATAAAATACCTGAAGCGAATAAGATAATACCTGTTTTTTGCAGGGTGCTTGCCTCCGAATTATCGGTAAGTGCCATGGATATTTGTTCGTCTTTCATGCTATAGGTTTGGGATATTGCTGTAAAAATTTGGTTAAAATTGGTTGATTGTGGTTGGTAAAAAATTCGGGGTCAAAAAAACCTACATTCAAATTTTCCATTACTTCCCAAATATTTTTTTGTGCTATTATCCAGTTTTCGGCCACGGCTTGCCTAAAACGAATGCCCATAAAATTAAAACCCGTAAGGGTAAAATTGCTTGCATTAAAATTAGCCCGCATGGCAATTTTTCCTTTGGGGTGTTCCCAATAAAAAGTAGTATCGCCTTTGGCAGGTGTATTAAACATAGCACCATAGGTTTGGTATTCGATAGCCAAAAACTTAGCCGAATTAAACCATACACCTCTGTTATACATTGTTTTATGTCCGCATATTGTTTGCGCTAAAGCCTCGCCTTGCATTTTACCTGTGTACCATAATTGTTCGATGGCGGGGTGTTTATAACGGGGATGTGTAAACTGCGCACAATCGCCTGCGGCATATACATCGGTAATATTAGTTTCTAAATATTCGTTTACCAAAATACCTTTATCAATAGCAATTTCGCTGTTTTTTAAAAAATTTACATTGGGTTGTACCCCAATGGTTATGCCTACAAATTGGCATTCTATTTCGGTATTATCGCTAGTGATGATGCTTTTTACCGCACCATTTTTATCGCCAATAATTTCCTTTAGCTCGGTTTGGGGGTGTAAATTAATGTGATATTCGGCAATATGCTTGCTTATCATTGTGGCTTCGGGTATAGGCAATACGCTTGCCCAATAGTGTTGTTCGCGTATCAAAAAATCAACCGCTATGTTTCTCGAATGTAGCATTTCGGCCATCTCAATCCCAATTAAGCCACCACCTATTATTACTGCTTTGCGTATGCCAGCGGTGTTTTTTTCCATCAGTTCCACATCTTGCTTGTGGTATAAACCTTGCACACCTTTTAAATGCTGGCCGGGTACATCTACCGTTCGGGGTTGCGAGCCAGTAGCAATTATCAGTTTATCATAATCTAAAAAACTAGCATCGTTCAGCAATATTTTTTTGTGTAAAAAGTCAATTTTATCAACCCTAGCCTGTACCAAATTTATCTTATTTTTTTTCCAAAACCAGTTTTCGTAAGGTTGTGTATGCTCGAATTTTAAATGCCCCATATATACATACATGAGGGCGGTACGTGAAAAAAAGTAGGCTGTTTCGTCGGATATTACGGTAATATGGGCATTGCTAAGTTTTCTAATATGCCTAGCGGTGGTAATGCCTGTAATTCCGTTACCTATAATTACTACTTTTAAAGCCATGTTATTTTTTTTGTGAAAATATACAAAAAAATATAGGTAAAGGTTTTAAATGTAAAGTTAACACACCATTAGTAATTGGGGTTAGATTAAAAACTAATATCGTTGTTTAATTTTTTTCAAAAGCTATTTGTGGGGAGGTTTTTTTGCAGCCCTTTATGTGGTGCTTTAGGCGATAATAATTATCTCCTGCCAAAGGAAGTGTATATAAACAAGCTTCTGTAACTGGTAATGTAGCCAAAAGCATTATCTGCATAAGCTGGCTTTAGGATAATGCTTTTATGGTTACAGCCATACTTAAAAGGTACCATCAATCGGCAACCCGTTTTCTTATACACATATTACTTTCTTTTTTCTAACTTGGTTACTCGCCTATCCAACATAAACAAATAGCCCGCCAAGCCCACAAAAATTATGGCTATAGTACCTACTACCACGTATATTTTGCCCGAACTGCGTAAAACATCGGCCATTTCTACGGTTTGTGCATTGGCCGCAAGGTTTAAAAATAGGGTTATAATTATTAAAAATAATTTTTTCATTGGTATTATTTATCTAAAAAGTTGTTTTCTAAATTTCTAATTCTGTAACGTATGGTGGCTACCCAAATGCCTATAAAAATCCACCCGATGCAGGCAGGCCAAAAAACCATACGCATTTGGTTATCCATATCGTATTTACCAAAAGCAGGGTTTCCACCGTTACCGGGATGTAATGAATCGGTTAATCGGGGTAGTATAAACAACAAAACTATCATGATAGGAAAAGCAAATATGTTGTAAATAGCCGAAATTTTAGCTCGTTTTTGATCTTCCTCAACCGACGACCGTAATACCAAATAAGCGCAATAAATTAAAAATGCAATGGCTGCACTGTTTTGTTTTGGGTCGCCACTCCAGGCCTCGCCCCAAGTGTATTTGGCCCATAGCATACCTGTTATTAAACCAAAAACATAAAATAAAATACCTGTGTTTATAGATTCTACAGCCACAAAATCATGCTGTTGCTTGCCTGTAAGCAAGTATTTAATGCTATACACAACCGAAATGCCAAATAAAGCGAGCATAGCAAACCAAACGGGTACATGAAAATAAACGTTACGAATGCTTTCGTTTAATATTTCGCGGGCGGGTACTTTAAGTAAAAACCCAGCAATTAAAGTATAAAACACCAAAGCGATGCCTAGTACTTTCCACCATTTTTTGTAAATTATTGTCATACGAAATTATTGCACCAAAGGTAAGTAAATGCCTCTCACAATTGCCATACTTAAATTAAAATTTATGATTTATGATTTATACATACTTTAGTTTGTTTAAAATATGAGCACTAATGATATAGTTTCACAACGTTGTTAATGCTAACGTATGAATATGTTTTTTATAGGCTGTTGTTTTATTTTATGAGAGAAAAAAAACAGAACTTTTAAGTGCTTGTTTATTAAAGTTTTGTTTAACCTATATAAGCTAGTGTACAGTACGGTAAGTGGTGCGTAAGCAGTTGGTGCATTTATAATGTTTTAAAGGTAACCACGGAAGCAAATATTTTACTAAAGCAGCTCTTGGTATGCGGTGATTAAGTTCTTTTTTACACCCTTTACATTTTAATTTCCCATCGCTACTATTATGTGCATGTTGTAACAAATCTAGTACCATTTTATCAAATTTTTAGTTGCATTACAAAAGTAATACTAAGTTGTTAACTAAATGTTACTATTCCAAGTAAAAAGTGTAACAATTTTGCTACTATAAGGATATATATGTATTTGTTATCAAATTGTTACATAAATTTTAAAACAAATCATATTTTTTGTTTTTTCTTGACAAAAAAAAAGAGAAATCTAGTGTGTTTTTTTAAATTACTAAAGTTTCGGAGGAAACATTTGTGCGAAAACGAGAATTAAATTTTAAAAATGTATCATTTTTTACCAAAAAATAGGATTTTTATAGAATTG